>NZ_CADFEC010000004.1:0-365767 GCF_902833195.1 Burkholderia sp. BCC1638
GCGCCACAACCAAGCGCTCATCGCGCTCGCACGGCGACGCTGTGACGTCCTGTTCGCCATGCTGCGCGACGGCACCATTTACCAACCCAAGTCAGCCCCTACCGCTTGACGAAACACATAGGGGCACCCCCTTCGAAGGCCACCCCATGATTCCGTTTTCCGTACTCGATCTCGCCCCCATTCCCGCCGGCGCCGACGCCGCCCAGGCGTTCCGCAACACCGTCGATCTCGCGCAGCACGCGGAGCGTCTCGGTTACCGGCGCTACTGGCTCGCCGAACATCACAACATGCCGGGCATCGCGAGCGCGGCGACCGCCGTCGTGATCGGTCACGTGGCGGGCGCGACGAAGACGATCCGCGTCGGCTCGGGCGGGATCATGCTGCCGAACCACGCGCCGCTCGTGATCGCCGAGCAGTTCGGCACGCTCGCGTCGCTGTATCCGGGGCGCATCGACCTCGGGCTCGGCCGCGCGCCTGGCACCGACCAGACCACGTCGCGCGCGCTGCGCCGCGACCTGATCGGCAGCGCCGACGCGTTTCCGGACGACGTCGCCGAGCTGCAGCGCTACTTCGCGGAACCGGTGCCCGGCCAGCGCGTGCGCGCGGTGCCCGGCGCGGGGCTGGACGTGCCCGTGTGGCTGCTGGGTTCGAGCCTCTTCAGCGCGCAGCTCGCCGCGATGCTCGGGCTGCCGTTCGCATTCGCGTCGCACTTCGCGCCGGACTATCTGATGCGCGCGCTCGAGCTTTATCGCGCGCAGTACCGGCCGTCGGCCGCGTGGCCGAAACCGCATGCGATGGTCGGGGTCAACGTGTTCGCGGCCGATACCGACGACGAGGCGCGGCGCCTCTTCACATCGCTGCAGCAGCAGTTCATCAACCTGCGCCGCGGCACGCCGGGCAAGCTGCCGCCGCCCGTCGACACACTCGAGGCGAGCGAGTTCGAACTCGCGAACGTCGCACACGCGCTGTCGTTCGCGGCCGTCGGCTCGCGCGACACAGTGCGCGACAAGCTGCGCGACCGGATCGCACAAACGGGCGCGGACGAGGTCATCATCACCGCGCAGATCTACGATCACGCCGCGCGGGTGCGCTCGTTCGAACTGGCGGCACAGATCCGCGACGAACTCGCGAACGAAACCCGCTGACCGGGCGGGTGCGCCCGTGCAGGCGTCACTGCGGGTGCACCGCCTCCATGCCTTCGAGCAGCGCCTTGTGGAACGCGTCCGGGTCCTGGATCTGCGGCGCGTGCCCGAGCGCCGGGAATTCGACGAGCTGCGCGCCGGGAATCGCCGCCTGCGTGCGTTTTGCGAGCTCCGGGTAACGACCGAGCTTCGCGTGCACGTCGGGCGGCGCCACGTCCTTGCCGATCGCGGTCGTGTCCTTGTCGCCGATCAGCAGCAGCGTCGGCACGCGGATCGCGCCGAGTTCGTAGACCACCGGCTGCGTGAGGATCATGTCGTAGATCAGCGCGGAGTCCCACGCGACCGCGTCGCGGCCCGGACCGCGATACATGCCGGCGAGCATCTGCACCCAGCGCTCGTAGGACGGCGCCCACTTGCCCGCGTAGTAGGTCGCCTGCTCGTAGCGGCGAATGCCGTCCGCCGTCGTCTTCTGCTCGCGTGCATACCAGTAGTCGACCGACAGCGGCGGCACGCCGAGCGCCTTCCAGTCCTCGAGGCCGATCGGGTTCACCAGCACGAGCTGCTCGGTCGCCTTTGGGTACATCAGCGCGTAGCGCATCGCGAGCATCCCGCCCGTCGAATGGCCGACGATCGTCGCCGACTTCACGCCGATCGACTCGAGCAGCGCATGCGTGTTGCGCGCGAGCTGCTGGAAGCTGAACTGGTAGCGCTCGGGCTTCGACGATTTGCAGAAGCCGATCTGGTCCGGCGCGATCACGCGATAGCCGGCGCGGCTCAGCACGCCGATCGTGTCCTCCCACGTCGCCGCGCAGAAGTTCTTCCCGTGCAGCAGCACGACAGTGCGGCCGTTCGGGTGCGCCGGCTGCACGTCCATGTACATCATCTCGAGGGTTTCGCGCTGGGACACGAACGCGTAGCGGTGCACCGGCTCCGGATAGGCGAAACCTTCCAGGCGGGGGCCGTACACGGGCCCGTCGTTACCGGCCGGCGCCGGGACGGCGGCCGTGGCTGGCGTCGCGCATGCGGCAGCGACACCCGCGCCGAGCACGGCGGCGCGCGCGAGGGACAACATCTTGCAAATCGAAGGCATGGCGATCACGGTAATGGGAAACGCACGCGGGCAACCAGGCGGCTGCGCGCCCCGCGATTCTACGCGGTCGGGCTGACGACGGAGCGCAACACTCGATGACCGCGCGACTTCCGCGCACGCGACGATCTCGGGTATCGTGTGACGTGACCCTGAAACGCCTGCAGGCGAACGCTCATGAAAAACGTCCTCAGCATTCAGTCGCACGTCATCTACGGACACGCCGGCAACAGCGCGGCCGTGTTCCCGATGCAGCGCCTCGGCGTCAACGTCTGGCCGCTTAACACCGTCCAGCTGTCGAATCACATGCAGTACGGCCACTGGGCCGGCAGCGCGATCGACGCCGCGAAGATGGAGCAACTCGTCGACGGCGTCGCCGCGATCGGCGCGCTCAAGCGCTGCGACGCGGTGCTGTCCGGCTTCGTCGGCTCGCCGGCGCAGGCGCGCGCGACGGTCGAGATCGTGCGCACGGTGAAGGCGATGAACCCGAACGCGTGGTACTTCTGCGATCCGGCGCTGGGCCAGACGGGCGGCATCCGGCCCGAACCCGGCGTCGAGGAATTCATCGTCCAGGAGATGCCGGCGCTCGCGGACGGCATGTCGCCGAACCACACCGAGCTGCAGAAGCTCGCCGGGCGACGCATCGAAACCGTCGCCGAAGCCGTCGACGCCTGCCGCGCGCTGATCTGCCGCGGCCCGAAGATCATCCTCGTCAAGCACCTGCACGACCGCAACAGCCCGGCCGACCGCTTCAACATGCTCGCCGTCACCGAGACCGAAGCGTGGATCGGCCAGCGCCCGCTGTATGCGTTTCCGCGCCATCCGGTCGGCGTCGGCGACCTCACCAGCGCCATCTTCGTCGCTCGCCGGCTGCGCGGCGACTCGGTGCGCGCCGCGTTCGAGCACACGCTCGCGGCCGTGCACGCGGTCGTGAAGGCGACCTACGACGCGCGTCGCTACGAGCTCGAACTCGTCGCCGCGCAGGATGAAATCGCGCGCCCGAGCGAATGGTTCGGCGCGTGGGTGACGGACGCCTGACGCCGCCGCATCCGCGTCGCCGGCGCGCGCCATCTGCTTTTCTGTTGTCCTGTTGTCCTGTTGTCCTGTTGTCCTGTTGTCCTGTTGTCCTGTTGTCCTGTTGTCCTGTTGTCCTGTTGTCCTGTTGTCCTGTTGTCCTGTTGTCCTGTTGTCCTGTTGTCCTGTTGTTCTGCTATCCGCTTTCCCGCTGTCCGCATCCCCGCTTCCCTTGCATCACGACCGTCGGCCGTTGTCCGTTCAATGCCGCGCGTGCAAACGTTTCCGGACTTCACATGAATGACACCGAATACTCGCTATGCTCGCGGCGGCACGACTGGCGCAGCCGCATCCTGCGCCGCGGACGCGCCCGTTATTTCCCGCATGTCCCGCCAACCGGCTCCCCCCTTTAACGCACGATAACGACCATGACCCGATCGAACCGTCGTGATTTCCTGCGCGTCGCCGCCGGCACTGCCGGCGCCGCCGCGCTGAACCTGTTCCCGCCCGTGATCCGCGATGCGCTCGCCATTCCCGCGAACCGCCGTACCGGCACGATCCGAGACATCGAACACATCGTGATCCTGATGCAGGAGAATCGCTCGTTCGACCATTACTTCGGCACGATGCGCGGTGTCCGCGGCTTCGGCGACCCGCGCCCGCTGCGCCTCGCGAACGGCAAGTCGGTGTTCCACCAGCCGGTCGGTCCGGCCGAGCTGCTGCCGTTCCACCCGGGCGCCGACAAGCTCGGCCTGCAGTTCCTGCAGGACCTGCCGCACGGCTGGCAGGACATGCACGCCGCGTGGAACAAGGGCCGCTACGACCAGTGGGTGCCGAACAAGGGCACCACGACGATGGCGTACCTGAAGCGCGACGACATCCCGTTCCACTATCAGCTCGCCGATGCGTTCACGATCTGCGACGCGTACCACTGCGCGATCCCGAGCTCGACCGACCCGAACCGCTATTACATGTGGACCGGCTACGTCGGCAACGACGGCACGGGCGGCGGCCCGGTGCTCGGCAACGAGGAAAAGGGCTACGGCTGGACGACTTATCCGGAAGTGCTCGAGCAGGCCGGCGTGTCGTGGAAGATCTACCAGGACGTCGGCACGGGGCTCGACGCGAACGGCTCGTGGGGCTGGACGCAGAACCCGTACATCGGCAACTACGGCGACAACGCGCTGCTCTACTTCAACCAGTACCGCAGCGCGCTGCCCGGCACACCGCTGTACGACAAGGCGCGCACCGGCACCAACATCAGCGCCGGCGGCACGCTGTTCGACGTGCTGCAGCAGGACGTGAAGAACGGCACGCTGCCGCAGGTGTCGTGGATCTGCGCGCCGGAAGCCTACTCGGAGCACCCGAACTGGCCGGCCAACTACGGCGCGTGGTACATCGAGCAGGTGCTGAAGGCGCTCGTGTCGAATCCGGACGTGTGGAGCAAGACCGCGCTCTTCATCACGTACGACGAAAACGACGGCTTCTTCGACCACGTGCAGCCGCCGTTCGCGCCGCAGTCGCGCGACAACGGGCTGTCGACGGTCGCGACGACCAACGAGGTGTTCGCCGGCGACGCGTCGCACATGGCCGGCCCGTACGGGCTCGGGCCGCGCGTGCCGATGCTGGTGGTGTCGCCGTGGACCAAGGGTGGCTGGGTCTGTTCGCAGACCTTCGATCACACGTCGCTGCTGCAATTCATCGAAGCGCGCTTCGGCGCGCAGTACGCGGTCACCGCGGCGAACGTGTCGCCGTGGCGCCGCACGGTGTGCGGCAACCTGACGTCCGCGTTCGACTTCGCGACGCCTGACGCAAGCTGGCCGCAGCTCCCGGACACGAGCGGCTACGCGCCGCCCGACCGCAACCGTCACCCCGACTACATCCCGGTGCCGCCGGTCGTCCAGCATCTGCCGAAGCAGGAGGCCGGCCTGCGTCCGGCGCGCGCGCTGCCGTATGAACTGTTCGTGCACGGCCGGATCGACAACGCGAGCGGCCAGTTCCGGCTGACCTTCGCGAACACCGGCACCGCGGGCGCGGCGTTCCAGGTTCAGGCGCGCAATCGCGTCGACGGCCCGTGGACCTACACGGTCGACGCCGGCAAGCGGCTTTCCGACACGTGGAGCCCGGCGCCGTCGCTCGGCCTGTACGACCTCGACGTGTACGGCCCGAACGGCTTCTATTGCCATTTCCGCAGCCCCGCCGCGTTGGCGGTCGGCCCCGCGAGCGTCAACCCCGAGGTCATCTACGGCTACGACGTCGCGAACGGCAACATCACGCTGCGCCTGATGAACCGCGGCCACAAAACCGTGCGGCTCAAGGTGACGAACGCATACGGCCACGGCCATGCGCGTGAGTTCGACCTCAAGCCGGGCACGCACGTCGACGACTACTGGGACCTGCGCGGCAGCAACGGCTGGTACGACCTGACCGTCAGCGACGGCAAGCCGCTCGGCTTCCAGCGCCGCTTCGCGGGTCACGTCGAGACCGGCCGCCCGAGCACCAGCGACCCGGCCATCCGCACGACCGCGGCGCACGACGACGCCGAAGCCGCATCGGACGCGCTGTCCGACTGACGGCTCTCATGACGCGGCGCGGCCCCGGCGGGCCGCGCCGTGTTCTAACTCCGCACCGCCGCCCGCCTCCCACGTCCGTCGCGCTCGCGACGGGAAACTCCCGATACCGGCCGTCCGCGCTCGCGTGGAAGCTATGCGCAAATCCGCACCGAATGCGCGGCAAATTGCCAAGACCCGCACATATCGGCGACCTATATATCGAGGCGATCGGGGCTCCTCGCAGAGCCTGACGGGAGATTCTTCCGGGAAGCATCAGCATGCCGACCTCCCCGCCCGATTCCGAGAAGCGGTCGAACCGCCCGCCCGTCGCACGCGCCCGGCCCGCCGGCTGCGTGCGGTATCCACCCGCTGGTGTAAGAACAAGAGGAACGAACATGAAATTGCGTCATTCCCTGTTGTCGGTATCGGTCGTATCCGCGGTAGCTCTCCTCTCGCAACAGGCCGCTCAGGCGGCCGACTCGACCGACGTGAAGGTCGGCTTCGCCGCGCCGCTCACCGGCGTGAACGCCGGTTACGGCAAGGATCTCCAGAACGGCGTGCAGCTCGCGCTCGACGATGCGGCCGCGCAGAAGATCCAGATTGCCGGCAAGCCCGCGCACTTCAACCTCGTCGTACAGGACGACCAGGCCGACCCGCGCATCGGCGTGCAGGCGGCCCAGGCGCTCGTCGACCAGAACGTGTCGGTGGTGGTCGGCCACTTCAACTCGGGCACGACGATTCCGGCGTCGGTGGTCTACGACAAGGCCGGCATCCCGGTGATCGACCCGGCCGCGACCAATCCGACGCTCACGTCGCGCGGGCTCGCGAACATGTTCATGGTGATCGCGACCGACGGCCAGAACGCCGGCAACGCGGGCAAGTACGCCGTGGACGTGACCAAGGCTAAGCGCATCGCGATCATCGACGACCGCACCGCGTTCGGCCAGGGCGAGGCCGACGAGTTCGAGAAGGCCGTGAAGGCGGCCGGCGGCAACATCATCGGCCGCGAGTTCACCAGCAACCAGGCGGTCGACTTCCGCGCGCAGATCACGAGCCTGAAGGGCAAGAATCCCGACCTGATCTTCTTCGGCGGTCTCGATTCGCTCGCCGCGAACTTCATCAAGCAGATGCGCCAGCTCGGGCTGAACGCGCAGTTCGTCGGCGGCGGCGGCGTGAAGGACAACGAGTTCATCAAGATCGCCGGCCCGGCCGCCGAAGGCGCGATGGCGTGGGAATACGGTCGGCCGCTCGACGAGCTGCCGCAAGGCAAGGATTTCGAGCAGCGGTTCAAGAAGCGCTTCGGTGTCGACGTGCTGTCGTATGCGCAGTTCGGCTACGACGCGGCGTGGGCGGCGATCAAGGCGATGCAGGCGGTCAACTCGACCGATCCGAAGGTCTATCGCCCGGCGTTGAAGAAAGTCGACTTCGAAGGTGTCACCGGCCGCATCTCGTTCGCGAGCGACGGCTCGCTGAAGAGCGGGATGTCGACGCTGTATCAGGTGAAGAGCGGTGCGTGGAAGACCATCGTGACGAAGGGAGGCTGATCGAGCGGGATGGGCGGCCTGGACAGCCAGGCCGCCGGGGCGCGGGCCGTGGCGGGAACGCCGCCCCGCCTTCACACGCGCGATGCGGATACCGACGGATGGGTAGTCGGCAATAAAACGATCGGCGCAATGGCGCCGATCTTATACGATGACTGATGTTATTTCGGCATATTCGCCGTCGCCCGCGGCAATGCGCGGGCCGTCTCGTCAGCTGGCCTGCGTATCGCGTTCCGCCTCGGCCGCTTCGTGCGCACGGCGCAGCCGCTCGCGGCTGTTGGTCAGGTGCGTGCGCATCGCGGCACGCGCGGCTTCCGGGTCGTGACGCGCGATCGCCTCGTAAATATCTTCATGCTCGTGATTTAGGCGGCCGACATAGCGCTCGAGGTCGTCGCCGGCGAAGCGCGCCGAATTCACGCGCGTGCGCGGAATGATCGACGCGCCGAGCTGCGTCATGATGTCGACGAAGTAGCGGTTGCCGGTGGACTGCGCGATCTGCAGGTGGAACTGGAAATCGAGCTGGGCCGTGTCGCGGCCGCCGCCCGCCCCCGACGCGATCGCGTCGAGCGCACGCCGCAGCGCGGCGAGGTCGGTATCGTTCGCGCGCTGCGCCGCGAGGCTCGCGCATTCGCTTTCGAGACTGATGCGCAGCTCGAGCACGGCAAGCACGTCGCGCAGCGTCGTGATCGTCGCGGGATCGATGCCGAGCGTCTGGCGGCGCGTCGGTTCGAGCACGAAGCTGCCGATGCCGTGGCGCGTCTCGACGAGGCCGCTCGCCTGCATCCGCGAGATCGCTTCGCGCACGACCGTGCGGCTGACGCCCTGCGCCGCCATGACTTCAGTTTCGGTCGGCAGCTTGTCGCCGGGACGCAGCGTGCCGTTTTCGATCTGCGCGGTCAGCGCGTCGACGACATCTTGTGCGAGGCTGCGTGCGCGACGGCGCGGCGCTGCGGGAAGCGTGGGCACGGACATGAGGCCGGTTCCTTTTTGAATGATCGTAATGTGAGCCGAGGGTTTACGCGGGGTTTGAGCGAACGCCGATGATTCATTATACTGCGTCACAAGTCATCCGACGACTGATGATCGAGCCACGGATCTCCTGTCGACCGAGGCCGGCGTACAAGCACCTGCCAGGTCCCGTGGTTCGCGATCGGCCGACATTCGCGCTTCTGCGCGGCTGCCGGCGCCCGGTTTCACGGTCGACCGAAGCGCGCATCCGCGTTTGTTCCGGTCTGCCGCGACACCGGCATCGAGCGGGTCGCCCCCACCCTTTCGGGTTGCTGTCGACATGCGGGGCTTGCGCGCCGCGCACGTCGGTTGTCGAATGATCGCACCTCCCGCCGCGCGCGGCAAAGCTTTTGCCGCACGGCATTGCCCACTCTTTCGCCATCGCCGCCATGAACGCCGTCACTGCCTCGCCTTCCCACGACACGCCGCGCATCGTCGACCTGCAAGCCATTCCGGTCGCCGGCCACGACAGCATGCTGCTCAACCTGAGCGGTGCGCACGGCCCGTTCTTCACCCGCAATCTCGTAATCCTGAAGGACAGCGCGGGCCGCACCGGCGTCGGCGAGGTGCCGGGCGGTGAAAGCATCCGCCGCACGCTCGAGGATGCGCGCGCGCTCGTCGTCGGTCAGCCGGTCGGCAACTACCATGCGGTGCTCAACGACGTGCGGCGGACCTTTGCCGACCGCGACGCGAGCGGCCGCGGCCTGCAGACTTTCGACCTGCGCACAACGATCCACGCGGTCACCGCGCTCGAGGCCGCGCTGCTCGACCTGCTCGGCCAGCATCTCGGCGTGCCTGTGGCCGCCCTGCTCGGCGAGGGACAGCAGCGCGAGCGCGTCGAGATGCTCGGCTACCTGTTCTACGTCGGCGACCGCACGCAAACCGCGCTGCCCTACCGCGATGGCCGCGGCGCGACCGACGACTGGACGCGCGTACGCGACGAGGCCGCGCTGACGCCCGAGGCGGTTGTGCGCCTCGCCGAAGCCGCGCATGCGCGCTACGGGTTCAACGACTTCAAGCTGAAGGGCGGCGTGTTCGAAGGCGCACGCGAGGTCGAAGCCGTGACGGCGCTCGCCGAGCGCTTCCCCGAAGCGCGCGTGACGCTCGATCCGAACGGCGCGTGGTCGCTCGACGAGGCCGTGCGGCTGTGCCGCGACCTGCATCACGTGCTCGCGTATGCGGAAGATCCGTGCGGTGCGGAAAACGGCTACTCCGGCCGCGAGGTAATGGCCGAATTCCGCCGCTCGACCGGGCTGCCGACGGCGACCAACATGATCGCGACCGACTGGCGGCAGATGGGCCATGCGGTGCAGTTGCAGGCGGTCGACATCCCGCTCGCCGACCCGCACTTCTGGACGATGCAGGGCTCGGTGCGCGTCGCGCAGATGTGCCGCGACTGGGGCCTCACGTGGGGCTCGCATTCGAACAACCACTTCGACGTATCGCTCGCGATGTTCACGCACGTCGCGGCAGCCGCGCCCGGTCAGGTCACCGCGATCGACACGCACTGGATCTGGCAGGACGGGGAACGGCTGACGCGCGAGCCGCTGAAGATCGAGAACGGGCTCGTGGAAGTGCCGAAGCGTCCGGGTCTCGGCATCGACGTCGACATGGATGCGGTCGCGGTCGCGCACGAGCTGTACAAGCAGCACGGGCTCGGCGCGCGCGACGATGCAGCCGCGATGCAGTATCTGATTCCGGGTTGGACGTTCAACAACAAGCGCCCCTGCCTCGTGCGCTGAGCACGGGACGAGCCGGGCGGCGGGTCCGCCCGGTCGAAAGACTAGCCGGCCGCACCTGCCCGGCCAGGCCTAGCCGGCCGCCCCGATCCCCCGCGCCATTCCCGACGCGGCGAGCACGATGACCATGACGAGCACGGCCTGCCAGTGGCCGATCCGCACGTAGGTGCGTGCGCGACCCAGATCGGGCATCTGCTGCTGCCGCGCGGCGATGCGCCAGCGGATCAGCCCGAGCATCGGCACGATCTCGAGCAGCAGGATCAGCACGAGCGCGGTCATCTTGAGGTGAAAGAGCGGCTCGTGAAGGTAATACGCGGCGCCCTTCTCGAAGCCGCCGAACGCGCGCGTGAGTCCCGTCGCGATCAGCACCAGCGCGGACAATCCCCAGGCCGCGTCGGCCTTGAACACGCCGGGCAGGTCGGCGGCCTGCGCCGACGCGATGAGCCGGCGCA
This sequence comes from Burkholderia sp. BCC1638, assembly GCF_902833195.1. Lineage (NCBI taxonomy): Bacteria > Pseudomonadati > Pseudomonadota > Betaproteobacteria > Burkholderiales > Burkholderiaceae > Burkholderia > Burkholderia sp. BCC1638. The sequence continues at coordinate 10,536 of NZ_CADFEC010000004.1, forward strand.
GCGCGCGGTTGCGCCCCGCGATCGCGGCGAACGCGACGCCGAACGCCATCAGGTGAACGGCTGCCAGCAACCAGCGAACGATCATTGCGCCTCCTTGTCGCCCGCGCGCCGCGCAGGCCTTGTCAGACGATCTGCTTGAGCGCGGCGTCGAGCGCGAGCACCGCGACGCGGTCGCCCTCGGTCGCGAGCGGCGCGCGCATCACGATCTGCCGGTTATGACCGACGGCCGCCGGCGAATCCCACAGCAGCTCCACCTTCGGCCGCCGAAACAGGCTGCCGCGACGCGGCGGCACGGCGGCCGCCTGCGCACCCTGCTCGGCTTCGGCGGCCGCGCTCCGGCCGGGCCAGCGGACCGACAGTTCGCGCGCGTCGTACTGGCCGACCTTGCGGCTCTCCATCCAGACGATCGCGGTACGCGTGAGCGTGTCGAGCGAGATCGCGTAGCGGCCGACCGCGAAGCGGCGCGCGGCCACGTTGGTGCGCCACAGCGGCCGCGGGCGGCACATCCACACGATCGCCGCATACAGCGCCGGCGCGGCGACGAGCCAGCCGTTGGTCGCCGTCACCGCGTGCAGCGCACGGCGCCAGCCGGCCGCCCACGCGAACGCGCCGATCGACCACACGGCAAACAGGAAACCGATCAGCGCGAAGACCCGCAGCGCCTGTCGCAGCCACTGCGGCAGCGGATGGAACGGCCGCTCGGCGCGCGCGACGGCGCCCGGCAGCGCGAGCAGCAGGAAGATCAGCACGAGATAGACGAACGCCCATGGCGACGACACCATCGCCGACAGCGACGCGCGATAGCCCATCTGGGACATCGAGAACAGCCAGCGCGCGAGCAGCACGAGACCGATCGCGCGCAACGCGAAGATCACGCCGGCGCCGGGGGCCGGCGCTGCGCGCGTGGTTTTCGATCTCGCCAAGACTGCTCTCCTCTCGATGTTCGTGCGGGGCCGGATTTCGCGGCACGGCCATTATAGGGACATTACCGTCTGGACAGACGGCCGGATGGCGTGCCGGACCGCTTCCGGGGCCGTTCGCGGCGCCGGGCGCGGCGAGAATACAACAGATCGGCGCCGCAGATGTGACAACGCCCCGCCGGTGACCCGGACGGGGCGTCGATGACGGCCTCAGCCGCAGTGCGGCCGGCGCTCCGGCATCAGCTTGCGTTGACTTCGCGCAGCACCGTGCGGCGCTTCTGGCGCAGCAGTTCTTCGTAGCCCTTCACGTAGTTCTGCGCCATCACCTTCGACGAGAAACGTGCTTCGAACGCGGCGCGCACCTTCTCGCGCGGCAGCGTATCGAGGCGCTTGAGCGCCGCGACGGCCGACAGTTCGTCTTCGACGACGAAGCCCGACACGCCGTTTTCGATCACTTCCGGCACCGAACCGCGCTTGAACGCGATCACCGGGGTGCCGCAGGCCATCGCCTCGATCATCACCAGGCCGAACGGCTCCGGCCAGTCGATCGGGAACAGCAGCGCGTGCGCGTTGCCCAGGAATTCGGTCTTTTCCGACTCGCTGATTTCGCCGATGTACTCAACGTGCGGCAGCGCGAACAGCGGCTTGATCTTCTCTTCGTAGTACGCGCGGTCGGCCTTGTCGAGCTTCGCGGCGATCTTGATCGGCAGGCCGGCCTGCTCGGCGATGCGAATCGCGGTGTCGACGCGCTTCTCCGGCGAGATGCGGCCGAGGAACGCGAGGTAGCTCGGCTTCACGTTCGGGATCGGCGTCAGCAGGTTTTCCGGCAGGCCGTGGTACACGGTCGACAGCCAGTTCGCCTGCGGCAGCGGGACGCGCTGGTTGTCGGAGATCGACACGACCGGCACGTCGCTGAACGCGTTGAAGATCGGCTGCAGTTCCGGCAGGTCGAGACGGCCGTGCATCGTCGTCAGATGCGGGACCGGCTGGCGCGAGAACAGCGAGAACGGGTAGTAGTCGATGTGGCAGTGCAGGACGTCGAACTCTTCCGCACGGCGGCGCACCTGCTCGAGGAGCAGCATGTGCGGAGCCATCACGTCGCGGATCGTCGGGTCGAGGCGCAGCGCCTGCGGCCAGCACGCTTCGAGCTTCGCCGACGTTTGCGAATCGCCGCTCGCGAAGAGCGTGACGTCATGCCCCATCTCGACGAGAGCTTCGGTGAGGTAGGACACCACTCGCTCGGTACCACCGTACAGTTTCGGGGGCACCGCTTCGTGCAACGGAGCGATTTGGGCGATTCGCATGCGTAACTCCTAAAAAATCGGCTAAAAACCAGGTATGGGTCGGCAACCTGCCGGCGGTCCGGGCTGGATGCATGTCGTCCGAAAGTCGGACGAATCAGCCTGCCGGGGGCGTCGAACCCGCGCTGCTCAAGGAGCGTCGGCGACGCGACAGGCATAGAACGTTTGAAACGAAGACCCGTTGACAGGGGTTCGTAAAAACCTGGAATCGAACCCGGAGCCGATTATCTAGGGTTAATCCCGATACGGCGCACAACATTTCAAACACTTTACTTTGTTACAAAGGTGCAACACTTTGCAACCCGCGGACTTGGGCGTCCGTTCTAGAGTGGAAGGCCCTTTTGGCGTTCCGAGTCATCCCTCGCCGCCGGCATCGCGATTCCGGCGCATGCGGCAGGACAGGATGCCGGATTTTATCTCAAAATTGATCGCGCGCCCCTGACCAAGGCAAGATTCGCGCGGCGCAAAGCACGGCCTTGTTTACAATGCCGGATTATTCAGTCCGGGCGACCGTGGGCTGCGATCCACCGATCAGCTCAATCACCGAATCACCGCACGCATATTTTGGAATCTCTCACCCCTGCCCAGCGCAACGCCCACAACGCGAAGCTGTCGAGCTACGCGCATCGGCCGATCGCGTTCCTGTTCCGCTACATCCGCCTGCATCCCGTCGCGCACCTGGTCGTGCTCTGCAGCGTGCTGGCCGCCGTCGGCTGCGCGCTCGGCTCGCAATACGCGATCAAACACCTGATCGACGTGCTCGCGACCGGGCGTCATCATCCGGGCCCGTTGTGGAGCGCGTTCGCGCTGCTCGTCGGGCTGATCGCGGCCGACAACCTGCTGTGGCGCGTCGGCGGCTGGGTCGCCGCGCACACGTTCGTCGCGGTCACCGGCGACCTGCGGCGCGACCTGTTCCAGTACCTGATCGGCCACTCGCCGACGTACTACTCGGAAAAGCAGCCGGGCACGCTCGCGAGCCGCATCACCGCCACGTCGAACGCCGTCTATACGTCCGAGAACACGATGGCGTGGAACGTGCTGCCGCCGTGCATCGCGGTGATGGGCGCGATCCTGATGATCATCGTCGTGAACCCGCTGATGGCCGCCGGCCTGCTCGGCTGTTCGGCCGTGCTCTCGATCGTGCTGTTCAAGCTCGCCGGGCGCGGTTCCGCGCGCCATCACGCGTTCGCGTCGAAGGCCGCCGCGGTCGACGGCGAGCTCGTCGACGTGATCGGCAACATGGGCCTCGTGCGCGCGTTCGGGATGACGCTGCGCGAACAGAAGCGCTTCGGCGCGACGGTGAAGGCCGAGATGGACGCGCGCCAGCAAAGCCTGCTCTATCTCGAGAAGCTGCGCCTGCTGCACGCGGTGATCACCGCGATGCTGTCCGCCGGCCTGCTCGGCTGGGCGCTGTGGCTGTGGGACCAGGGCCGCGCGACCTCCGGCGACATCGTGCTCGTCAGCTCGCTCGGCTTCACGATCCTGCACGGCACGCGCGATCTGGCGGTCGCGCTCGTCGACGTCACGCAGCACGTGGCACGCCTGTCCGAAGCCGTAAAGACGCTGCTCGAGCCGCACGGGATGCCGGACCGCTCCGACGCGCAACCGCTGTCGGCCAAGGGCGGGCGCGTCGATTTCGAACGCGTGACGTTCGCGTATCCGCACCGCCGCGCGATCCTCGACCACTTCGATCTCCATATCGAACCGGGCCAGCGCGTCGGCCTGATCGGCAAGTCGGGCGCCGGCAAGTCGACCGTGCTCGCGCTGCTGCAGCGCTTCTACGACACGCAGGACGGCGCCGTGAAGGTCGACGGGCAGGACGTGAAGGCGATCACGCAGGACAGCCTGCGGCACGCGATCGCGCTCGTGCCGCAGGACATCTCGCTGCTGCACCGGACCATCTACGACAACATCGCATACGGCCGGCCCGAAGCGACCCGCGACGAAGTGCTCGCCGCCGCGCGCGACGCCCGCTGTTCGGAGTTCATCGAGGCGATGCCGGAAGGCTATGACACGATCGTCGGCGACCGCGGCGTGAAGCTGTCGGGCGGCCAGCGCCAGCGCATCGCGATCGCCCGCGCGATCCTGAAGAACGCGCCGATCCTGCTGCTCGACGAAGCGACATCCGCACTCGACAGCGCATCCGAGGAAGCGATCCAGAGCGCGCTCGACCGCCTGATGGTCGGCCGCACGGTGATCGCGATCGCGCACCGGCTGTCGACGCTGCGTAATTTCGACCGGATCATCGTGATGAGCAACGGCAAGGTGATCGACGACGGCAGCCCCGACGTGCTGCGCAACCGTCCGGGCCTGTACCGCGACCTGCTCGCGAAGCAGCACGGCCGCCATCACGCGCCCGACGGCACCGCACCGACCGGCGAACGCGTGGCCTGACGCCGCGCCACGCAGCCGACAAAAAAAGCCGCCGTGCTTCGCGCACGGCGGCTTTTTTCATGACATCGCACCACCTTCGCCGCGCGGCGCGCGGATTACACGCGCTGCAGGTCGCGCAGGAAGTTGTCGCGCCACACCGACACGTTGTTCTCGCGCAGCTGCGCGATCATGTCCGCATAGCGCGCGCGCCGCTCGGCGAGCGGCATCGTCAGCGCTTGCGACAGCGCGTCGGCCATTCCGTCGATATCAATCGGATTGACGATCAGCGCACCCGTCAGCTCGCGCGCGGCGCCTGCGAAACGCGACAGCACGAGCACGCCCGGATCCTCCGGATTCTGCGCGGACACGTACTCCTTCGCGACGAGATTCATGCCGTCGCGCAGCGGCGTCACGAAGCCCACGCGCGCGAGGCGATACAGCGCGGCCAGCACCTGCCGGTCGTACTGGCGGTGAATGTAGAGGATCGGCGCCCAGTCGAGCTCCGCGTAGCGGCCGTTGATGCGCCCCGACTCCGCTTCGAGCTGCAGGCGGATGTCCTGGTACGCGCGCAGGTCGGCGCGCGTCGACGGTGCGATCTGCAGGAACGACACGCGGTTGCGGATCGACGCCTGGTGCTCCAGCAGTTTCTCGAACGCGCGAAACCGCTCGACGAGCCCCTTCGAATAATCGAGGCGGTCGACGCTCATGATCAGTTGGCGCCCGCGCAGCGACGTGGCCATGCGCGCCGCCTTGCCGTTCTCGCCGGCCTGCGCGAGCGACGCGATCTCGTCCGGATACACGCCGATCGGATAGGCGGCCGCACGCAGCGTGTTGCCGAACGCACTGACACGCACCGTATGCCCTTCGCGCGCCACTTCGCCGCCCGCCTCGAACTCGATGTAGTCGCAGAATGCGCGCAGGTCCGGATCGGTCTGGAAGCCGAGCAGGTCGAACGCGCACAGCGACTCGACGAGCTCGCCATGCGGCGGCACGTTGACGAGCACCTGCGCGGCCGGAAACGGAATGTGCAGGAAAAAGCCGATGCGGTTCTTCACGCCGGCCGCACGCAGCGCACGCGCGAACGGGATCAGGTGATAGTCGTGCACCCAGATCACGTCGTCGTCCTGCAGCAGCGGCACGAGCTGCTGCGCGAGCCAGACGTTCACGCGGCTGTAGCCCTCGAACTCGTGGCGGTCGTACTGGATCAGATCGGCGCGGTAATGAAACGCGGGCCACAGCGTCGCGTTCGAAAAGCCTCGGTAGTACTGGTCGTAATCGCGGCGCGACAGCCCGACGGTCGCGAACGTCACGGGGCCGCGCTCCTCGATGCGGATCTGCGGCGCGCCGGACGCGACCACCTCGCCGCTCCAGCCGAACCACATGCCGCCCGTCTCCTTCAGCGCGTCGTACACGCCGATCGCGAGGCCGCCCGCCGCCGGTTCGCCTTCCGAAATCGGGGCGACGCGGTTCGAAACAATGATGAGCCGACTCATGCGCCCTGCTGCTCCGCGCCAAGCCAGCGGGCGATCTGCTCGTGCAGCGCGTCGACCGAGTCGAGCCGCGTACGGGCCGACGTCTCGCCCGCGCCGACCTTGATCGACACACCGCCGCGCGCGTTAACCACCGCGAAGCCCTTCTCGTCGGTCAGGTCGTCGCCCGCGAACAGCGGCATGCGGCCCGCGAACGGCGGCTCGTCGAGAAACGCGGCCAACGCGCGCCCCTTGTCGACGCCCTTCGGTTTGATCTCGAATACCATCTTGCCGGGCTGCAGCACGTACGCATCCGCATATTCGGCGACGAGGCGCTCGGCCGCTGCGCGCGCGGCCGGCTCGCGCTCAGGCGCGTTGCGGTAGTGCAGCGCGACGGCCGCGCCCTTGATTTCGAGCAGCATGCCCGGATGACGGTCGACGACGGCCGCGAGTTCGCGCTCGATGCGCAGCAGCCGCTCGTCGTTGAAGCCGATGCGCTGCGTGTCGCCGTTCGCATCGCGACGTTCGGCGCCGTGCAGGCCCGCGATCGGCAGGTCCGGCATGTTCAGGAACGTGTCGAGATTGTCGATGCCGCGACCCGACACGACGGCGACCGCACCGTGCGTGCGACGCCGCAGTTCATCGAGCAGCGTCAGCAGCGACGGCGGCACGTGAATGCTGTCGGGCGTCGGCGCCAGCTCGACGAGCGTGCCGTCGAAGTCGAAAAAGAACGCGGTATCGGTCAGGGACAAGGAAGCCGGAACGGATTGCATCGATTCGATGGTCTGAGGAGCGGCCTGCAAACGCGGGGCCGCCGCTGCGAGAATGGAATTGTGCGCATCTTACCGCGCCTGCGTGGCGAGATGGGCGAAACCGGTGGGGCACGAGCCTCGCGCGGCCCTCCGCGTCAACTGCGACATATTGCCCCGCTGGCCCGTGCCGTACGGGTTTCGAAAGGACGCAGGCGCGGGAATTGCGCTACAGTCGGCAACCGCCGGCCGCGCGACGCATGGCGCCGCGCCGGCCGACGACTGTTCCGTCCGATCGAGCCCCAGGATGTCGTCTGCCCGTCCCGCGCCGCACCGGCGCCTCTTCAGTCTGACCCGCTTCGTCCGCACGGCCGCGGCGCTGAGCGCCGCCGTCGCGCTCGCCGCATGCACGCACGACGAGCCGAACTGGCAACTGACCAACGTCACGGGCCACCTGCCCGACCTGTCGTTCACGCTCACCGGCGGCGATGGCCACGCGACCGACGCGAACGCGTTTCGCGGCCGCGTCGCGCTCGTCTACTTCGGCTATACGCACTGCCCGGACGTCTGCCCCGAAACGATGGCACGGCTGATGGAAGTGCTCGCGAAGCTCGGCCCCCAGGCGAACGACGTGCGCATCCTGTTCGTCTCGGTCGATCCGGCGCGCGACACGCCGCAGGCGATGCAGTCGTATGTCGCCGCGTTCGACGCCGCGCATGCGCGCGGCCTGACCGGCACCGACGGCCAGATCGAATCGCTCGCGAAGCGCTATCGCGTCGCATACCAGATGGAAAAACGCGATCCGTCCGGCGGCTACGAGGTCACGCACAGCTCGGCCGTCTACATCTTCGACGCGAACGGTCGCGCGCGCCTGCTCGCGACCGACCGCGACTCGCCCGACGCCATCGCCGCGGATGTGCGCCGGATCATCGACACCGCCTCCACCACCTGAACTCCGACATGAAGACGACCCTCAAGACGTTCGCCCTCCTCGCCGCGCTGTGCACCGGCGCGCACGCGTATGCCGCCGGCGCGATCTCCGCGCACAACGCATGGGTGCGCTGGCTGCCGAACAAACTGCCCGCGGGCGGCTACGTGACGCTCGTCAACACGGGCGACAAGCCGGTCGATCTCGTCGACGTCGACAGCCCCGACTACGGGATGGCGATGCTGCACCAGACGGTGTCGAACGGCTCGACGCAGAAGATGGAAATGGTCGACAAGCTGACGATCCCCGCGCGCGGCAAGGTCGACATCGCGCCGGGCGGCTATCACTTCATGCTCGAGGAGCCCAGGCACGCGATCAAGCCCGGCGACACCGTGCGCCTGCGCCTGAAGTTCTCCGACGGCGAGACGGTCGACGCGCCGTTCGCCGTGAAGTCGCCGGCCCAGGCGAAGTGATGCGCGCGCGATGAACGTCCTGTACTGGCTCGACCCGTGGGAACCGTCGCCGACCGTGGTCATCGCGGTGCTGACGGCCGCCGTGCTGTTCGCGCGCGGCGTGAAGAAGGCGAAGGTGTCGCCGCTGCGGCAGTTCTCGTTCTGGCTCGGGCTGACGGCGCTCTACATCGCGCTGCATACGCGGCTCGACTACTTCTTCGAGCACGAATTCTTCCTGCACCGCGCGCAGCATCTCGTGCTGCATCACCTCGGGCCGTTCTTCATCGCGCTGGCCTACCCGGGCGCGGCGATCCGCGCGGGCATCCCGTTTCGCTGGCGGCAGCGCTTCGTGCGCCCCGCGCTCGCCTGGGCGCCCGTGCGCGCGACGCTCGACGTGGTGTTCCATCCGGTCGTCGCGGTCGTGCTGTTCGTCGGGCTGATCTATTTCTGGCTGCTGTCTCCGATCCACTTCATCGCGATGCTCGACTGGCGCCTGTATCGCGTGATGAACTGGAGCATGGTGATCGACGGGTTGCTGTTCTGGTGGCTCGTCGTCGATCCGCGTCCCGCGCCGCCCGCGCGGCTGTCGCCGGGCCGCCGGATCCTGATCGTCGTCGCGGCAATCCCGCCGCAGATCGCGCTCGGCGCGCTGATCTTCTTCACGCCGCATGAGCTGTATCCGATCTACTCGATCTGCGGACGCGCATTCACGTGGCTCAGCCCGCTGCGCGACCAGCAGATCGGCGGCCTGCTGCTGTGGATCCCGGGTTCGATGATGAGCGTGATCGGCGCGCTGATCGCGCTGCGGCACTGGCTGCGGCTGTCGGCGCGCGGCCGCTTGATCGACGAGCGGGCGGCCGCCCGGCGCACGCAAAACCCGCCGGTGACGCGCGCCGCCCACTGACGGCGCGGCGCGTCAGCCGCGCGCGCTGGTCATCCACACGTGCGGGATGCCGTCCTCGTCGTGCACGTCCGAGCTCGGCGTGAAACCGAATGCCCCATAGAAGCGCTGCAGATGGGCCTGTGCATGCAGGCTCACCTGCGTATCCGGCCACTGCGCGCGGATGTGCTCGAGCGCGCGCGACAGCAGCGCGTTGCCGAGGCCCGCGCCGCGAAACGGTGCGGTCGTCAGCACGCGGCCGATGCGCACGTCGGTGTGCTGCGCATCCGGCAGCAGCACGCGCAGATAGCCGGCGAGACGGCCCGCTGGATCGTACGCGGCCAGGTGCCATGCGGCCTGATCCACACCGTCGATGTCGCGATACACGCAGTTCTGCTCGACGACGAACACGGCGCTGCGCGCGTCGAGGATCGAATAGAGTTCACGCGCCGTCAGCGCGTCGAAGGATTTCCAGTGCCAGTCGAGATCGTCGGCGCGCGCGGAGGCGGCAGGTGCGGAAGCATTCATGGTCGGTCCTGATTCAAGCGCGCCGGCCGGCGCGCGGCAACCGTTGATTATGCCTCGAAGCGCACGCGGCACGCGTGCCGCCGCTCCGCGCATGAAAAAAAGCCCCGCATTGCGCGGGGCCTGTCCGTCACGCCGGCATCTGGCCGAAGCGGCCGCTGTTGAAATCGTCGATCGCGGTCCGGATTTCCTCTTGCGAGTTCATCACGAACGGCCCGTAACCGACGACCGGCTCATCGATCGGCTCGCCGCTCAGAATCAGCAGCTTGGCGTCGCCGTTCGCTTCGATCTCGACGTCGCGGCCGTCGCGGCTCAGTTGCACGAACTGCGCCTCGCGGGCGACCGTCTCGCCGTTCACCAGCAACGTCCCGCTCAGCACGACCACCGCGAGCGTCCGCCCTTCGGCGATCGGGAACCGTGCACGGCCGCCTGCTGCAAGCCGCACGTCCCACACGTCGATCGGCGTGTGCGTGCGGGCCGGGCCGCGCCGCCCGTCGAACTCGCCCGCGATGATCCGCGCGCGACCTGCGCCGTCCGGCAATTCGACCACCGGGATGTCCGCGTCCAGAAGCGTCTGATAACCGGGCGCCCCCATCTTGTCGGCGGCGGGCAGATTCACCCACAGCTGCACCATCTCGAGCGGGCCGCCGCGCTTCGTGAACGCTTCCGAGTGGAATTCCTCGTGCAGGATCCCGCTCGCGGCCGTCATCCACTGCACGTCGCCCGGGCCAATCACGCCGCCTGCGCCGGTCGAGTCGCGGTGCGCGACTTCGCCGTCATAGACGATCGTCACCGTTTCGAACCCGCGGTGCGGGTGCTGGCCCACCCCGCGCGGCGCCGAAGCCGGCTCGAAGTTCGCAGGACCGGCGTAGTCGAGCAGCAGGAACGGGCTCAGGTGCATGCCGTGAGACTGATAGCTGAACATCGAACGCACCGGGAAACCGTCGCCGACCCAATGACCGCGCGGCGCACTGTACACACCCTGGATCTTCTTCATTTGCCTTCTCCGAATTGCGGCGAAACACGTGTTTCGCATCCTGAGAAGGAATATAGAGGTGGAACGATCGATCCGGTAGACTGCCAAAATCGCACTCAGCGTTCTATTTCATGAACGATAACGAACGGGATCTGAACGATCTCTATTACTTCGTGCAGGTGGTCGAGCACGGCGGCTTCGCGCCGGCCGGACGCGCGCTGAACATGCCGAAATCGAAGCTGAGCCGCCGCATCGCGCTGCTCGAAGCGCGGCTCGGGATGCGGCTGATCCAGCGCTCGACACGCCGCTTCACTGTCACCGACGTCGGCCAGACCTATTACGCGCATTGCCGCGCGATGCTCGTCGAAGCGGACGCCGCCGACGAGGCGATCGCGCTGCTGCACGAGGAGCCGCGCGGCATCGTGCGGGTCAGCTGCCCGGTCGTGCTGCTCGATTCGCTGGTCGGCGCGATGATCGCCGCGTTCATGGTCGCGTGCCCGCGCGTGGAAATTCACCTGGAAGCGACCAACCGGCGCGTCGACGTCGTCGGCGAAGGGATCGACGTCGCGATCCGCGTGCGCCCGCCGCCGCTCGAGGACAGCGATCTCGCCCTGCGCGTGCTGGCCGAGCGCGGGCAGTGCCTCGTCGCGAGCCCCGCGTTGCTGCGCGAGCGGGGCGTGCCGGCCGTCCCCGCCGACCTGACCCGCTTGCCGAGCCTCGATCACGGCGTGCCACAGGCCACGCACGTGTGGCGGCTGCGCGGCCCCGACGGCGCGCAGGCGGAAATCCACCACCAGCCGCGGCTCGTGACGGGCGGCATGCTCGCGCTGCGCGCGGCGGCCGTCGCGGGCGTCGGCATCGTGCAGTTGCCGACGATGATGGTGCGCGACGAAGTCGCGCGCGGCGAACTGGCGACCGTGCTGCCGGACTGGGCACCGCGCCGCGAGATCGTGCACGCGGTGTTCGCGTCGCGGCGCGGGCTGCTGCCCGCGGTGCGCGCGCTGCTCGATTTCCTGGCCGAGCGGTTCGCCGAACTCGAACCTGACTGAGCGACGGCGCCCGCGAACCACGCGCTGCAAACGGGCCGTGCGTGCCGTAGACTGCGGAACGCGCATCGCGCTTTTCACAACCCCGCTGCCCACAACCCTTTTCGCATTTCAGCCATGTTCACGCTGTCCACCGACCCTCACGCCTCCAAGGCCGAACTCTATGCGACGCTCGTCGAGCAAGCACGCGCGCTCGTCGAAACGGAACGCGACCTGATCGCGAACGCCGCGAACTTCTCCGCGCTCGTCTATCACTCGCTCGACCGCCTGAATTGGGCCGGCTTCTATTTCTTCGACGGGACGGAACTCGTGGTCGGCCCGTTCCAGGGCAAGCCCGCGTGCGTGCGGATCGCGCTCGGCAAGGGCGTGTGCGGCACCGCCGCGCAGACCCGCGAGACGCAGGTCGTGCGCGACGTGCACGAATTCCCCGGCCATATCGCCTGCGATGCCGCGTCGGAATCGGAAATCGTCGTGCCGCTGGTGGCCGCCGACGGCACGCTGATTGGCGTGTGGGACGTCGACAGCCCCGTTGCCGCACGCTTCGATGCCGAGGACCGCAACGGGATGGAAGCGCTCTGCCGCGTGTTCGTCGAACACGCATGGCAGAAGACGCGCGGTTAAGCCGCGCGACGCCAAATGAAAAGGCCCCGTCATGGGGCCTTTTCATTGCGCCGCTGCCGTGCGGCTCACCGCGCGTCAGGCCGCGTGCGTGCCGGACAGCGCCGCGAACGCCGGCGGCGTCACGTCGTCCGACAGGATCTCGAAGCCCTGCTCCGTCACGACGACCATGTGCTCCCATTGAGCGGACAGCGAATGGTCCTTCGTGACGACCGTCCAGCCGTCAGCCAGCACGCGCGTGTCGCGCTTGCCCGCATTCAGCATCGGCTCGATCGTGAAGATCATCCCCGGCCGCAGCGGCACGCCGGTGCCCGGGCGGCCGTAGTGCAGCACCTGCGGCTCGTCGTGATACACATCGCCGATCCCGTGCCCGCAATACTCGCGGACCACGCTGAACCCTTCGCGATGCGCGACCTGCTGGATCGCGTAGCCGACGTCGCCGAGCGTCGCGCCCGGACGAACCGCGCGGATGCCCGCATGCATCGCCTCGTAGGTCGTCGCGACGAGGCGACGCGCCAGTTCGCCCGGCTCGCCGACGAAGTACATGCGGCTCGTGTCGCCGAACCAGCCGTCCTTGATCACCGCGATGTCGAGATTCACGATGTCGCCGTCACGCATCGGCCGCGACGACGGAATGCCGTGACAGACCACGTGGTTGACCGACGTGCACAGGGTTTTCGGATAACCGTGGTAGCCGATGTTCGCCGGGATCGCGCCGAGCTCGTCGACGATGTATTCGCGGCAGCGCGCGTCCAGTTCGTCGGTGGTGACGCCCGGCTTCACGTGCTCGGTGATCATCGTCAGCACTTGGGATGCCAGCTTCGCGGCCTCGCGCGACCTGGCGATTTCCGCGGCACCGCGGATCGGGATTTCGCGTCTCGCCATCATGCCACCTGCTCGATGCCGTGAGCGACCGACTCCGTCGGCCCGGCGTCGCCGCCGCGCGCTTCGGTCTCGATCAGCATCCGGCAGATATCGCCGTAGGACAGCGACGGATTGAGCTCCGCGAGCATCCCGACGCGCAGCCAGTGCTCCGCCTGTGCATTGATCGAACGGCTCAGCGCGGTACTGGTCGAGCGCAGCCGTTCGTGCATGTGCTCGGATATCTTGATGATTCCCATATGTCTCTAATTAAACGAAATATAGCCGTTTCGTATATTACGCTCGCTCCGATCTCCGGGCAAGCGCCTGGCCGCCAGCGAATCCTCGATCCGAGACGGCAGCAATTCCGTTGACATCGAATTCCAGCTTGCTGGAAAATAAATCCATCATGCAAGAATCAACCGCCACCCCCGCCGACGACACCGGCATCAACGAACGCATTGCCCGGCGCGTGCGCGACCTGCGCACGCTACGAGGCTACACGCTCGATGCGCTCGCCGCGCGTTCCGGCGTCAGCCGTTCGATGATCTCGCTCATCGAGCGTGCGTCGGCGAGCCCGACGGCCGTCGTGCTCGACAAGCTCGCGGCCGGTCTCGGCGTGTCGCTGGCCGGGCTGTTCGCCGGCGATCGCGACGACGCACCCGCGCAGCCGCTGGTGCGGCGCGCACAGCAGGCGGAATGGCGCGATCCGGCGTCCGGGTACATGCGGCGCAATCTGTCGCCGCCCGGCTGGCCGTCGCCGATCCAGCTCGTCGAGATCGATTTCCCGCCCGGCGCGCGCGTCGCGTACGACTCCGGCGGGCGCGAAAGCGCGCTGCATCAACAGGTGTGGGTCGTCCGCGGGCGCGTCGACGTCACGTTCGGCGACCAGCTTCACGAACTGCACGAAGGAGACTGTCTGGCCATGCGCGTCGATCAGCCGCTGGTTTTCAGCAACCCGTCGTCGCACGTCGCGCGCTATGTCGTCGCGATCTGCGATGCCCCCGCCGCCGTCGGCGCGCGGAATGTGTCATCCGTTCAAGGCCGACAGGCGCAGGAGCCCGTATGAATTCCCCGACACCGCGCGGCGACGTGCGCTTGATCGATTGCAGCGAGGCCGAGCATGCCGCGGCCATTCTCGAGATCCTGAACGACGCGATCGTGAATTCCACCGCGCTGTACGACTACCGGCCTCGCCCGCCGGAATCGATGGTCACGTGGTTCGCGACGAAGCGCGCCGGCGGGTTTCCGGTCGTCGGCGCGGTCGACGAATCGGGCACGCTGGTCGGCTTCGCGAGCTGGGGTACATTCCGCGCGTTCCCGGCGTTCAAGTACACGGTCGAGCACAGCGTCTACGTCCACCGCGACCATCGCGGCCGCGGGCTCGGCGAGTTGCTGCTGCGCGAGTTGATCCGGCGTGCGCGCGAGGCCGACGTGCATTTGCTGGTCGGCTGCATCGACGCGACCAACGGCGGCAGCGTCGCGCTGCATACGCGGCTCGGCTTCGTGCACTCGGGCACGATCACCGAAGCGGGCTTCAAGTTCGGCCGCTGGCTCGATGCGGCGTTCTATCAGTTGAGGCTCGACACGCCGGCACGGCCGGTCGACGGCTGACCGGCATCGCCGAATGTTCGGCACGCTCATGGTGACGCGTGCCGGAGAACGGCATCGACACGCCGCCGGATCTCTAATCGGAAATCCGCAAACACGTGTCGGTCGGCGGACGATCACGCCGCCGATCCTGAACAGCAAGGGCCAGCATCTGCTCGCGATTTACGACTACGACGGCAAGAGCACGTCGAAGTGCGAGTGGGTGACGCTGACATATCCGGTGGAATAGATGCGTGAATGACGCGTGAAAAAAAGAAAAGCCCCGCCGAAGCGGGGCATTTCTTTTCCTACCTGGAGGCGCGAGCCGGAGTCGAACCGGCCTAAACGGCTTTGCAGGCCGCTGCATAACCGCTTTGCTATCGCGCCAAAAGCGGACTGTCCGGATGCCGTAGAGGCAAGCGACAGATTTTTTATTCGAGGACCATCAGTCCATCAAATAAAAAGGGAAGCGTGGCTTCCCCATTACTTGGAGCGGGAGACGAGTCTCGAACTCGCGACCTCAACCTTGGCAAGGTTGCGCTCTACCAACTGAGCTACTCCCGCGTATTGCTGCACTACTGCTTCCCCGTCACACACTTACTTCGTCGTGCAGCGGAGAAGCGAGATTATGTCGAAGGCACATTCGTGTGTCAAGGGCTTTTCCAGCCCTTTTTCCAAAAACCTGCGCAACCGCCCGTGCGGGGCCGGTCACGCGCCGCCGCGCTCGCGAATCTGCGGCCACGCAAGCTTCATGTAGTACAGCATCGACCAGATCGTCAGCACCGCCGCGAGGTACATCAGCCATTCGCCCCACACGCGCGTGTCGATCGTCGCAATGCCGAGCGGCAGCGGGCCGTAGTACAGCAGCATCGGGATCGCGACCATCTGGCACGCGGTCTTGAACTTGCCGAGCTGGTTCACCGCGACGCTCTTCGACGCACCGATCTGTGCCATCCATTCGCGCAGCGCCGAGATCGCGATCTCGCGGCCGACGATCACGAGCGCGATCGCCGCATCGACCCGCGAAATCTGCACGAGGATCAGCAGCGCGGCAGTCACCATCAGCTTGTCCGCGACCGGATCGAGGAACGCGCCGAACGACGACGTCTGGTTCCACTTGCGGGCGAGAAACCCGTCGAACCAGTCGGTCAACGCGGCGAGGATGAAGATCGCCGCCGCCGCGAGGTTGCGGTGCGCGCCGCCCATCACCGTGTCCGGCAGATAGAACACGCCGACGACGAGCGGGATCAGCACGATCCGTACCCACGTCAGGAAAATCGGGAAATTGAACGGCATGGCATGCGGGTCAGTAAAGGATTCGCAATTGTGCCGTGTCGACCGGCCCGCCACAAGAACGCGAGATCGCGCGCTGGGGCCGCCGGCCGCACGGCCGCTTCAGTGAAGCTGCTTGTAGATCTGCTCGGCGAGTGCGTGCGAGATGCCGTCGACGCTCGCCAGTTCCTCGACGCTCGCGGCCACCACGCCGCGCAGCCCGCCGAACCGCGCGAGCAGTCGCTGCCGACGTTTCGCACCGACCCCTTCGAGCTCCTCGAGCCGCGAGGTCTGGCGCGCCTTCGCCCGCTTCGCGCGCATCCCGGTGATCGCAAAACGGTGCGCCTCGTCGCGGATCTGTGCGACGAGCATCAGCGCGGCGCTCTCCTTGCCGAGTTCGAGCGGTGCGCGGCCGTCCGCGAACACGAGCGTCTCGAGGCCGACCTTGCGCCCTTCGCCCTTCGCGACACCAACCAGCATCGACGTGTCGAGGCCGAGTTCGGTGAACACCTGTCGCGCGATCTCGACCTGCCCTTTGCCGCCGTCGATCAGCACGATGTTCGGCAGCAGGCTCGATGCCTCGGCCTTGCGCGTCGATTCGCCGTCGATGCCGGCCGCGTCGTCGGCGGACGCCGCCTGCGCGGCCTGCTCGACCATCTTCTCGTAGCGGCGCGTCAGCACCTGCCGCATGGCCGCGTAATCGTCGCCCGGCGTGATGCCGGTGATGTTGTAGCGCCGGTACTCGCCCGACTGCATCTTGTGATGGTGATAGACGACGCACGACGCCTGCGTCGCCTCGCCCATCGTGTGGCTGATGTCGAAACATTCGATCCGCAGCGTTGCAAGATCGTCGCCTTCGAAGCTGAGCGTCTCCGCGAGCGCGCGCGTGCGCGCCTGCTGCGAGCCCTGCTCGGACAGCAACCGTGCGAGCGCGATCTGCGCGTTCTGCTCGGCCATCGACAGCCACGCGCGCCGCTGCCCCTGCGGCTGCCGCACCAGCGAGACCTTGTGACCGGCCTGCTCGGACAGCAGTTCGAGCAGGTCGCGGCTCGCGGGTGCGTGGCTCACGACCAGCACGGGCGGCACGCGGTTGCCGAGATAGTGCTGCGCGATGAACGCATCGAGCACCTCGGCCTCCACCGACGCCCCCGCGTCGCGCGCGGCGGCAGCGTCTTCCGCAGGCCCGTCGGGCAATGCCGCGGCGGTTTCGTCGGCAGCGTCCGCCGCCTCGGCTTCGTCGCCGAGCCCGCCTTCGGCAAGCGTCAGCGCACTTTCGACGTGCGTCGGGAAATAGGCCTTGTCGCCGAGATGCCGGCCGCCGCGCACCATCGCCAGGTTCACGCACACGCGCCCGCCCTGCGCGACGACCGCCAGGATGTCGACGTCGCTGTCGCTGCCGACCTCGATCGCCTGCTGGTGCAGCACCGTCGCGAGCGAGCTCATCTGGTTACGCACGGCGGCCGCCTGCTCGAACTTCAGGTCGGCCGCGAACGCGTGCATCTTCTGCTCGAGCTCCTTCATCACTTCCGACTGCCGGCCGAGCAGAAACCGCGCGGCATTCGACACGTCGATCGCGTAATCGTCCTCGGAAATCGCGCCGACGCACGGCGCCGTGCAGCGCCCGATCTGATGCAGCAGGCATGGCCGCGTGCGATTGTTGAAGACCGAATCCTCGCAGGTGCGCAGCTGGAACACGCGCTGCAGGATCTGGATGCTCTCGCGCACGGCCCATGCGCTCGGGAACGGCCCGAAATACTGGTTCTGCTTGTCGACCGAGCCGCGGTAGTACGCCATGCGCGGAAAGCGGTGCGCGGTGAGTTTCAGGTACGGATACGACTTGTCGTCGCGAAACAGGATGTTGTAGCGCGGCGTGAGCGCCTTGATCAGGTTGTTCTCGAGCAGCAGCGCCTCGGCCTCCGAGCGTGTGACGGTCGTCTCGATGCGCGCGATGCGCGTGACCATCATCGCGATGCGCGGCGACAGCTGCGTCTTCGTGAAATAGCTCGATACGCGCTTCTTCAGGTCGCGCGCCTTGCCGACGTAAAGCACGGCGCCCGCCGTGTCGTAGTAGCGGTAGACGCCCGGCATGTGCGGCAATTGCGCGAGGATCTTCTTGGGTTCGAACGGAATGTCGGCGGCTTCTGGGGATGTCATGCGTGATCCGGGTGCCTTGTGGCGCGGAACGGGTCCATTAGAATCGCCAGTTTAGAGCATTCACCGGCCCCCTTCGATGCCCCGCACTGCCCCCGCCTCCCCTGCGCCGCTCGCACCCGACGAACCGATCGCGTGCGACCTCTTCTGCACCGTGATCGACAACTTCGGCGACATCGGCGTGTGCTGGCGCCTCGCGCGCCAGCTCGCGCACGAGCACGGCTGGCAGGTGCGACTCTTCATCGACGATCTGCGCACGTTCGCGCGGCTGCTGCCGGGGGTCGATCCCGATGCCGGGCGGCAGACGCTCGACGGCATCGTGATCGAACACTGGCATGCGGAAGTCGGCGATGCGCTGGAGATCGCCGACGTCGTGATCGAGGCGTTCGCGTGCGAGCTGCCCGGCGCGTATCTCGCGGCGATGGCGCGCCGCGCTCGCCGCCCCGTGTGGATCAATCTCGAATACCTGAGCGCCGAGGACTGGGTCGCCGATTTCCATTTGCGGCCATCGCCGCATCCGCGCTACCCGCTGCTCAAGACGTTCTTCTTCCCGGGTTTGTCGGCCGGCACGGGCGGCGTGCTGAAGGAACGCGACCTCGACGCGCGTCGCACGGCCTTCGAAGCCGACGCGGCAGCGCGCGCCGCCTGGTGGCGGCAGGCGACCGGCGACGCGCCGCCGGCGCCGGGCACGACCGTCGTCAGCCTCTTCGCCTATGAAAATCCGGCCGTCGACGCGCTGCTCGCGCAGTGGCGCGACGGCCCGTCGCCCGTCGTCGCGCTCGTGCCCGTCGGCCGCATATCGCCGGCCGTCGCCCGTTTCTTCGGGGTCGAATCGTTCGGCGCCGGCGCGCGCGCGACCGCCGGCAACCTGACCGCTTACGGGCTCGCGTTCGTCCCGCAGGCCGACTATGACCCGCTGCTGTGGGCGGCCGACATCAACTTCGTGCGCGGCGAGGACTCGTTCGTCCGCGCGCAATGGGCGCGCAAGCCGTTCGTGTGGCACATCTACCCGCAGGCCGACGATGCGCACCTGCCGAAGCTCGACGCCGCGCTCGCGCACCTGTCGGCCGGCCTCGCCGACGCGCCGCGCGCGGCGCTCGAGCGCTTCTGGCACGCATGGAACGGCGGCGGCACGCCCGATTGGGCCGATTTGCTGCAACATCGTGCCGCACTGGACACCAACGCGGCATGCTGGGCCGACGCGCTGGCGGGCGTCGGCGATCTCGCCGGAAAGCTGGCGGAATACGCAAAATCTCAGTTAAAATAAGCGGTTATCCGACGGCCGACCACGCAAGCGCCCGCGTTTGGGGCTCTTGGCACCCACCGGAACGCCCCCCGCTTGCGCCGTCAGCCGTTGTGCAACGCTCAGGCACCTATTTATTTGATTGGATCAGGACAGTTTTTTATGAAGACCGCACAGGAACTCCGCGTAGGCAACGTCGTGCAGATCGGCAGCGACGCATGGGTCATCGCAAAGACGGAATACAACAAGTCGGGCCGTAACGCCGCCGTCGTCAAGATGAAGATGAAGAACCTGCTGTCGAACGCAGGCCAGGAATCGGTCTACAAGGCTGACGACAAATTCGAAGTCGTCGTGCTCGACCGCAAGGAAGTGACGTACTCGTACTTCGCCGATCCGATGTACGTGTTCATGGACGCCGACTACAACCAGTATGAAGTCGAAGCGGAAATGATGGGCGAAGCGCTGAACTACCTCGAAGACGGCATGGCTTGCGAAGTCGTGTTCTACAACGAAAAGGCGATCTCGGTCGAATTGCCGACGGTCCTGGTTCGCGAGATCACCTACACGGAACCGGCCGTCAAGGGCGACACGTCGTCGGGCAAGGTGCTGAAGAACGCCAAGCTCGCAACGGGCTTCGAACTGCAAGTGCCGCTGTTCTGCAACACCGGCGACAAGATCGAAATCGATACGCGCACGAACGAATATCGCAGCCGCGCGTAATCGCCCGCGATTTCCGGATCGAACAAAGCGCCCTTCGGGGCGCTTTTTGTTTGTCTGCCGCCAACAGCACCGATACGTCGGCACCATGGGCAACACAAAATCCAGCACTAAAGGTATTCAATTTGTATCATCGGTAACTGTTTTATAGCGACAAAGAAATAATGCACGTCAGGTGTTCAGCGGGGCATAAAATCAGTTTTTAATCTGACATGCGGCTGCGGCCGGCTCGATGGCCGACAGCCCGCCTCTCTTGACTCGACTCGCGTCCACCATGCCACACGCCCTGATTGTCGAAGACGATCCCAACAGTCTGTCCGGCCTGACCGCACTGCTCGCCGCGGACGGCTTCTCGGTCGACACGGCCACGTCGCTCGCCGAGGCACGCACGGCGCTCGGCCGCTCGATTCCCGATGTCGTCCTGGTCGACCTGAACCTGCCGGACGGCAGCGGATTCGACCTGCTCCAGCATCTGCCGCAACAGCAGCCGAACGGCTCGCTGCCGGTGATTGTGTTGACGGGCAATGCGACGGTCGAGAGCGCGATCGAAGGCCTGCGTCACGGCATCTGGGATTACCTGCTGAAGCCGATCAACATTCCGCGCCTGCGCAGCCTGCTGGCCCGGATTCCGCGTCCCTACGAACTGATCGACGAAGTGCGGACGCTGCGCGCGTCGCTGCGCCACTTGGGCCGTTTCGGCGCGCTGGTGGGCCGCAGCGAGGCGATGCAGCACGTGTACGACATGATCGAGCACAACGCCGGCACCGAAACGGCCGTGCTGTTCACGGGCGAAGCCGGCACCGGCAAGAAGCTGGCCGCGCGCACGCTGCACGACCTGAGCCGGCGCCGCAAGGGGCCGTTCGTGTCGTTCGACTGCCGCACGATCGCGCATGCCGGGCGTCACGGCGCGTCGCTCGACAGCGTGCTGTTCGGCCATGAACGCGGCGCGTTCGACGGCGCCGAGCGGCGCGAATCGGGCCTGTTCGAACAGGCCGGCGGCGGCACGCTGTTCCTCGACGAGATCACCGCACTGCCGCTGGTGCTGCAGGAGGCGCTGCTGCATGCGCTCGACTCGCAGAACTTCATGCGGATCGGCGGCACGAGTTCTATCGCGAGCGACTTCCGGCTGATCGCGACCACGCGCCGCCCGGCCCGCGAGGCGGTCGCGAACGGCACGCTGCGCGAGGATCTATGGCTGCGTCTCGACGCGGCATCGATCACGATGCCGCCGCTGCGCGAGCGCGACGGCGATGCACTCGCCATCGCGGATGCGCTGATCGACGAACTCAACCGCGAAGCGCGCGCCACCGGCCGCAGCACGACCGACAAGCGCGCGGCCCCGGGCTTCGTGCGCGAATGCCTGTCCTACGAATGGCCCGGCAACGTGCGCGAATTGCAGGAGCGCGTGCGTTTCGCCTATGACGTGTCCGGCGATTTCATCGAAACGCTGCGCGCGGGCGAAGCGAGCTTCGCGGCCGGCGCCGCGCTGAACGGCAGCAGCGTGCAGATCAAGGTCGGCACCCCGCTGTCCGACGTCGAGGACCTGCTGATCCGCGCGACGCTCGACGCGGTCGGCGGCACGCGCCATCGCGCGGCGACGCTGCTCGGCATCAGCCCCAAGACGCTGTACAACAAACTGCAGCGGATGAAGGTCAACTGACCGCGCCGCAGTTGTTCGGGGCACTGGCGGGAGTTGACGGTTAGTTGCACGAGACCATGTCGCCTTGCACATCGCCCCGCGTCGGTGGAACAGCAAAAAGCCGCGCTTGTGCGCGGCTTTTTGCTTTCGACAACGACAACGGGAAAGGCGACATCGCGCCGCCCTTCTCCGCTTATGCCAGCGCGCTGCCGAGGAGCGCCTGCGCCTGCAGATACTCGGGTTGCACGATCAGCTTGTCCCACTTGAGCGGCTTGCCGCGCGCCCGCATCCGCTTGATGCGCCGCACCGACTCGGCCGACGCCTGCGCCTTCAGCCCGTTCAGCACGACTTCGGCCGCGTCCGGCTGGTTGCAGACGAGCACCATGTCGCAGCCGGCGGCGAGCGCCGCGTCGGCCGCCTGCGTGAGCGTGCCGCCTTCGCGTGCCGCCTCCATCGACAGGTCGTCGCTGAAGATCGCGCCCGTGAAACCGAGCTTCCCGCGCAGGATGTCCTGCAGCCACACGCGCGAGAAGCCCGCGGGCCGCTTGTCGACCTGCGTGTAGATCACGTGCGCGGGGATCACCGCGGACAGCGACAGGCCAAGCCAATCGTACGGGGCGACGTCCTGCTTGAGGATCGCGTCGAGCGGCCGGTCGTCGGTCGGCAGCGCGACGTGCGAATCGGCTTCCGCGAAGCCGTGCCCCGGAAAATGCTTGCCGCAGTTCGCCATGCCCGCGAGCGACAGCCCGTGGTTCAGGCTCTTCGCGAGCAGCGTGACGACGCGCGGGTCGCGATGAAACGCGCGATCGCCGATCACCTTCGAATGCCCGTAGTCGAGATCGAGCACCGGCGTGAAGCTCATGTCGATCCCGCATGCGCGCAGCTCGGCGGCCAGGATGTAGCCGACCGCCGTCGCGACCTTCGTCGCGAGCAGCACGTCGCGGTCCCACAGCTCGCCGAGGCGGCGCATCGCCGGCAGCACGGTGAAGCCGTCGGTGCGGAACCGCTGCACGCGGCCGCCTTCATGATCGACGGCGATCAGGATGTCCTCGCGCACCGCGCGAATCGAATCGGTCAGCGCGGTCAGTTGCGCGCGGTTCTGGAAATGCCGTGCGAACAGGATCACGCCGCCGGTGTTCGGATGCGCAAGGCGCCGCGCGTCGTCGCGCGACAGGGCCGTGCCGACGACGTCGAGCATGACCGGGCCGGGAGTCGTTTTCATCGAATCGGGAAGTCCGTCAGGGAGTGGTTCGGGAAACAGGTGCGGGTGCAGGCGGCGGCGCGGCATCGGCCTCGGCGACCACGAATGACACCGCGTAGTCGCGTTCGTCGCTGACTGTCACACGCGCCGTGATGCCGCGCGCGGCGAGCCAGTCGGCCAGCTCGCCCGACGCGACGACGTACGGTTCGCCGCTGCGCTGGTTGAGGGTCTGCAGCGCGCGCCACGTCATCGGCCAGTGCATGCCGAGCCCGATCGCCTTCGAGAACGCTTCCTTCGCGGAAAAGCGTGTCGCGAGAAAAGCGATGCCGCGCGCCTCCGAGCGCGCACGGCGCGCATGGAACACGCGCAACTCGTCGGGGCCGAGCACCTTCTCGGCGAACCGGCCGCCCGTGCGCGCGAGCACGGCCGCGATGCGGCTCACCTGGACGATGTCGGTGCCGATGCCGTAGATCGCCATCTCAGCGCCCGCCGTGATGCGCGGACGATACGGGGCGATGAGCGAAGCGCGCGCGCATGCGACGCATCGTCAGCGCGCGCCGCCGTGCAGCGCGGCGACCCGTGCGGCGACCATGATCGCCTTCATCTCGCGCACCGCGTTGTCCCAGCCGGCGAAGATCGCGTGCGCGACGATCGCGTGGCCGATGTTCAGTTCGACGATGCCGTCGATCGCGGCGATCTGCTGCACGTTCGTGTAATGCAGGCCATGGCCGGCGTTGACCTTGAGGCCCAGTTGCGCGCCGGCCTGTACGCCCGCGACGATGCGCTCGTATTCGCGCTGCTGCTCGACCTCGTCGTGCGCATCGGCGTAGCGGCCGGTATGCAGCTCGACCACCGGTGCGCCGGCTTCATGCGCGGCGCGGATCTGCGTCTCGTCCGGATCGATGAACAGCGACACGCGCACGCCGGCGTCGGCGAGCTGCTTGCATGCCGCACGCACGGCCTCGAAGCGGCCGGCAACGTCGAGACCGCCTTCGGTCGTCAGTTCCTCGCGCTTCTCCGGCACGAGACACGCGTCGTGCGGACGCACTTCGCATGCGATGTCGAGCATCTCGGCCGTCACCGCGCATTCGAGGTTCATCCGCGTCTTCAGCAGCGGGCGCAGCTTGCGCACGTCGGCGTCGACGATGTGGCGGCGGTCCTCGCGCAGGTGCAGCGTGATCGCGTCGGCACCGGCCTCTTCGGCGGCGAGCGCCGCGCGGATCGGATCGGGATAGGTCGTGCCGCGCGCGTTGCGCAGCGTCGCGACGTGGTCGATGTTCACGCCGAGGTCGATGGCGGTGGGCGTTGTCAGGAAGAAACTCATAGGTTTTGCAGGTCGATCAGGATCTGACGCGTGGCAAGCGGCGTACCGCCGAGATAGGTGTTCAGCAGGAAGCGCATCAGCGTCTTGCTTTGCGCGACCGTCTGGGCTCGATGGTAATCGTCCTGCTCCATGTCGAGCAACGTCTGTCCGGTAATCACCGGCCAGTGCGACGGTACGTCGTCGTCCGCATTGCGCACGCCGCGCTCGGGATCGAACACGTAGCGGCGATCCGGTTCGACCGCACGGCGCGCGACCGTGCGGTTCAGCGCCATCGCATAGCCGGTCTCGCGCAGCAGCACGCGCTCGAACGAACGCAGCACCTGCACCGCGGGCTCGCCGTGCGCAAGGCGCGTGAGGGTGAGCACGTAATGATTGAAGAGCGGCGGCTGCGGATCCTCGCGCGCGCAGAATTTCACGAGCAGCTCGTTCGCGTAGAAGCCGCACAGCAGCCCGTCGCCGCCGAGCGGCAGCATCCCGCCGACCCACTCGGCACCGGTCAGCGTGCGTACTTCGGATTTGCCCGACCAGGACAGCAGCAACGGCTGGAAAGTCTGCAGCACGCCGCGCAGCGCGGAGTGCGGGCGCTTCGCGCCCTTCGCGACGAGCGCGAGGCGGCCGTGATCGCGCGTGAGCACGTCGATGATCAGGCTCGTTTCCCGGTACGGATAGCTGTGCAGCACGAACGCCGGCTGCTCGGCGACGCGGAAATCGGACGTGCGAGACGTCGCGCGCCGCGCCTTGCGACGCGGCGGTTCGGGCGGTGCCGGCAACGGCGCGTCGTTCGCGCCGGCGGTCACTGCGTCTTCGGTCGACGTCAGCGCGTCATTCGTACCCATAGGCGCGCAGCCCCGCCTCGTTGTCGGCCCATCCGCTCTTCACCTTCACGAAGGTCTCGAGATACACGGGGCCGTCGAACAGCTTCTCCATGTCCATCCGCGCCTCGGTGCTGATCTGCTTGAGCTTCTCGCCCTTCTTGCCGATCACCATCGCCTTGTGCGAATCGCGCTCGACAAGGATCGTCGCGAAGATACGCTTCAGGCGCCCTTCCTCCTCGAACTTGTCGATCAGCACGGTGCTCGTGTATGGCAGTTCGTCGCCGGTCCAGCGGAACACCTTCTCGCGCAGGATTTCGGCCGCGAGGAAGCGCGAGCTGCGGTCGGTCAGCTCGTCCTCGCCGTAGATCGGCTCGCCTTCCGGCAGGTACGGCTTGATCGTGTCCAGCAGGCGCTTGATGTCTTCCGGCCGCTGCGCCGACAGCGGCACGAGTTCGGTGAATTCGCGCAGCTCACTCACCTTCTGCATGAACGGGAACAGCGTCGCCTTGTCGGCCACGCGGTCGATCTTGTTCGCGATCAGCAGCGTCGGCATGCCGGGCGGGATCAGGTCGAGCACCTTCTGGTCGTCGGGCCCGAAGCGGCCGGCCTCGATCACGAACAGGATCACGTCGACCGACGTGAGCGTCGACGTGACCGCGCGGTTCAGCGAGCGGTTCAGCGCGGTGCTGTGGCGGGTCTGGAAGCCCGGCGTGTCGACGAACACGAATTGCGCGTCGTCGAACGTGTTGATGCCGGTGATGCGATGGCGGGTCGTTTGCGCCTTGCGCGACGTGATGCTGATCTTCTGGCCGACGAGTGCGTTCATCAACGTCGACTTGCCGACGTTCGGGCGGCCCACGATCGCGATCATGCCGCAACGGAAACCGGTAGGAGCGGGAGTGTTCATATCGTTTGGGAGACAGGTTCGGAAACGGCCGCGCGGCGCGCGGCACGATCGAGGGGCAATTCAGTGGTCGGCATCGGCCACGCGCGCCTGCGCGGCAGCGAGGCTTGCGCCGCCCTGCGGCGTCTCGGTGCCGGGCGCCGCGGTGTCGCGGGCGCGCGACGCCGCACGCGACGCGGCGTCGGAACCGGCAGCAGGCTTGTCGGTCGACGCGGCCGGATCGGCCGCCTGGCCTGCCTGCTTGTCGACTGCACGGGGTGCGGCTTCCGCGGGCTTGTCCGCCGCGCGCGAGCCGGCTTCGTTGCGATCCGACGGCTTCTCGGGCGCCTTCTCGGCAGGCTTGTCGGCCGTCGGCTTCGTGGGCCGGTCGGCCTTGTCAGCGGCCGTTTCCACATGCGCCGCGCGAATCGCGGCCATCGGCGCCTGCGCCGACCGCTCGGTCGGGTGCGCGCCGGCGTCGGTCGCTGCCGACGCGGCAGCCGCCGCCTTCGCATCGCGCGCCGCCGCACGCTCCTTCCGTTCCGGCGAACGCAGGTCCAGCGCTTCCTGCACGCCCTTCACGCCCGGCACGATTTCCGGCTCGACGTGCTTCGACCCGCGTGCGTTCTTCGAACGCTTCGGCTTCGCGGCCAGCATCGGCGCAGCCGCCAGCACCTCGTCGAGCGCCTTCTTCGCGGCAGCCTGCTCGGCCGCTCGCCGGCTCGCACCGGAGCCCGACACCTTCACGTCGAGCTTCGGCACCGTGCATTCGACCTCGAACTGCTGATTGTGCGCCGCACCATGCGTCGCGACGACCGTGTAGGTCGGGAGCGCGATCTTGTGCCCCTGCAGGTACTCCTGCAGCAGCGTCTTCGCATCCTTGCCGAGCGTGCGCGGGTCGATGTGGTCGAGAATCGGGATATAGAGGCGCTTGATGACCCCTTGGGCGGCTTCGAAGCCGCCATCGAGGAATACCGCCCCGATGATGGCTTCGAACGCGTCCGCGAGGATCGACGGGCGACGGAAGCCGCCGCTGCGCAATTCGCCCTCGCCCAGCCGCAGCCCTTCCGAAATATTCAGGGCCTGAGCAATTTCGTAGAGCGACTGCTGCTTGACGAGATTGGCGCGCACGCGCGACAGGTCGCCTTCGTCCAGCTTGCTGAAACGCTGGAACAAAAGGGCGGCCACCGCGCAATTCAGAACGGAATCGCCGAGAAACTCGAGCCGTTCGTTGTGCGTGGCACTGTGACTGCGATGGGTCAAAGCCTGGCGCAACAATTCCGCATTGCGAAATTCATAGCGCAGCCGGCTTTCCAACTGGGATAGGGGCATGTGCAGGAGTATAACGCGGGCGCCGGTCGGGCCGAAACGGCACGGCCGGACGCGAAAAGGCGTGACGAGGCGGTGTTACCGCCGGTTCTTAAAGTAGTTCGGCAATACGCGACGCGGCCCGTGCGTCGCGTATTGCGTGCGAGTCGAACGCGATCAGTTGAAGGAACCGATGCGCTTCAGGTCGCCGAAGTTCATCCAGATGAAGAACGCGCGGCCGACGATGTTGTTGTCCGGCACGAAACCCCAGTAGCGGCTGTCCGCGCTGTTATCGCGGTTGTCGCCCATCATGAAGTAGTGGCCCGGCGGCACCTTGCAGATCACGCCGCGGCTGTTGTACGTGCAGTTGTCGCGATACGGATAATCGTAGGCGCCCATCACGAACGGCGGCACGGCGGGATTGTTGAGGATCGCATTCTTCTTCGTGCCGATCGTCTCCTCGAACTGCTTCGCGTAGTTCTGGCGCTCGTCGTCGAAGAAATCCGGCAGCGGCGTTTCGGGCACCGGCTGGCCGTTGATCGTCAGTTGCTTGTCCTGGTAAGCGACCGTGTCGCCCGGCAGGCCGATCACGCGCTTGATGTAGTCGACC
This sequence comes from Burkholderia sp. BCC1638, assembly GCF_902833195.1. Classification (NCBI taxonomy): domain Bacteria; kingdom Pseudomonadati; phylum Pseudomonadota; class Betaproteobacteria; order Burkholderiales; family Burkholderiaceae; genus Burkholderia; species Burkholderia sp. BCC1638. The sequence goes on from NZ_CADFEC010000004.1 coordinate 38,387, forward strand.
GACTCGTCCTTCGGATAACGGAACACGACGACGTCGCCGCGCGACAGCGGGCTGCCCTGCGTGATCTTCGTGTTCGTGATCGGCATGCGCAGGCCGTATTCGAACTTGTTGACGAGGATGAAGTCGCCGACCAGCAGCGTCGGCACCATCGAGCCCGACGGGATCTTGAACGGCTCGACGACGAACGAACGCACGACGAACACGGCCAGGATCACCGGAAAGAAGCTTGCGGTGTACTCGAGCCACCACGGCTGGCGCAGCTTTTCGTCACGCAGCTTCGAACGCGTCTGCCCCGCGTTTTCGTCCGCGAAACGCTTGTCGATACGCGACTGCTGGCGATCGAACTCCTCGATCGCCGCGTCGGCCGCCTTGCGTCGCCGCGGCAGGAACACCAGTTTGTCCAACACCCACGCTACGCCCGTCACGACGACGAGCACAAAAAGAATCAGCGCAAAATTCATAAAAGGATCAGTCCTGTTATTTGTCTTCGACGCGCAAGATCGCGAGGAACGCCTCCTGCGGGATCTCGACCGAACCCACCTGCTTCATGCGTTTCTTACCTTCTTTCTGCTTCTCGAGCAGTTTCTTCTTTCGCGTGATGTCGCCGCCGTAGCACTTCGCGAGCACGTTCTTGCGAAGTGCCTTGATGTTCTCGCGCGCGACGATGTGCGCACCGATCGCCGCCTGGATCGCCACGTCGTACATCTGGCGCGGAATGATCTCGCGCATCTTCGCGGCCACTTCACGGCCGCGATACTGCGACTGCGAGCGGTGCACGATGATCGACAGCGCATCGACCTTGTCGCCGTTGATCAGCATGTCGACCTTCACGACGTCCGACGAACGGTATTCCTTGAACTCGTAGTCCATCGATGCATAGCCGCGCGACACCGACTTCAGGCGATCGAAGAAGTCGAGCACGATTTCGGCCATCGGGATTTCGTACGTCAGCTGCACCTGACGGCCGTGATACTGCATGTTGATCTGCGAGCCGCGCTTCTGCTCGCACAGCGTGATCACGGAACCGACGTAGTCCTGCGGCATGTACAGGTTCACCGTGACGATCGGCTCGCGGACTTCCGCGATGCGGCCGGGCTCCGGCATCTTCGCCGGGTTCTCGACCATGATCGTCGAGCCGTCGCTCTGCACGACCTCGTAGACGACCGTCGGTGCGGTCGTGATGAGGTCCATGTCGAACTCGCGCTCGAGTCGCTCCTGCACGATTTCCATGTGCAGCAACCCGAGGAAGCCGCAGCGGAAACCGAAGCCGAGTGCCTGCGACACTTCCGGCTCGTACTGCAGCGACGCATCGTTGAGCTTCAGTTTCTCGAGCGATTCGCGCAGCGCGTCGTACTGGTTCGCCTCGACCGGATAGAGGCCCGCGAACACCTGCGGCTTCACTTCCTTGAAGCCCGGCAGCGGCTCGGCGGCGGCCTTGGTCGCATGCGTGACGGTATCGCCGACCTTCGCGGCAGTCAGTTCCTTGATGCCGGCGATGATGAAGCCCACCTGCCCGGCCGACAGCGATTCGAGATTGCGGGACTTCGGCGTGAACACGCCGACGTGCTCGACCGGATACTGCGCGCCGGTCGCCATCATCTTGATCTTGTCCTTCGGACGCAGCGTGCCGTTGACGATGCGCACGAGCATCACGACGCCGACGTAGTTGTCGAACCACGAGTCGATGATCAGCGCCTGCAGCGGCGCGGCCGGATCGCCCTTCGGCGGCGGCACTTTCGCGATCAGTGCTTCGAGCACGTCCTCGACGCCGAGCCCCGTCTTCGCGCTGCAGCGCGTCGCGTCGGTCGCGTCGATGCCGATCACGTCCTCGATCTCCTCGATCGCGTTCTCGGGGTTCGCGGCCGGCAGGTCGATCTTGTTCAGCACCGGCACGACCTCGACGCCGAGCTCGATCGCCGTGTAGCAGTTCGCGACCGTCTGCGCCTCGACGCCTTGGCTCGCGTCGACCACGAGCAGCGCACCTTCGCACGCGGACAGCGAACGGCTGACCTCGTACGAGAAGTCGACGTGCCCCGGCGTATCGATCAGGTTGAGGTTGTAGACCTTGCCGTCGCGGGCGCGATAGGACAATGCCGCCGTCTGCGCCTTGATCGTGATGCCGCGTTCGCGCTCGATATCCATCGAGTCGAGCACCTGCGCTTCCATTTCACGGTCGGCGAGGCCGCCGCATACCTGGATGATGCGATCCGCGAGCGTCGACTTGCCATGGTCGATGTGCGCGATGATCGAGAAATTGCGAATATGATCCATTCAGTGCCGATCAAGCGAAAAAGGCGCGCTCGACGACTGCGGAGCACGCCTTGTAAGTCGGTGAAAAAACGGCTTATTTTAGCCGAAAAGGCCTTTGCCGGGCGGTAATTTGGGACGCCTGGTCACGGAGGCCCGGTCAGGGCGTCCTGCCGGAGGCCTTGGCGGGCGGACTCGCACCGGCACGCCGCGCAGGGCGCGGCCGGCGACGGGGCCAGGTTCAGCGCCGCACCGTTAGCGCGCCGCGCACCCTCGCCTCGTCGAACCGGTGGCGGCACACTTCCGTGCCGTCCAGCAACAGCACCGGCACGTCCTCATCGTAACGGGCGACGAGTGCCGGATCGGCATCGATGTCGACGTAGTCGACGGCAACGCCGAATTCGGCCGCCACCGGCGCCAGCGCATCACGCATGTCGTCGCACAGGTGGCACCAGCCGCGGCCGTAGAGCGTGAACATCGGTGCGTTACTTCTGGATCGGGCGCGGGCGCACCGGCACGAACTGCGTATTGTCGCCGCGCCGCACGAGCACCGCGACCGCCTTCTGCGGATCGAGCTGCGCGGTCACGTCGGCGAACTGCTTCGCGCTCGTGATGTCGGTGTCGCCGACGCGCAGCACGACGTCGCCGCGCTGCAGGCCCGCCCGGGCCGCCGGGCCGTCGACGCCGTCGATCTGCACGCCGTTCTTCAGCTTCAGCGACTTCAGCTGGTCAGCCGAAAGGTCACTGACCGTCAAGCCGAGTGAATTGGCCGGGCGCGGCTTCTGCGGCACATTCTTGCGCTGCTCGGCCTTCGCCGTCGTCTCCGCCGGCGTCTCGGCGATCGTGATCGGCACATCACGCGCCTGACCCTTGCGCCACACGCTGACGGTCGCCTTGGTGCCCGGCTTCGTGTCGCCGACCATGCGCGGCAAATCCGACGCCGTATCGACCGACCGGCTGTTGAACTTCAGGATGATGTCACCCGGCTGGATGCCCGCCTTGTCGGCCGGACCGCCCGGCTCGACGCTGCTGACGAGCGCGCCTTCCGCCTTCGGCAGCCCGATCGAATCGGCCACCTCCTTCGTCACTTCGCCGATCGCCACCGCAATGCGGCCGCGCGTGACCTTGCCGGTCGCCTTCAGCTGGTCTGCCACGCGCATCGCCTCGTCGATCGGAATCGCGAACGAAATGCCCATGAAACCGCCGGTACGACTGTAGATCTGCGAGTTGATGCCGATCACCTCGCCCTGCATGTTGATCAGCGGGCCGCCCGAGTTGCCGGGGTTCACCGCGACGTCGGTCTGGATGAACGGCAGGTAATCGCCCGTGTTGCGGCTCTTCGAACTTACGATGCCGGCCGTCACGGTGTTGTCGAGGCCGAACGGCGAACCGATCGCGACGACCCACTCGCCGACACGCACCTTGTTCGAATCGCCGATCGCGACGACCGGCAAGTTCGACGCCTGGATCTTGACGACCGCGACGTCCGTGCGGTCATCGACGCCGACCAGTTTCGCCTTGAATTCGCGCTTGTCGGTCAGCGTCACGTAGATGGTGTCCGCGTCGTCGACGACATGCGCGTTGGTCATCACGTAGCCGTCCGCCGACACGATGAAGCCCGAACCGACGCCGCGGTTCTGCTCGGTGTCGGGCGGATTGTCCGGCGCCGGCGCGTTCTTCGGGCTGCCATTGCCGTTGCCGCCGCCGTTGCCAGGCGCCTGCGGCAGCGGAATGCCGAAGAAGCGCCGGAAAAATTCCGACATGTCGCCGTTGTCGAAGCCCGGCGGGAGCACGCCGCGCGGCCCGGGTGTCGGCACGTTCGCGGTGGTCCGGATGTTCACGACAGCCGGCCCGACCTTCTCGACCAGATCGGCGAAGTCGGGAAGGCTGGCTGCTGGAGGCGTGACAGCGGCCGCGGATTGCGGGGCGAGCGGCAGGCAGGCAAACAGCACCGCCGCCGCGAGCACTTTGCGCAGCGTGAGTTTCGTCATGTCGGAAGCCGTAGCGTTACTTGGAAGCCTTGTATTCTATGGCAGACGCGAACTGCTGCAAGGTGGCCGGCGGCACTTCGCCGAGCACGGTGATCCAGTAGTCGCCGCGACGCTTCACGAGCACGTGGGTCGCGCCGGTGCTGCCCGCCCCTTCCTTGCGCGTGTTCTTTTCGGCCGGCTCGATGAAGACGGAGATCGTCGCGAGGCCGTCGGTGAAGACGGCCTGATCGACTGGAATCGGCGGATCGCCGGCGTCGCGCGCAGCCATCGGCCGGCGCACCTCGCGAATCTTCCGGAAGCCGGCGATGGTCGGTGCGATCTGCCAGCCCTGCGCTTCCATGTCGACCGTCGCGACCGGCGGGCGAACGATCGTCCAGCCGCTCAGGTTGCGCATGCCGGCCGCGATCGCGGATTTGTCGCCGACCGCGCCGCCCGTCTGCACTTGCGAAAACGCGACCTGCTCGAGCACGTGATCGCTCGCATCGAGCGTCTGCGAACGCAGCAGCAGCCCGGTGCGGGTGTCGGCCCACAGCTTGTACGTGAACCGGTACGCATCCTTCGGCACGAGTTCGACCACTTGCGCGTCGACCCCGGCCACCCGGTCCTTGCCGAGCAGCTTCGCGTCATAAACGGACATCACGTGCTCGCCACCCGCGCCGAGCAGTGCAGGGAACGAATCGCGCGTCTGGCGGCGCTCGACCACGCACAACTTGCGCTCGGGAACGAACGTGTACAACTCGTCGTTGTGCCGCAGAACCTTGCGCGGCTTGCCGTCGAGCGACTCGATCCGCTCGAACTCGCCGTCGCGGGACGCCACGTGCGCGATGCGCGACGACTGGACATACCCGCCGCGCTGGTAGACGAACGTACCCTCGTAGCTCTGCTGCTGCGCCGCCTGCTGGATGCGATCGAGCCAATCCGCTGCACCCTTGCGGGTCGCGACGGGATCGTCCGGTTGCTGGGCGCTGGCTGAGAGAGATTGAACGGACAACAGGGCGGCTGCGCAAAGCAGGAGGGCCGGCAGCCGCTTCCATCCGGAGATGGCGTGATTCAACTGCAATGTCCGCATCGGGTTTATTGGCCTGGCGTGGTGGTCACGGCAGCGCGGATCAGCGGCATCGAGCCCGTGACGACGGGCTGCTGCGCGAATTGCTGGTGCGCTTCAAGGTATTGGTCGAGACTTGCGTCGCGGATGATGTTGACGTCCTGCAGGCCCGGCTGCGCCGATGCCTGCGCAACCGTCACGCGCTGCAGGTTGCCGTTCTGCGGTGCGCCTGTCGACGCGACCTGGACGGCGCCCGGCGCACCGGCCGTCTGCATCTGCGGGACGACGATCCACGTCAGCGTGGCGGCCGCGGCGGCCACCGCGAACGCGGGCACGACACGCCGGCGCAGCGACAGCAGCTTGCGCGCGACCGGCGCGGCGGCCGGCGCGAGCAGGTGCGGCTCGCTTTCCAGCGCAGCCGACATGCGCGCGGTGAACGCGACGCTCAGCGCGGGCGACAGCGCGAGCTCGTCCGAGCGCAGCGCATCGCCGATCAGGTGGTAATGGGCCCACGCAGCGCGATCCGCGCGGTCGAGCTCAGCCAGAAACTGCCCGTGATCCGGGCCGTCGAACAGTTCACCGTCGACCAGAGCGGAAAGGCGCTCGCCGCGCGAGCACGCTTGCGACTGCGTATTGACCGACCTCATGATGCTCCCCATCTTGCACACACCCCGTCGTGACTTCACGACTCTATCCGTAACTAGACCCCGACCCGCGTCGTTGCGCCCGTCGCGCTTACCAGCGCTTGCCTTCGGGCGTATCGAGCAGCGGACGCAATTTCGCAGCGATTGCCTCGCGCGCCCGGAAGATCCGCGACCGGACCGTCCCGATCGGACAATCCATCATTTCCGCGATCTCTTCGTAGCTCAGGCCCTCGATCTCGCGCAGCGTGATCGCCTGGCGCAGTTCTTCGGGCAGGACGGCCATTGCAGCGTTGACCGTCTCGGCAATCTGCTTGCTCATCAACATCGACTCAGGCGTGTTGATATCCCTTAGTTGGTCTGCGTCGGAGAAAGTTTCCGCTTCCTCGGCATCGGCCTCGGTGGAGGTCGGTGCCCGGCGGCCCTGCGTCGCAAGGTAGTTCTTCGCCGTATTGACGGCAATCCGGTACAACCACGTGTAGAACGCCGACTCGCCGCGAAATTGCGGCAGCGCACGATACGCCTTGATGAACGCGTCCTGGGCCACATCCTCGACCTCGGCGGGATCCCGCACGAGGCGCGAGATCAGCCGAATGATCTTGCGGTGGTATTTGGAGACCAGGAGTTCGAACGCCGCCTTGTCGCCTTTCTGTACGCGCTCGACCAGAGCCTGATCGATTTCTTTTTCACTCACCTGACAAATCCGTTAACTAGGGATGCAACGCGGAGCGTTATTGTAGCGTTCCGGCGCCGGCCGCTGGTTACGGTCGGTAACTGCGCCACCGTCATGCCCGCCCCGCCGTGCCCGCGGTACGCGCCAGCACGGACAACGCGCTGAACGACGCGGCGTCGAGCGCATCGGCCGGGATCAGCAGCGGCCGGGCACGCCGGGCGCCCTGCCCGACCGACAGCACGAGCAGCAGGCTGCTCCAGTGTGCATGGCCGGTCACGCGGCCCCGGGCCAGCAAGCGCCCGGTGCGGCCAAACGCCGCGATCTCCCCGAATGCATCGATCCGCAACTCGGCCGGCAGCCGACGGGCACAGGCCCGTGCGGCACACATGGCAAGCAGCGCTGCCGTCGCCGCGGACACGCACGCGCCGGCTGCGGCACCGGCCCGCGGCGCCCAGAACAGGTACGCGGACGCGGCAGCCGCCGCGACGAACACGGCCAGCACGACATACGACACGGCCGAGGCCCGCAACGCAAAGCGCTGCGGACGCCCGGCCGGAGCATCGAATGGACTCGTCAAGCGATTCAGCGTCAGACGCGCTTGAACACCAGCGTGCCGTTGGTACCGCCGAAGCCGAAGTTGTTCTTTACGGCAACGTCGATCTTCATGTCACGCGCGGTGTTCGCGCAGTAATCGAGATCGCACTCGGAGTCCTGGTTGAAGATGTTGATGGTCGGCGGCGACACGTTGTTGTGCAGCGCCAGCACCGTGAACACCGACTCGAGGCCGCCCGCGCCACCCAGCAGGTGGCCCGTCATCGACTTCGTCGAGTTCACGACGAGCTTGTACGCGTGCTCGCCGAATGCCGCCTTCACCGCGTCGGACTCGTTCTTGTCGCCGAGCTGCGTCGACGTGCCGTGCGCGTTCAGGTACTGGACCTCGTCCGCATTCACGCCGGCGTCGCGCAGCGCTGCAACCATGCAGCGGCGCGGACCGTCCATGTTCGGCGCGGTCATGTGGTACGCATCGCCCGTCATGCCGAAGCCCGAGACTTCCGCATAGATCTTCGCGCCGCGTGCCTTCGCCGCCTCGTACTCCTCGAGCACCATCACGCCCGCGCCCTCACCCAGCACGAAGCCGTCGCGATCCTTGTCCCACGGACGGGACGCCGTGGCCGGATCGTCGTTGCGGGTCGACAGCGCACGCGCGGCCGCGAAGCCGCCGATGCCGAGCGGCGACACCGTCGATTCGGCGCCGCCCGCGACCATCACGTCGGCGTCGCCGGCCTGGATCAGGCGCGCCGCGAGGCCGATGCTGTGCAGACCGGTCGTGCAGGCCGTCACGGCCGCAAGGTTCGGGCCCTTCAGGCCGAACATGATGCTCAGGTGACCCGAGATCATGTTGATGATCGAACCCGGCACGAAGAACGGCGAGATCCGGCGCGCGCCGCGATCGACGTAGGTCTGGTGCGTATCTTCGATCATCGGCAGGCCGCCGATGCCGGAGCCGACCAGCACGCCGATGCGTTCCGCATTGGCTTCGTTCACTTCGAGGCCGCTGTCCCGGATTGCCTGGACGCCGGCTGCGATGCCGTAATGGATGAACGTATCCATGTTGCGGGCTTCCTTCGCCGGAATGTATTCCTCGGCGCTGAAACCCTTCACTTCGCCAGCGAAATGGCAGGCGAGGTTCGACGGATCGAACTTCGTGACGGTGGCGATGCCGGACTTGCCGGCGACGAGATTGGCCCAGCCGTCGGCAACATTATTGCCAACGGGCGAAATCAGCCCCAGGCCTGTAACGACAACACGACGGCGGCTCACGGTAACCTCTTTTCCATTGGATGACAAAAACAAAAGCCACAGTGGCCACAGGAACCAGCCCTGCGAGCCCTGTGGCTGTTAGTCCGTCCGGCGCGGTTGCCGGCAGGATGGCGCGTCAAACGCGAAGATCGCGGCGACGTGGCAGATAAGCGCGAAAGGCGCTTACGCCTTGACGTTTGCGCGAGCGTAGTCGATCGCTTGCTGAACGGTCGTGATCTTCTCTGCTTCTTCGTCCGGGATTTCCATGCCGAACTCGTCTTCGAGCGCCATCACCAGTTCAACCGTGTCGAGCGAGTCCGCGCCGAGATCGTTCACGAACGATGCTTCGTTCTTGATCTCGGCTTCTGCGACGCCCAGTTGCTCAGCGACGATCTTCTTGACACGTTGTTCGATGTTATCCATTACCCCTCCGAGGGAAAGTTCAGATTTACAAGTGCGCGCATTTTATCAGGTTTGCTGACGCCAAAACGCGCGTTGGCTTGATGGTCGATCAAGCGCCGATCCGCCTGAAAAACGGGATACGGCGCGGATGGTAAACGAAAATCGTTACGACATGTACATGCCGCCGTTCACGTGCAGCGTCGTGCCGGTGATGTAACCGGCCTGCGGCGATGCGAGGAACGCGACGGCATGGGCGATGTCTTCCGGGCTGCCGAGACGGCCGAGCGGAATCTGGGTCTTGAGCGCGGCCTGCTGTTCTTCCGGCAGCGTCTTCGTCATGTCGGTGTCGATGAAGCCCGGCGCGACGCAGTTCACCGTGATGCCACGGCTGCCGATCTCGCGCGCGAGCGCACGCGTCATGCCCGCGACGCCGGCCTTCGCCGCCGCGTAGTTGGCCTGGCCCGGGTTGCCGGCCGAGCCGACCACCGACGTGATGTTGATGATGCGGCCGCCGCGGGCCTTCATCATCGGACGCAGCACCGCACGCGACAGGCGGAACACCGACTTCAGGTTGGTGTCGATCACCGCGTCCCAGTCCTCGTCCTTCATCCGCATCGCGAGCTGGTCCTGCGTGATGCCGGCGTTGTTGACGAGCACGTGAAGCGCGCCAAATTCCTTCACGGTCGCGTCGATCAGCGCTTCGGCCGCCGCCGCGTCGTTGACGTTCAGCATCGCGCCGCGGCCCGTCACGCCCGCTTCCGCGAACCCTGCGGTAATCGCGGCGGCGCCCGATTCGCTCGTCGCCGTGCCGATCACCGTCGCGCCCTGGCGCGCGAGTTCGAGCGCGATCGCCCGGCCGATGCCGCGCGATGCGCCGGTCACGATCGCGACCTGTTTATCGAGAGTCTTTTCCATGAATCGAATATCCGTCTCTTGAGGAAAGGCGCCGCGTCAGGCGGTCGCCAGCTTCAGTGCTTCGTCGAGCGAAGCCGGATCGAACACCGATGCGCCGACCAGGTTGCCGTCGATGCGCTTCGTCAGCCCTGCCAGCACCTTGCCCGGACCGCATTCGATCACGTGCGTGACGCCCGTGCCCGCGATGTGCTGCACGCATTCGACCCAGCGCACCGGGCCAGCGGCCTGGCGCACCAGCGCGTCCTTGATCGCGGCCGGATCGCTGACCACCGCGACGTCGATGTTGTTGACGACCGGAATCTGCGGCGCCTTCACGTCGACGTTCGCGAGATAGTCGCGCAGTTGGTCCGACGCCGGCTTGAGCAGCGACGAATGGAACGGCGCCGACACCGGCAGCGGCAACGCGCGCTTCGCGCCCTTCGCCTTCGCGATCTCGCAGGCCTTCTCGACGGCCGCCTTCGCGCCCGCGATCACGACCTGCGCCGGCGCGTTGAAGTTCACGGCTTCGACGACGCCCGCTTGCGCGGCTTCGGCGCACACCGCGCGCACCGTGTCGTCATCGAGACCCAGGATCGCGGCCATGCCGCCCTCGCCGACCGGCACGGCCGTCTGCATCGCCTGCGCGCGGAAGCGCACGAGCGGCACCGCGTCCTTGAACGCGATCGCGCCCGCGGCGACGAGCGCCGTGTATTCGCCGAGGCTGTGGCCCGCGACGATCGACGGTGCCGGGCCGCCGGCCTGCTGCCATGCGCGATAGCACGCGTAGGCGGCCGTCAGCATCACGGGCTGCGTGTTGGTGGTCAGATTCAGTTCTTCGGCCGGACCTTCGGCGATCAGCTTGCCGAGATCCTGATTGAGTGCATCTGATGCTTCCTGGACCGTCTCGCGCACGACGGCCAGATCGGCGAATGCGTTGAGCATGCCGACCGACTGCGAGCCCTGCCCCGGAAAAACGAATGCAAATTTCATATCGTCCCCAATTGAATCGATTCGGACGGCGCGCGCGAACGGCGCGCCGGTTCGGGATCCGCGCGCAGCAATTGCGCGCCGCGGATCAGTAGCGGAAGACGGATGCGCCCCACGTGAAGCCGCCGCCGACGCCTTCGATCAGCACGTGCTGACCGCGCTGGATGCGGCCGTCGCGCACCGCGGTGTCGAGTGCCAGCGGGATCGACGCAGCCGACGTGTTGCCGTGCTGGTCGACCGTCACGACCATGCGCTCCTGCGGCAGGCCGAGCTTGCGGCAGGTGCTGGTCATGATGCGGATGTTGGCTTGGTGCGGGATCAGCCAGTCGACTTGCTCGGGCGCGAGATTCGCCTTGGCGAGCGCCTCGATCGCGACCTTTTCGAGCACGTTGACCGCGAGCTTGAACACGGCCTGCCCGTCCATGTACAGGAACGCGCTGCCGTCGATCACGCCGCGATTGACGTTGCCCGGCGTGCAGAGGATGTTCGAATAGCTGCCGTCCGCATGCAGCGCGCTGCCGAGCACGCCCGGCTCTTCCGATGCGGACAGGATCACCGCGCCCGCGCCGTCGCCGAACAGCACGCAGGTCGTGCGGTCCTTGAAATCGAGAATGCGCGAGAACGTCTCCGCGCCGACGATGAGCGCCGTGCGGTGCTGGCCGCTGCGGATGAAACTGTCGGCCGTCGCCATCGCATACGCGAAGCCCGAGCACACCGCCTGCACGTCGAATGCCGCGCCGCCGTTCTTGATACCGAGCTTGTTCTGCAGCAGGCACGCCGTGCTGGGGAACACGAAATCGGGGGTCGAAGTCGCGACGATGATCAGGTCGATCGACTGCGGATCGATGTCGGCCGCCTCGATCGCACGACGCGACGCTTCGAGCGCGAGATCGCTCGTCGTGACGTTCGGTGCGGCGAAGTGACGCGCATGGATGCCCGTGCGCGCAACGATCCACTCATCGCTCGTCTCGATGCCTTCCTTCGCGAGTCGATCGGCGAGCTGCTGGTTCGTGACGCGGTCGGGCGGCAGGTAGCTGCCCGTGCCGAGCACGCGGGAATAGAGAGTCGATTGGGCCATTTATGCTTTAGAGGATTGCGCAGCGGAAGGTTCGGCGTGATGGCCTGCGGCCGGGCTCGTCTGGCCCGCGCCGCCCGCGTCGTGTTCGCCGTCGCCGAGCGACACCGAATTGTCCGCCATCGCGCGCGCGAGGCGCTCCAGCACGCCGTTTTTGACGGCATCATACCCGCGTTTGATCGCCCACTCAAACGCGTAGGCATCGGCCGAACCGTGGCTTTTGATCACGAGGCTCTTCAGCCCCAGCAGCGCCGCACCGTTGTACTGGCGGTGATCGACGCGCTTCTTGAAACGCATCAGCACCGGCAGCGCAAGCAGCGCCATCAGCTTCGACATCAGCGAACGGCCGAACTCCTCGCGGATGATGTCGGACAGCATCTGCGCGAGCCCTTCGGACGTCTTGAGCGCGACGTTGCCGACGAAGCCGTCGCAGACGATCACGTCGACCGTGCCCTTGTAGATGTCGTTGCCTTCGACGTTGCCGCGGAAATTCAGCGTGCTGGCGCGCAGCAGTTCACCTGCGCGCTTGATCGTCTCGTTGCCCTTGATGACTTCTTCGCCGATGTTCAGCAGGCCGATCGTCGGGCGCTCCTTGCCTTCGAGCGCGGCGACGAGCGCGTGCCCCATCTCCGCGAACTGCAGCAGGTGCTGCGGCTCGCAGTCGACGTTCGCGCCGAGGTCCAGCATCATCGTGTAGCCGGTCGGGTTCGGCAGCGCGAACGCGATCGCAGGCCGCTCGATGCCGGGCAGCGTCTTGAGCACATAACGGGAAACGGCCATCAGCGCGCCAGTGTTGCCGGCGGAGATACAGGCCTGGGCCGCGCCTTCCTTGACGTGGTTGAGCGCGACACGCATCGAAGAATCCTTCTTCTTGCGCAGCGCCACTTCGACAGGGTCGTCCATCGCCACGACTTCGGTGGCGGGCACGATGGTCAGCGCGGGATCGTCGAGGGCCTTCAGCTTTTTCAGCTGAGCGCGGATCGCGCTTTCGATGCCGACGAGCATCAGGTGCGCATCGGGATGCGCGCGGACGAACTTGACTGCCGCGGGAACGGTCACGGACGGGCCGTGGTCGCCTCCCATGCAATCGATTGTGAGCTTTACGGTCATGGAATGCGACGAATTTCAGGCACAAAAAAGCGGCAGTTGAATGCCGCCTTTTTGTTGAGCCAGGAAAGTGTCAAGCGAACCAGTTGTCACGCGAACGGCGATCGTAGCGCGCAACGCGTGACTTGACGCTTAGTCGTTCTTCGTCTTGACGACTTTCTTGCCGCGATAGTAGCCGTTCGGGCTGACGTGGTGACGCAGGTGCACTTCACCCGTGCTCGGCTCGACTGCCAGCGGCGCTGCCGTCAGGAAATCGTGCGAACGATGCATGCCGCGCTTCGACGGCGACTTCTTGTTTTGCTGGACTGCCATGACTAACTCCTAAATAATTTTCCGGATTCTAACACAGCCCGATCCGGCGCTTAACTACCCTGGCCCAAAGCCCTTACGCCTTCCCGCGCCACAACTGCTTAGTGTTTCTTGCCGCCGTCCCCGTCCTTCTTCAGCGCTTCCAGCGCCGCGAACGGATTCGGCCGTTTGCCTTCGTCCTCGTCTTCGGCGGACTCGTCGTCCGCGTCTTCCGAAGGACCGCTCGCACCCGACACGAGGCTTTCGTGAACTGCCGGGCAAACCTCGTGCTTGGGCACGAGCGGCAACGAAAGCAGCAACTCCTCTTCGATCAAGTCGACGAGATCGAACTGGCGTGAGCCCACGATCACATCGGCTTCATCGTCGTCGAGCGGAAATTCTTCAGCTTCTTCTTCGGTCGCAACGACCCGGTACGTCATGTCGACGTCGAACGTCTGGTCGTACGGGGTCATGCAGCGCTGGCACGTGAGCCACGCATGGCCGTGCACCGCGAGGCGCAGATACGGCTGCTGCCCATCGGCGCCGTCGTCCTGCAACTCTTTCTGGGTGAACCCTTCGGCCTGCCACGTGAAGACCGTGTCACGATCGGGCGCGTCCGCCGGCACTTCGTTCAGCATGCGCGGCAGCTGCGACAGGCGCACGGCACCCGCTGCCTGCCGCCCGCTGCGGGCGAATTCGAACAGGTCGACCGCGTGCGGATCAAGCGACGCCGCAGGTTTGCCAGAAGAAGTGTTCATGTTGCGCTCCTGCCTACAGGCTGACTTGCGGGATCCGGCTTGCTGGCGCCGCACATTTGGCGCCGCGCACGTGCGCGATCTACGCCGCGTACGATTACGTACTTTACTTCCGAAGACCCGGCAGGCGCCACCACTGCGAAAGCCTGCCGACGAAAAGCGGGAAAGCATACCTGTTTTACCTTTTGCGGTCAATCACTTATGCTTGCGCCCTCGCAACACCGCGCCACACCTGACGACTCATCGACCCAATCGACCATGCCGGATACCGTTTGCCGCCCGCCGCGGCTGATTCTCGCCTCCAGTTCCCGCTACCGCCGCGCGCTCCTCGAGCGCCTCGGCGTGCCGTTCGACGTGATGTCGCCCGACCTCGACGAAACCCCGCTCGCAGGCGAAACGCCGGCCGCGACCGCGCTGCGCCTCGCCGGCGCGAAGGCGCGCGCGGTCGCCGCGACGATCGACGCGCCGGACGGCGTACTCGTGATCGGGTCGGACCAGGTCGCGACGTTCGACGGCCACCAGATCGGCAAGCCAGGCACGCACGAGCGCGCGCTCGCGCAGCTCCTGTCGATGCAGGGCCGCGACGTCGAATTCCACAGTGCGCTCAGCTTGTACGACAGCCGCACGGGTGAAACCTGGAGCGAGGACGTCGTCACGCACGTGCGCTTCCGCTCGCTGCCCGAAGCCGAACTCGACGCATACTTGCGTGCGGAAACGCCGTACGACGTCGCCGGCAGCGCGAAATCCGAAGGGCTCGGCATCGCGCTGCTGGATGCCATCGACTCCAACGACCCGACGGCGCTCGTCGGCCTGCCGCTGATCACGCTCACGCGGATGCTGCGCGCCGCGGGCTATCCGCTCTTTGCCACCCAGGGAGACCGCGCATGACCGCCGGCACGCTCTATCTCGTCCCGAACACCCTCGGTGAAGGCGACGCATCGATGCTCGCCGCCGTGCTGCCCGCGGCCGTGCAGGCGCGCGCCGGCACGCTCGGCTATTACATCGGCGAAAACGCGAAAACGACCCGCGCGTTCCTGAAGAAGATCGGCACGACGCGGCCGATCCAGGAAATCGAGATCCGGGAACTGAACGTCAATACGCCGGCCGGCGAGATCGACCGGCTACTCGCACCGGTACTGGCGGGCGCGGACGCCGGGCTCGTATCCGAGGCCGGCTGCCCCGCCGTTGCCGATCCTGGCGCGCTGCTAGTCCGCCGGGCGCACGAGCGCGGCGTGAAGGTCGTGCCGCTCGTCGGGCCGAGTTCGATCCTGCTCGCGCTGATGGCATCCGGCCTGAACGGCCAGAGTTTCGCGTTCAACGGCTATCTGCCGGTCGATGCGGCCGCGCGCGCGAAACGCCTGCGCGAACTCGAGCAGTTGTCGCGCAAGGCGCGCCAGACGCAGATATTCATCGAGACGCCGTACCGGAACCACGCGATGCTCGACACGCTCGTCGCGACCTGCGCGCCGTCGACGCAGATCTGCGTCGCGGCCGACCTGACCCTCGAGACCGAGACGATCTCCAGCCGTACGGTGGCCGACTGGAAAAAGGCGCCTGCGCCGAATCTGCACAAGCGCCCCGCCATCTTCCTGTTGCTCGCGAACTGAGATCGGCGCCGGCAACAGCCTCGCGGCACGGGGCACCCCGCTGCGCTCGCCGCGGCGCCGGCCGGCTGCGGCTCAGCGCAGGCTGAACGACGCGCCGCCGGCGGTCAGCGCCTTCATCGCGGCACCGCCGACCGCCGCGCCGAACTTGCGCGCAACGCGATTCGTCAGGCTTTCCTTCACCGTGTAGTCGACGAGATCCGGCGCCTTCAGCACGTCGCGCGCGACCGTGTCGGTCGTGCCGTAGCCGTCGGCGAGCCCGAGTTCGACGCTCTTCTCGCCGGTCCAGAACAGACCCGAGAACATGTCGGGCGTTTCGTGCAGTCGCTTGCCGCGGCCATCCTTCACGGCCTTGATGAACTGCGCATGGACCTGGTCGAGCAGCGCCTGCGCATGGGCATCCATCTTCGGCGTCTCGGGCGAGAACGGATCGTAGAAGCCCTTGTTTTCGCCCGACGTGTGCAGGCGGCGATCGACGCCCAGCTTGCCCATCAGGCCCGTGAAGCCGAACCCGTCCATCAGCACGCCGATCGAGCCGACGATACTCGCCTTGTCGACGAAGATCTTGTCGGCGGCGGACGCAATGTAATAGCCGCCCGATGCGCACATGTCGGTCACGACGACGTACAACGGCTTGTCCGGATACTTCGTGCGGAGCCGGCGGATCTCGTCGTAGACCATCCCTGCCTGCACCGGGCTGCCGCCCGGGCTGTTGATCCGCAGCACGACGCCGGCCGTGCCGTTGTCGTCGAAAGCGGCATCCAGCGCCGTATTGATGTCGTCGGCGTTCGCGTTGGTGCCCGCCGCGATCTCGCCGTCGATCGTCACGAGCGCCGTGTGGCGCCCGCTCGACGAGAACTTCGAGTCGCTCGAGAAATCGATCAGCGCGAACGCGAACAGCACGAATACGCCGAGGAACGCGAAGCGGAAGAAAATCTTCCAGCGCCGCGCCGCGCGCTGTTCCTTGACGGCCGCGAGCGCGATCCGCTCGAGCGCCGCACGCTCCCAGTTCGGTTCGCGGCTGTCGGGACGGGACGAGGAATCAGGGATGTTCGGTTGGTCGGCCATGCAGTAATGTCTTCAGTCGGTCGTGGCGGAAGGAGGCGGAGCGGCGGGCCCCAGGTCGGCATCCGGCACCCAGAATACCGCACGCCCGTCCGGCGTGTCGCGCTCGTCGACTTCGACCGGCCGCAGACGGCCGCCGCGGCACGGGCCGCCGACACACTTGCCGGTATCCGGCGCGTAGATCGCGCCGTGCGTCGCGCACATCAGGTACAGGCCCGACGACTCGAAGAACTGCCCTTCCGCCCAGTCGAGCTCCATCGGCACGTGCGCGCAGCGGTTCAGGTAGCCGTACGCGCGACCTTCGTAACGCACGAAGAACACGACCGCCTGCTCGCCGCGCAGCGACGCGTCGACCCGCACGCCGGCGCCGCCGTCGGCCAGCGCGTCCGATGCGCACACGCGCACGGCGTCCGGCGTCGTGCTCATGCGTGCTCCCGCAGCCACGCCGCCAGCGCGCCGACGTCCGGTGCGACGAAGCGCGGTGTCAGGGCGGCCAGCGCATCGGCCGTGTGGGCGCCGTACGCGACGCCGATGCCGGCGGCCCCGGCACTGGCGGCCATTTGCAGGTCGTGCGTGGTGTCGCCGATCATCACGGTACGCGCAAGATCCTGCCCCAATTCGCGCGACAATTCGTGCAGCATCGCCGGGTGCGGCTTCGAGAATGTTTCGTCCGCGCAGCGCGTCGCATCAAACAGGCTCGTCAGCTTCGACTGGTCGAGCACGCGGTTCAGTCCGACACGGCCCTTGCCGGTCGCGACCGCGAGCAGGTAACCCGTATCGCGCAATTCCGCGAGCAGTTCGCGCACGCCGGCGAACAGTTCGATGCGCTGATCGTCCAGCAGGTAGTGATGGCGATAACGTTCGGCCAGCCGCGGATAGTCGGACGGATCGAGGGTCGGTGCAGTGATCTGGAGCGCATCGCGCAGGCCGAGGCCGATCACATAGCGGGAGGCCTCGTCCGACGGCGTGGGCAGGCCGAGATCGCGGCACGCGGCCTGGATGCTGTGCGCGATGTGCGCAGTCGAATCCATCAGCGTGCCGTCCCAGTCGAAGACGATCAGGTCAAATTGCTGTCGGGCCATGCGAGTCAGGCGGTATCGCGCAGAGCGCGGAGTTGATCGAGGAAGCGCCGGCATTCGTCCGGCAGCGGCGCGTCGAACTGCAGCGCCTCGCCGGTCAGCGGATGCGCGAGCTTCAGCCGGTGCGCATGCAGGAACATCCGTTTGAGCGACGGCTGCGCGTTCGCGCGCGCCAGCGCCTTGTTCAGTGCGAAGTCGCCATACTTGGCGTCGCCGGCGATCGGCAGGCCGAGATGCGCGAGGTGCACACGGATCTGATGGGTCCGCCCCGTTTTGAGTTCCGCCTCGACCAGCGCGTAGTCCGGCCAGCGCTCGATCAGGTTGAACACCGTGTGCGACGGCAGGCCGTCGTCCTGCACGCGCACGCGCCGCTCCCCTTCCGGGGTCGAATACTTGAACAGCGGCGCCTTCACCGCGCGGCGGCGGCCCCAGTCGGACTGCCACTCTCCGTGTCCGCACGCAAAGTAACGCTTGTCCATCCGGTTCTCGCGGATCTGCTCGTGCAGGCCGACGAGCGCCGAGCGCTTCTTCGCGAGCATCAGGATCCCGGAGGTCTCGCGGTCGAGCCGATGCACGAGTTCGAGGAACTTCGCGCGCGGACGCGCCTGGCGCATCTGCTCGATCACGCCGAACGCGACGCCGCTGCCGCCGTGCACGGCGACGCCGGCCGGCTTGTTGATGACGAGCATCGCATCGTCTTCGTACAGCACCTCGAACTGCGCGGGCGGCACGATCGGCGTGTCGGCGCGCGCGAGGTCGGCCGCCGCCACCCGCACGGGCGGCACGCGGACGATGTCGCCGAACGCGAGGCGATACTGGGCGTCGACCCGACCCTTGTTCACGCGCACTTCGCCGCTGCGCAGGATCCGGTAAATATGGCTTTTGGGCACGCCTTTACAGACGCGCAACAGGAAGTTGTCGATCCGCTGACCGGCCGAGTTTTCGTCGATCTGGATCATCGATACCTGGCCGCTTGCGACTGAATTCTGGGATATTTTGCCTAACTCATTCATACTGAATATAATTTTGCCCAGCCGGACGTTGAGGGTGGCCTGACAGGCCGGCCCCGACGGAATCGGGCAAGGCGCAAGCGCAAACCGCTATTTTACTTGCGCCGGGGGTCTGCTGCTCGCCCCTAATCAAAGAGATGCAGCAAGTTGCACGCACGGCGCCGCCCGTCGGCAAGGATCGCGCCCACAGGCGGATTCGGTCGGCAAGGCGCCGCGGTAACGGAAAGTTGGTTGAAAAGAATTTGATCGGCAGCCCGACGGCGTGAAGTACGTCCGTAGGCTGCCGGTTGCGAAAATACGGCGTTGCGCCCGATTTGGCCCCGCGAAGCGTGCGGGGCTTGGCGACGTCAAACCAGGGAAGTACACCCCAGGCGGGAAAGTCGGGCTGGATTCGATACTCCCCGCTGCGGCCCAAGCCGCAGCATCTGCCGCCCGTCGGCGCGCGCGACGCATTGCGCGCGCCCCGTGGCAGTGCCCCGGTCTCAGGCTTAGCGCGCTTTCGCAGCGTGCGGTGTGTGGACGCCGTGCTTTGAAGCCGTGTTCGCAGGTGCCCTTTGGCCGCCGGCCCCGTCTTTCGGGCCCAAGCGCCTCTTCAGGCAATTCTCCCCGCCATCCTTCCCGCTCCAGCGTGCCCGTGACAACACAACAAGGCGCGGCCTGCCGTCGTTCCCGCCCTCGCGACTGACAATCGCGAGGCGCCGGCAGCAGAGCCGCCTGGAGTCGTTCATGAAACGCATGCTGTTCAATGCGACGCAGCAGGAGGAGCTGCGCGTCGCCATCGTCGATGGGCAAAAGCTCATCGACATCGACATCGAGACAGCCGGGCGCGAACAGCGCAAGGGCAATATCTATAAAGGTGTCGTGACCCGCATCGAGCCGTCGCTCGAAGCGTGCTTCGTCAACTACGGCGAAGACCGCCACGGCTTCCTGCCGTTCAAGGAAGTCGCCCGCCAGTACTTCAAGGAAGGCATCGACATGCGCTCCGCGCGCATCCAAGATGCCCTGCGCGAAGGCCAGGAGCTGATCGTTCAGGTCGAGAAGGAGGAGCGCGGCAACAAGGGCGCCGCCCTCACGACCTTCATCTCGCTCGCCGGCCGCTACCTCGTGCTGATGCCGAACAACCCGCGCGGCGGCGGCGTATCGCGCCGGATCGAAGGCGACGAGCGGCAGGAACTGCGCGAAACCATGGCGCAGCTGCAGATTCCCGACGGCATGAGCATGATCGCCCGCACCGCGGGCATCGGCCGCAGCGCCGAGGAACTGCAGTGGGACCTGAACTACCTGCTGCAGCTGTGGCGCGCGATCGAAGCGGCATCGCAAAGCGGCAATTCCGGCCAGCCGATGCTGATCTATCTGGAATCGAGCCTCGTGATCCGCGCGATCCGGGACTATTTCCAGCCCGATATCGGCGAAATCCTGATCGACACGACCGAGATCTACGATCAGGCCCGTGCGTTCATGGACATCGTGATGCCGGACAACGTGTCGAAGGTGAAGCGTTACCACGACGACGTGCCGCTCTTCTCGCGCTTCCAGATCGAGCACCAGATCGAGACCGCGTATTCGCGCACGGTGCCCCTGCCGTCGGGCGGCGCGATCGTGATCGACCACACCGAAGCGCTCGTCGCGATCGACGTCAACTCGGCGCGTGCGACCAAAGGCGCGGACATCGAGGAAACGGCGACCCGCACGAACCTCGAAGCGGCGGACGAAGTGGCCCGCCAGCTGCGCCTGCGCGACCTCGGCGGCCTGATCGTGATCGACTTCATCGACATGGAGTCGGCGAAGAGCCAGCGCGAAGTCGAGCAACGCCTGAAGGACGCGCTCAAGCACGACCGTGCGCGCGTGCAGATGGGCAAGATCTCCCGCTTCGGCCTGATGGAACTGTCGCGCCAGCGCCTGCGTCCGGCCCTGTCGGAAGGCAGCCACGTGACGTGCCCGCGCTGTAACGGCACCGGCCACATCCGCGATACCGAATCGTCCGCGCTGCAGGTCCTGCGGATCATTCAGGAAGAAGCGATGAAGGAAAACACCGCGGCGATCCACTGCCAGGTGCCGGTCGAGGTGACCGCCTTCCTGCTCAACGAAAAGCGTCAGGAAATCAACAAGATCGAGTCGCGCTTCAAGGTCGGCATCGTGCTGATCCCGAACAAGCACCTCGATACGCCGCACTACAAGCTCGAGCGCCTGCGCCATGACGACGCGCGCCTCGACGATCCGCGTGCGTCCTGGAAGATGGCGGAAGAAGCCGCCCGCGAACTGGAGTCGGAAACCGGCTACAGCAAGCGTGCGGCCGACGTGAAGCCGAAGCAGGAAGCCGCGGTCAAGGGCATCACGCCCGAGCGTCCGGCACCGAGCCCGGCACCGCAGCGCCCGGTCGAACCGGTTGCGGTACCCGCCCCGGTCGCCGCGGCGAGCGGCGGCTTCATCGGCTGGCTGAAGGGTCTGTTCGGCATGTCGCCGGCTCCGGCACCCGCGCCGGTCGCACCGGCACCGGCCAAGGAGCAGGCAGCCCGTCCGGCCCGCGAGCGGACCGAGAAGACCGAGCAGCGCGGCGGCGATCGCAACCGCAACCGTCGCGGCGGCGCCCAGCAGGCTCAGGGCGGTCGCGATCAGGCAGCGGCAGGCCGTGGCCAGTCGCAACGCCTGGAACGCGAAGGCAAGGAAGGGCGCGAGCCGCGTGAACCGCGCGAAGGTCGCGAACCGCGTGAAGGCCGTGAGCCGCGCGAAAGCCGTGAGGGTCGCGAAAGTCGCGAGGGTCGTGGCCCACGCGAAGGCCGCGAACCGCGTGAGCCGCGTGAGAGCCGTGAACCGCGCGAGAACCGCGAACCGCGCGAGCGCACCGAGCAGCCGGAAGCCGTCGAGGCAGCCGGCCGCGGCGAGCGCCAGGAACGCGGCGAACGTCGCGAGCGCGGAGAGCGCCGCAAGCCGACGCAACACGCGGCGACGCTCGAAACCGTCACCCGTGGCGAGAACCATCCGGAAGCGGCAGCCGACCAGACTGCAGCCGTCGCCCTGCCGGGCGCCGATGTCGCAGCCGACGCGGAAGCCGGCGCACGTGACGGCGAGGAACGTCGCCGCCGCCGCCGCGGTCGCCGTGGCGGTCGTCGCGAGCGCGAGGACGAAGGCGCAGTCGTCGACCACGCCGAGCAAGGCGCGGACGGCGAAGCCGCCGTGCAGGCCGTGACGACGGAAACCCCGAGCGCGGTCGAGCCGGCTCATACGGCCGCACCGGTCGCGGTGGCAGCCGTCGCCGCAGCAGGCGCAGTCGTTGCCGAAGCGGCGGCACCGGTCGCAGCCGAGCCGCAACCGGCACCGGTTCGCGTCGAAGCGACGCCGGTCGAGCCGCTCGAGCCGGCCGTCGTCGCACCGGCAGCCGAAGCGGCACCGGTCACGCCGGCCGCTGCTCCGGAAGCCGCCCCGGCTCCGGTCGCGGTTTCGCCGACCGATGCGTTCGAAGTGCCGGCCGCGCCGGCTGCCGCCGAAGCGCCGCAGTCCGCGCCCGTCGAGCAGGCCGCACCGGCACCGGTCGTCGCAGCCGAAGCAGCTCCGGCCGCCGTCGAACCGGCTCGCGTCGAAACTGCGCCGGTCGAAGCCGTCGCCGCGCCGGCACCGGCGCCCGTGCAAACGGCCGCTGCGCCAGCGTCGGCGAGCCTCGATGTCGTGCTGGAACAAGCCGGTCTTGTGTGGGTGAACACCGACGCCGACAAGTTCCGCGCTGCTCAGGAAGCCGCGTCTAGCCTGCCGCGCGCAGTCCGCGTTCCGCGCGAGCGCAAGGCGCTGCCGCCGGTCGACACGACCCCGATGCAGCAGGTCGAAACGTCGCAACATTAAGCGGCGCATCGCCCGACCAGGAAAAGCCCGCCTCCGGCGGGCTTTTCCATTTCCGCGCTGCGGGTTTCCGCCCACCGGCCCGGCCAGCCGCTTCCGGCTAGAATAGAAGCTTGGCTCGCACTTCTTTCAACATGTCCCGACGCATCATTCCTCTCGCCGACGTCAGCGGGATGCCGGATATCTCCGGCGTCGCGCATACCCCTGACGGCGCCTTGGCCGACACGCTCGCCAGGCCGCTGCGCGACCTGCGCATCTCGGTGACGGACCGCTGCAACTTCCGTTGCGTGTACTGCATGCCGCGAGACGTGTTCGACAAGAACTACCCGTTCCTGCCGCACAGCGCGCTGCTCACGCACGAAGAAATCGAGCGCGTGGCGCGGCTGTTCGTCGCACACGGCGTCGAAAAGATCCGGATCACCGGCGGCGAACCGCTGCTGCGCAAGAACCTCGAATTCTTGATCGAGCGCCTCGCGCGCCTGACGACCCATGACGGCCGCCCGCTCGACCTGACGCTGACGACCAATGGCTCGCTGCTCGCGCGCAAGGCGCGCGCGCTGAAGGATGCCGGCCTCACGCGCGTGACGGTCAGCCTCGACGCGCTCGACGATAAGTTGTTCAAGCGCATGAACGACGCCGACTTCGCGAGCGCCGACGTGCTCGACGGCATCTTCGCCGCGCAGGCCGCGGGCCTCGCGCCGGTCAAGGTCAACATGGTCGTGAAGCGCGGCACCAACGACAGCGAGATCCTGCCGATGGCCGAGCGCTTCCGCGGCACCGGCGTGATCCTGCGTTTCATCGAATACATGGACGTCGGCACGTCGAACGGCTGGAACATGACCGAAGTGCTGCCGTCCGCGGACGTCGTCGCACGGATCGCCGAACAGTTCCCGCTCGTGCCGCTCGAGCCGCACACGGCGGCGGAAACCGCGCAGCGCTGGGGCTATGCCGACGGCAGCGGCGAAATCGGCGTGATCTCGAGCGTCACACAAGCATTTTGCGGCGACTGCACGCGCGCGCGGTTGTCGACCGAGGGCAAGCTGTATCTGTGCCTGTTCGCGTCGACCGGCCATGACCTGCGCGCCCTCGTGCGCGGCGGCGCCAGCGACGCCGAGATCGCGACCGCGATCGCCCGCATCTGGCAGGCCCGCACCGACCGCTATTCGCAACTGCGCGGCAGCGCGGCCGCCGACGCGGCGCCCCACGATGCCGGCAAGCGCGTAGAAATGTCGTACATCGGCGGCTGACGCGCGCCCGCCGCCTCGATTTCCCGCGATGTCCGCTTCCGCCTCGCCTTCCGTCACCGGCCTGCTGCTCGCGGGCGGCCGCGCGACGCGCATGGACGGCGCCGACAAGGGTCTGCAACTCCTCGACGGTACGCCGCTTGCGCTACACGTGCTGCGCCGGCTCTCGCCACAGGTCGACGAGACGCTGATCAGCGCGAATCGCAACATCGATCGCTATGCCGAGCTCGGTGCGCCGTTCGACGCGCGCATCGTGCCGGACGAAACACCCGATTTCCCCGGCCCGCTCGCGGGTCTGCTCGCCGGCATGCGCGCGGCGCGCGCACCGCTCGTCGCGTGCTCGCCGTGCGATACGCCCTATTTGCCGACCGACCTCGTCGCGCGGCTGCATGCGGCGCTCGATGCGCAGCAGGCCGACATCGCGATGGCGGTGACCGTCGACGCGCAACAGGCACGTTCGCCGCAGCCGACCTTCGCGCTGCTGCGCACGTCGCTCGCCGACGACCTCGCGGTCAGGCTCGCGGCCGGCGAGCGCAAGGTGCGTGCGTGGTACGCACGCCACAAGACGGTCGAAGTCGAGTTCTGCGACGAGCGTGCGTTTTACAATGCCAACTCCTGGCAGGAACTTGCCGCGCTTGCCCGCCGCTGACGGCCCCGGCATCCGTTCCCGCCCGCCGCATGCGCCTTCGCGCTCCGGCGCCCTCCGCGCGCCACCGGCCACGAACCCGATACGCCTTGCGGCGCAGTCAGACTGATGATCACGCAATCCTCGCCCGCCTCCCGAACCGCACCCGATTCCGCTGCCCCGTTGTCGCTCGCCGACGCGCAGGCGCTCGCGTGCCGATTCGCGATGCCGGTCGACGCGTGCGACACAGTGCCGCTGCATGACGCCCTCGACCGCGTGCTCGCGGCCGACGTGAATGCGCCGTTCGACATTCCCGCGTACGACAACTCGGCGATGGACGGCTATGCATTCGACGGCAGCGCACACGGGCCTGCATCGGCCGCCGACATCGCGTTGACGGTCGCCGGCACGGCGTTCGCCGGCCATCCGTTCGACGGAGTCGTGGCGCCCGGTGCGTGCATCCGCATCATGACCGGCGCGCCGATGCCAGCCGGATGCGACACGGTCATTCCGCAGGAACGCGTGCGCGTCGACGGCGACGTCATCCGCTTCGCCGCGCACGACGTCACGCGCGGCGCAAACTGCCGCAGGGCCGGCGAGGATCTCGCCCGCGGCGCCTGCGCGCTTGCCGCCGGGCGCATCCTCCGCCCGTCCGATCTCGGCTTGCTCGCATCGCTCGGGTTGCACGAAGTCACGGTGCGCCGCCGCGTGCGCGTCGCCGTGTTCTCGACCGGCGACGAACTGCGCGAACCCGGCGAGCCGCTCGATCGCGGCACGCTGTACGACAGCAATCGCGGGATGCTGGTCGCGATGCTCGAAAGGCTGCACATCGACGCGCTCGATCTCGGGATCGTCCGCGACGATCCCGTGGCGCTCGAACGCGCGCTGCGCGAGGCCGCCGCCGCACAGGCCGACGCGGTGATCACGTCGGGCGGCGTGTCGGTCGGCGAAGCCGATTTCACGCGCGACGTGATGGCGCGGCTCGGCGACGTGACCTTCGCGAGCCTCGCGCTGCGGCCCGGCCGGCCGCTCGCGTGCGGCACGCTCGCGCCTGCGGCCGACGGCGCCGGCCACGTGCTGTTCTTCGGGCTGCCCGGCAATCCGGTCGCGTCCGCCGTGACGTTCTACGCGATCGTGCGCCCCGCGCTGCTGACGCTGGCCGGCGCGCATGCGCCACCGCCGGCGATGTACACGGCACGCAGCACGCAGGCGCTGAAAAAGCACCCGGGTCGTACCGAATACCTGCGCGCCGTCGCGACGCGCGACGCCGACGGCCAGTGGCACGTCGCACCGGCCGGCTCGCAGAGTTCCGCATCGCTGAGCGGCCTCGCGGCCGCCAACTGTTTCATCGTCCTGGGCCACGATTCCGCGGCAGTCGACGCGGGCGCCCCGGTCGACATCCTGCCGCTCGACGGCTTGATCTGAATTCCAATCGGTATATCTCTACGGGGGCAATCCGCACATGAAGAAACAAATCTCGTCGATCGCCGCGGGGCAGACCGCGAAGGCGCTGATCCTCGTCTATCTGACGTTCAGCGTGCCGATCGTGCTGCTCGGCATCCTGGTCGCGTACATCCGCTACGGGATGGTCGAACTGAGCACGATCCTGAGCGCGCTGCTGCTGAACGCGATCCTCGGTTTCGTGCTGCTGTGGATCGCCTGCCACGCGTACAACTGGGTCGCGTCGCGCTTCGGCGGCATCGAGATCGTGCTGTCCGATCCGCCGGAGGAAGCGTGAGCGGCACGCCGCTGATCCGCACGGCCGAAACGCGCGACGTCGGTGCGATTCTCGCGCTGATGCGCGAGCTGGCCGAGTTCGAGAAGCTTGCGCACCTGTTCGTCGCGAGCGACGCCGATCTGGCCGACGCGCTGTTCGGCGAGCGCCCCGCCGCCGAAGCGCTGGTGGCCGAGCGCGACGGCGCGATCGTCGCGTATGCGCTGTTCTTTCACAACTATTCGACGTTCCTCGGCCGTCGCGGCCTGTATCTCGAGGATCTGTACGTGCAGCCGTCGCAGCGCGGCACGGGCCTCGGCACCGCGATGCTGCAGCACCTCGCGGCACTCGCAGTCGAGCGCCGCTGTGCTCGCTTCGAATGGTCGGTGCTGGACTGGAACCAGCCGGCGATCGACTTCTACGAAAAGATGGGCGCGACCGTGCTGCCGGAATGGCGCATCGTGCGCGTCACCGGGGATGCGCTGAACGCGCTCGCCGCACGTTGAACGCGGGCCGGCCACGCCGGTCGGTGCTGCAAAGGAAAACGGGCGCCACGGCGCCCGTTTTTCGTTCCAGCCGGCTTCGGCTGTACACGTGATGCGTCATGCATCGTCCGCATCGGCGCCGTCGGCGGCTTCCGCGCCGAGCAGCCCGGCCGCCGTCTCGCCCGGCAACGCCTCGACCTGCTTCAGCTTGCGGTTCATCACGCGGGTGCGCTGCTCGGCGGCCTCGATCGAGCGCGTGACCGTTTCGAGCTGCGCCTTCGTGCGCGCGAGCACATCGCCGAACTTGCCGAATTCGGTCTTCACCGCACCGAGCACCTGCCACACTTCGCTCGAGCGCTGCTCGATCGCGAGCGTGCGGAAACCCATCTGCAGGCTGTTCAGCAGCGCGGTCAGCGTGGTCGGGCCGGCCACCGTGACACGATAGTCGCGCTGCAGCAGGTCGGTCAGCCCCGGGCGGCGCAGGATCTCCGCGTAGAGCCCCTCGGTCGGCAGGAACAGCAGCGCGAAATCGGTCGTATGCGGCGGTGCGACGTACTTCTCCGCAATCGTGCGCGCTTCCATCCGCACGCGCGCCTCGAGCGCACGGGCCGCGTCCTCGACCGCCACGGAATCGGCGCGCTCCTGCGCGTCGATCAGCCGCTCGTAGTCCTCGCGCGGGAATTTCGCGTCGATCGGCAGCCACACCGGCGGCGCGTCGCGCGTGCCGGCATCGCGCCCCGGCAGCCGGATCGCGAACTCGACGCGTTCGCTGCTCTTCGGCACCGTCGCGACGTTCTTCGCATACTGGTCGGGCGTAAGCATCTGCTCGAGCAAGGCCTCGAGCTGCACCTCGCCCCAGGTGCCGCGCGTCTTCACGTTCGTCAGCACCTTCTTGAGGTCTCCAACGCCGGCCGCGAGCGTCTGCATCTCGCCGAGCCCGCGGTGGACCTGCTCGAGCCGGTCCGACACGAGCTTGAACGATTCGCCGAGCCGTTGTTCGAGCGTCGCATGCAGCTTCTCGTCGACGGTGCGGCGCATCTCCTCGAGCTTCGCCGCATTGTTCGTCTCGATTTCCTTCAGCCGCTGCTCGAGCGTCGCACGCACTTCGCCGATCCGGCGATCGTTGGCCTCGGTCAGTTGCGTGAGCTGCCGGTTCAGCGTGTCGCCGAACAGCCGCAGCGCGACCGTCTGCTCTTCGCGCGCCTGCTGCGCCTGACGCTGCACGCTCTCGCGCATCGCATCGAACTGCTGCGCGTTGCCCGCGACGAGCTTGCCCAACTGTTGCGCGAACCCCTCGATCTGATTGTTCTGCACGGTCGCGATACTCGTGAGCTGTGTCGCGAGCGTCTGCTGAAGCTGCGAGAAACTGCCAGCCAGCTCGGTGCGCGAGCCGCGCGCGTTCTCGACGATCTCGCCACGCAGCTCGCGCTCGAGCCGCTCGACCGCGAGCGCCTGCGCGTGCGCGGCGTCCTCGATCCGGTCGCCGAGCACGGCCGCATCGTCGTGGCGGCCACCGCCGCGCACGATCGCGACGATCGCCACCGCGAGCGCGACGGCCAGCACGATGACCGTCGCCAGCAACAACATCGTCGTCATGCGCGCGGCTTCCCGATCACGTCAGGGTTGATCGGGTTCGGCGGCTGCCCCGCGCGCGGCCCTTCGCCCAGCGCGGCGATCAGGTTGTCGGCCGCGAGGTTCGCCATCGCGCGGCGCGTCTTCTCGGTCGCGCTCGCGATGTGTGGCGTCAGCACGACGTTCGGCACCTCGAGCAGCGCCGGGTGCACGCTCGGTTCGCCTTCATAGACGTCGAGGCCTGCCGCGGCGATCGTCCTGTCGCGCAGTGCGGCGGCCAGCGCCGCGTCGTCGACGATGCCGCCGCGCGCGATGTTGGTCAGCGTCGCGGTGGGTTTCATCTTCGCGAGCTCGGCCGCGCCGATCGTGTGATGGTTCTCCTTCGTGTACGGCAGCACGAGCACGATGTGATCGGCGCGCGCCAGCAAGTCGTCCTTCGACACGTATTCGGCATTCAGCTCGGCCTCGATCTCGGGCGCGACCCGCGACCGGTTGTGATAAATCACCTCCATCCCGAAGCCGCGCGCGCGCCGTGCGAGTGCCTGACCGATGCGCCCCATCCCGATGACGCCGAGCGTCGAGCCGTAAATGTCGCTGCCGAGGAAACCGTCATACGCCCACTTCTGCCAGTGTCCGGCGCGCAACCAGTGCTCGGATTCGGCGATCCGCCGCGCGGCGGCCATCATCAACGCCCAGCCGAAATCCGCGGTCGATTCGTTCAGCACATCGGGCGTGTTGGTGCCGAGCACGTTCGCAGCATTGAACGCGGCCATGTCGAAATTGTTGTAGCCGACCGCCATGTTCGACACGACGCGCAGGCGCGGCGCCGCCGCGAGCGCGGCCGCGCCGACCGGGTCGCCCGCCGTCAGCGCGCCGTCCTTGTCAGCGAGGCGCGCGGCGAGCGCGTCGGGGGCGAGCGCGTCGCCATTGTTCCAGTCGACTTCGAAATACTGCTCGAGCCGTTCGATCACGTCCGGAAAGATCGGACGTGCGACCAGGATCTTCTGCATCGCCATCTCCGCATGCCGCGGCCGGCACGCGGCACATCGTGCGCCGCCGGAGCCGTCCGCGCTTGGTTGAAAATCGTCAGCCTACGCCGGGAAGAAGATCCACGACGTCAGCAGGAATACGGGTACCAGGATCACGAGCGCCCAGCCCAGATACGCGAAGAAGCTCGGCATCTTCACGCCGCGCGATTCCGCGATCGCCTTCACCATGAAGTTCGGCGCATTGCCGATGTAGCTGTTCGCGCCCATGAACACCGCCCCCGCCGAAATCGCGGCGAGCGTCGTCGCGCCGGCCGTCATCAGCGCTTGCGCATCGCCGCCCGCGAGGTTGAAGAACACGAGGTAGGTCGGCGCGTTGTCGAG
This sequence comes from Burkholderia sp. BCC1638, assembly GCF_902833195.1. NCBI lineage: Bacteria > Pseudomonadati > Pseudomonadota > Betaproteobacteria > Burkholderiales > Burkholderiaceae > Burkholderia > Burkholderia sp. BCC1638. Next base: position 67,891 of record NZ_CADFEC010000004.1, read on the forward strand.
GAACGACGACAGCAGGCCGGTTGCCCAGAAATACATCGCGTCGATCGGCTTGCCGTCGGGCCCCGTGACGAGATGGACGATCTGGGCGAACGCGCCGTCCGCACCCGCGCGCAGGATCACGATCACCGGCGCGATCGTCACGAAGATCCCCGCGAACAGCTTCGCGACCTCCTCGATCGGCGCCCAGTTGAACGCGTTGCCTTCGCGCGCCGAGCGCGGCGTCAGCGCGAGCGACGCGAGTGCCACGACGACCAGCGCGACGTCGCGCACGAGATTCTGCAGCGCGACGTGCGTGCCCCACACGTCGAACGAGATGCCCGGCTTCCAGACGCCGCTCATCAGCACGAGGCCGATCACGGCCGCGAGCAACACGAAGTTGACCTTGCCGTCGATCGACAGCGCGCCGCCGTCGGGCGTCGGGTCGAGTGCGGCCGGCCGCTCCTCGCCGGCCTTCCGGTAGAAGTACGTGTCGAGCACGAAGAAAAGTGTCAGCAGCACCGCGCAGATGAACAGCATCGGCAGTGCGAGATGCGTGGTCGTCCAGAAGAAGCTCACGCCATTCAGGAAGCCGAGGAACAGCGGCGGATCGCCGAGCGGCGACAGCGAGCCGCCTGCGTTCGCGACGAGGAAGATGAAGAAGATCACGACGTGCACGACGTGCTTGCGGTTATCGTTCGCGCGCAGCAGCGGCCGGATCAGCAGCATCGCGGCGCCCGTCGTGCCCATCACGCTCGCGAGCAGCGTGCCGAGCGCGAGGATCGCGGTGTTCAGCTTCGGTGTGCCGTGCAGGTTGCCGTTGACGCAAATGCCGCCGGCGACCGTATAGAGCGCCGTCAACAGCACGATGAACGGAATGTACTCCTCGAGCAGCGCGTGCACGAGCGTACCGAATGCCGTGCCCGCACCGAACGCGGCGGCGAACGGAACCAGGAACACGATCGCCCACGCCGCGGCGATCTTGCCGAAGTGGTGATGCCAGAACACCGGCGCGACGAGCGGGAACACCGCGATGGACAGCAGGATCCCGGCGAACGGGATGCCCCAGAGTGCGGACAGCGTGGCACCGTCGAGCGTGGCGGCCGATGCAAGGGCGGGAACGGCGCCAAGCGCTGCTCCCGACGCCATGCCCGCCCAGGCGGCATGTCGTTTCATGCAGAACTTCCTTGTGCGTGTGAGTCGAGTGAGGATGGATCAGGCGCGCGCATCATGCGCCGCGTACGACGATCGCGTGAACGCGGTACGGGCCGTGCGCGCCCAGCACGATGGTCTGCTCGATATCGCCCGTGCGCGACGGGCCCGATACGAAATTGACCGCACGCGGCAATTCGCCGCGCTCCGCGCGAATCAGCGCGAATGCGTCTTCATGGCCCGCGACGATCCGCGACGCCGGCACGATCGCGATGTGCGTCTCCGGCAGCAGCCCGGCCGACGCATAAGTGTCGGGGCCGGACAGCAGCACCAGCGACCCGGTTTCGGCGGTTGCGCAGAAGCAGCCGGTGAGGCCGACGAGATCGCCGTCGCGCGGTTTTCGGCATTCGACCGACAAGCCCGCGCCGGCCCAGTCGAGCTCGGCCAGCGTGCGCCACGCGACGGCCTGCATCGGCAGGCCGTGAGCGGAAAGATAGCGGGCGGCGGCGGCCGGCGCGTCGGCCAGTGTCGCGACTTCGTCGACCGTCGTCGACAGGCGAGCCGCTTCGTCGACGAATGCGGCGACGAGGTCGGCCGGCATCGGCGGGCGCGGCCCCTCGGGATGGCGGGCGAGATAGTCGGCGACGCCGTCGCGCTCCGCTGCATCGGGTTCGGGCGCGCGTCCTTGCGCCGCGCGAATGCGTGCGAGGATCTGGCGACGGGCAGCGGAAGTGTCCATGAACGGTCCTCGTGACGTTGGCGTGCAATACCGTCGGATTATACCGGCCGCCCTCGCCGCGACGCACCTGGCCGCTTGGCCGACGCTTACTGCGATGCGTCCTCGTCGACCGGCTGCGCGATGCCGAACACCTGGCGCAGGTACGCGAGATACGCCTTGTCGTCGCACATGCTCTTGCCCGGCGAATCCGACAGCTTCGCGACCGGCTGTCCGTTGCAGCGGACCATCTTGATCACGATCTGCAGCGGCACGTAGCCGAGATCGTTCGTGAGATTGGTGCCGACGCCGAACGCGAGCTTGCAGCGGTTGCGGAACCGTTCGTACAGCTGCATGACCTTCGGGATGTCCAGCGCGTCGGAGAACACGAGCACCTTGGTGCGCGGATCGCAGCGGTTCGCCTCGTAGTGGCGCAGCATGCGCTCGCCCCATTCGAACGGATCGCCCGAATCGTGGCGCGCGCCGTCGAACAGCTTGCAGAAGTACATGTCGAAGTCGTTCAGGAACGCGTCCATCCCGTAGACGTCCGACAGCGCGATCCCGAGGTCGCCGCGATACTCCTTCGCCCACATCTCGAAACCGTAGGTCTGCGAATCGCGCAGCCGCGGGCCGAGCGCCTGGCAGGCCTGCAGGTATTCGTGGGCCATCGTGCCGAGCGGCGTCAGGCCGTGCTTCATCGCGTAGAACACATTGCTCGTGCCCGCGAACTGCGGCCCGAGCCCGTCGCGCAGCGTCAGCGCGACCTCCTCGTGCCACACCTTCGAAAAGCGCCGGCGCGTGCCGTAGTCGGCGATCTTGCAGTCGGCGAACTCGGGCTTCGCGCCGAGCAGCTTGATCTTCTCGCGCAGCCGTTCGCGGCCTTCGCGATAGTCGGGCTCGCGCTGCGTATTGCGGAAATAGACCTCGTTGACGATCGCGAGCGCCGGGATCTCGAACAGGATCGTGTGCAGCCACGGCCCCTCGATCACGATGTCGATCTCGCCGTTGCCCTTCGGCGAAGGCGTGATCGAGATGTATTTCTCGTTCAGGTGGAACAGCGCGAGGAAGTCGACGAAGTCGCTCTTGATGAAGCGCATGCGCCGCAGGTAGTCGAGTTCGTCGTCGGTGAAGCGCAGCGAACACAGGCCGCGCACCTCGTCGCGGATCTCGTCGATGTACGGGACGAGATCGACGCCGGGCGTGCGACACCGGAACCGGTACTCGACGTTTGCGGCAGGAAAGTGATGCAGGACGACCTGCATCATCGTGAATTTGTAGAGATCCGTGTCGAGCAGCGAAGTGATGATCATGATTACGGCACCGCCAATATCGTGACAGGGCCCCGGCGCACCGCGCGCCGCCCGGTCTGCCGGCCATGTTACCCGAATGCGGGCCCGACCATCGTGAAACCGCCTCCCCCTTGCCCACCGCGTCGTGCAGCCGGCCGCACGCACCGCGCCCACGGTCGGCCCCATAAACTAATCACGAAACGATATAAGCCGGAAAGCCGACCACGCCATGCGGGTTTTGCGCTTCAGTTACAATGCCGCTTTTGGCGCAAACGCCACCCCATATATACCGCCAAGCAGGAGCGTTTTAATGACTCACGTTGTGACCGAAGGCTGCATCAAGTGCAAATACACGGATTGCGTGGATGTGTGCCCGGTGGATTGCTTCCGTGAAGGTCCCAACTTTCTCGCCATCGATCCGGACGAGTGCATCGACTGCGCCGTGTGCGTCGCCGAGTGCCCGACCAATGCGATCTATGCCGAAGAAGACGTTCCGGGCGACCAGCAGCAGTTCACCGAGCTGAACGCCGAGCTGGCGAAGAACTGGCCGTCCATCACGAAGACGAAGCCGGCACCGGCCGACGCGGACGAGTGGAAGGACGTGCAGGAAAAGCTGCACCTGCTCGAACGCTGATCGCGCAGCGGCGCCGCAAAATATTTTGCACGTCGCCGCTCAAAAGTGTTGACAGGTTAGCGAACGCTCCATACAATCTCGTTTCTCTGCTGTTGTTGTTTGTTCCCCGATAGCTCAGTCGGTAGAGCGCCGGACTGTTAATCCGTAGGTCCCTGGTTCGAGCCCAGGTCGGGGAGCCAAAAACGCAAGAGCCCGTTGAAGGTGGACGGGTTTTTTGTTGGCCACCAAACAAGCACGCAGATGTACCGATTTATTCCCCGATAGCTCAGTCGGTAGAGCGCCGGACTGTTAATCCGTAGGTCCCTGGTTCGAGCCCAGGTCGGGGAGCCAGACAGCAAAAGGCCCGTCATTCGACGGGCCTTTTGTTTTTCCGGCGCCCGTCGGTCACCGCCGCGCATGCTAGAGTTTCTGTCCCGCATTCGCATCCGGTTCCATCGATGAAGCACCGCCTCCTTTCCGCTGCGCCGTTCGCCCTTCTGCTCTCCGCCCTTGCCGCCGCGCCGCTCGCGCACGCGGAGGAAGTCGGCAGCGTCAACACTCATTTCCGCGTGACGGGCTCCGACCGCGTGGTCGTCGAAGCGTATGACGATCCGCTCGTGACGGGCGTCACCTGCTACGTGTCGCGGGCGCGCACCGGCGGGATCAAGGGCACGCTCGGCGTCGCCGAGGATCCGAGCGAAGCGTCGATCGCGTGCCGGCAAGTCGGTCCGCTCAGCTTCAAGGAGCCGCTCAAGCAGCAGACCGACGTGTTCAGCGAGCGGATGTCGTTCATCTTCAAGACGCTGCATGTCGTGCGCGTGGTCGACAAGAAGCGCAACACGCTCGTCTACCTGACCTACAGCGACCGCATCGTCAGCGGCAGTCCGAAGAACGCCGTGACCGCGGTGCCGATGCCGGCCGGCACGACGATTCCGGTCAAGTAAGCCCGCGCCGGCCGGGCGCTCGAGCGATACACTGTCGATTCGACCGCCCTCGCGCCCGACCATGTCCGCCCCCCGCCTTCTTCCGGACTCCGCACGTTACTGGCGCACGCCGCTGCTGCCGGATGCGGACCTGCTCACGGCGACCTATCGCGACCATACGTTCGCGCCGCACTGGCACGACGCGTACACGATTCCCGTGATCCTCGAGGGCGCGGAGCGCTACACCTGTCGCGGCAGCGGCCATGTCGCCGAAACGGGCACCGTGCCCGTGATCAATCCCGGCGAGGTGCACACGGGCTCGCGCGCGACGGACGAAGGCTGGTGCTATCGCGTGAGCTACGTGCCGGTCGACTACATTCGCGCGCTCGCGAGCGCGATCGCGGGGCGCCCGCAGGATGCGCCATGGTTCCCGTCCGACGTGATCCGCGACGCCGATCTCGCGGCACGGCTCGCGCTGGCCCACCGGATGATGGAGGCAGGCAGCGAGTGCATGCCGCCGTTCCATCCGCACGAGCAGCCGGCCGCCGACGTTCCGGCCGCCGCGGCACCGTGCGCCTACGATCCGCTCGCCGCCGAAACGGCGATGCTCGATGCATTGTCGACACTGATCGCGCGCCATGCCGACGCGCGGCTTCAGCCGGCGGCGCTCGCGGCCGACGAGCCGCGCGTCGACGCGATGCGCGAGAGGCTCGCCGCCGATCTCACGTGCACGGTCACGCTCGACGACGTCGCGCAGGCCGCCGGCCTGTCGCCGTTCCACGCAGCGCGCCTGTTCACCCGGACGATCGGGATGCCGCCGCATGCGTGGCGCAACCAGCTGCGGCTGCAGCGCGCGCTTGCGCCGTTGCGCGCGGGCGTGTCGATCGCCGACGTCGCCGCGGCCAGCGGCTTCGTCGACCAGAGTCACTTCTCCCGGCATTTCAAGCGGATGTTCGGCGTGCCGCCCGGACGCTGGCAGGCGCGCTGACGCGCACACGCCCATCCTGCATTCGACGATACGCGGCAACCGGCACGCAGATTGCGCCGCCGGCGCCGCGTGCGCAAGAACGTACAAGCCGCCACGAGCAGCGCACCGCTATCCTGCATTGCATGGAGACGCGCCCTGTGAAACCTGCACCCACACCTTCATCCCCGCCCCGCCGCCCGCTCAACGAATGGCTCGACGGCGCACGCGACACGATCCCGATGATGATCGGCGCGGCGCCGTTCGGCGTGATCTTCGGCACGCTGGTCGGCGGCGGCCCGCTCGCCGCATGGCACGGCGCGTTGATGTCGCTTGCGGTGTTCGCGGGCTCAGCGCAATTCATCGCGCTCGGCCTGATCGCCGGCAGCGCGAGCTTCGTCGTCGTGCTCGCGACGACGCTGATCGTGAACCTGCGTCACCTGCTGTACAGCGCGACGCTCGCCCCGTACGTCGCGCACCTGCCGCTGCGCTGGCGCGCGACGCTCGGCGCGCTGATGACCGACGAGGTGTTCGCGGTCGCCTACGCGCACTACCGGCACTTCCCGCCCGGTGCGATCGGCCCCCACTACTTCTTCGGCTCGGGCCTCGCGATGTACCTGAACTGGCAGGTCTGGACGCTCGCGGGCATCGGTTTCGGCGCGGCCTTCCCGGGCCTCCAGTCGCTCGGCCTCGATTTCGCGATGGCGGCGACCTTCATCGCGATCGTCGTTCCGCAACTCGGCACGCTGCGCTATTTCGCGGCCGCCGCGACGGCCGGTACGCTCGCGTACTTCTGGCAGGGCTGGCCGTACAAGCTCGGGCTGCTGGGCGCGGTCGCCGCCGGCGTCGCGGTCGGCGTCGCGCTGACACTGCGGCACGAGCGTTCGCGCACCGCCTCACACACGGAGACCGCATCGTGAGCTACGCGCTGCTGATCCTCGGGATGGCCGTGATCACCTATGCGATCCGGACGACGCTGTTCCTGTTCGGCGAGCGGCTGACCTTCCCGCCGCTCGTGCGGACCGCGCTCGGCTTCGTGCCCGTCACCGTGCTGACCGCGATCATCGTGCCGATGACCGTCTCGCCGCACGGCGGCACGGCCGAACTGACCTGGCGCAATCCGCAGCTCGTCGGCGCGCTCGCCGCCGTGCTGGTATCGGCGACGACACGCCGGCCGCTCGTGACGATCGCGGTCGGGCTCGCGGTGTTCTTCTTCTGGCAAGGGATCGTGATGCCGCACTGGCTGTCGGCCTGAGCGAACGTCGCCGGCCGCGCTCAAGTTTTCGCCTGGCGCGCCGATATCGGGTAGGAAGACCCGCCATCGGCCTCGGCGCGAACCGGTCCGTCGACGCTGCGCCCGCACCGGTGCGCGGTGTCGGCCGCCGGCCGCGCGGGCCGCCATCGAGACGATTCATGGGCCAGATCACCCTTTCCCTCAAGGACGACACGCTTGCGTCCCTGCGCAAGGACTACGACGCATTCGTGCGCGTGTCGCTGAAACTCGACCCGCAGTTCGCGACGCCGTCGTTCGAGGATTTCCTGCGCGCCAAGCTGCTCGACAACATGGTGCCGCTGACCGAGCATGCCGTGCAGCGGATGCTCGAGGGCGGCCAGTACGCATGGGCGAAGCGCACGCTCGACAAGGAATTTCCGGACGTCGTCGCGATCCTGATGCGGCAGGCCGGCGAATTCGGCTTCGGCTTCGCGTCGCGCTCCGAATGGACCCCCGACGAGCTCGCGAAGGCGTGCCGCGACTGGGCCAAGGCGATCGTCGCCGAAGCACAGGGCGACGCGTCGCTCGTCGATCCGCTCGCCGCGCAGATCAAGAGCGCGGTGCACGACATCCAGGCGCTCGAGGAAATGATGCAGACGCCCGCATGGCGGCTTGCGGAATCGCTGCGCCAGCGCGTCTACGAGGCGAAGCTCGCGTGCGAGATGAGCGTCGGCAGCGCCGCGCGCGACAAGCTCGGCGAACTGCGCGGCCTGCTGCGACTCGGGCTCGCGCACGGTTCGTTCCAGAAACAGGAGGCGCAGCAGATCATGGAATACCTGCGGCTGCTGAAGCCCGAGATCTTCGTCGACGAGCCGTACGACGTTTTCGCGCGGCTTGCCGCGTGGCTGCGCAGCGTATTCACGCCGTCCGCCGCGCGACCGGCGCCCGGACCGGGCCAGGAACAGCACCGGCCATGACGGCCCGCGTCCACGCATGAAGAACGGCCCGGTTCGCGCGAAGCGAACCGGGCCGCCGATCGATCGCCGTCACGACGCGCCGTCCGGGGCGAACGTCGTGCGACGTCGGAGGGCCGCTTACTGTGCGGCGCCCGAGGCCGATGCGCCGCCCTGCACGCCGGCCGACGCGCCGCCGTCGACCGCCTCGTCGCCCACCTTCGACTTTGCCGTGCCGGCATGATGCTTGGCCGACTTCGCCGCATGCTTCGCGTGCTTCTTGGCCGAGTGGACCGACGACGACGCCGTATCCTTCGCGCCGTCGGCTGCCGCGCCGACCGCGTCGGTTGCGCCGCCGACCGCATTGCCCGACGCATTCGCGCCGGCATCACCCTGCATGCCCGCACCTGCGCCAGCCCCTGCTGCCGGCGCCTGCGCCTGCACGCCGGCACCTGCGGTGCCCTGTGCCGCGACACCCGTCTGCGCGAATGCGGCCGAAGTGGCGAACGCCGTCAGCGCGGCACCGATCAGCATCGAACGAATCTTGGACATGACAATCCTCCTCAAGAAGTTGTGGGCGCGGACCGCGTCGATGCGACCCGTCGCGTCCCCTGCCGCAACGCGCAGCAGGTACGACGAAAGACCCGCGGGCCGCACGTCCGGTTCTCGAATCTCTCAGACTGTTACCCACCGTTTCATTTGCTGACGAATCGCTCACAGTCCTTAACAACTGCGGCGCGCGGGCCTGCACGAGCGTCCGCACTCGCGCGCCGGCCGTCGGTGCCGTATGATGCGGGGCGATTCCTCCCGCGCACGCGCGCTCCCTTCGTCATGCCCAATCTGGATTTCACGCTGACCGGCGAATACGTCGAGCTGCACAACCTTCTCAAGATCACCGGCCTCGCGGATAGCGGCGGCACCGCGAAGATGTTCGTCGCGTCCGGCGCGGTGAAAGTCGACGGCGTGGTCGAGCTGCGCAAGACCTGCAAGATCCGCGCGGGTCAGGTCGTGCTGTTCGGCGATACGCGGATCGCGGTTCACGACGCGTAGCGGTTCCCCCTGACCACGACATGGCCATCGGCGCGCGCGTTCGACACCGTTCGAATAAAGCCGTAAGCTAGCCGTCTCTCAAAATAAATACAGACAGCGCGGGCCCGCACCCGCGCGAGCGCTCACTCCATGTCGCATTCCGGTCTCACGCGGACGGCCGCCGCGCCGCCGTCGCTGTCCAGCCATGCCGCCGATACCGCGCGCCTCGCCGCGCCGCTCGCGATCGCACAACTCTCGCAGATGGCGATGAGCGTCACCGACACGGTGCTGCTCGGCTCGCTCGGCCCCGATTCGCTCGCGGCGGGCGGCCTCGGCGCCAACTTCTTCTTCGTCATCGTGACCGTGCTGCAGGGCGTGCTGTCGTCGATCAGCGTGAGCGTCGCGCATGCGCGCGGCGCGCAGGCGGAACATCGCGTGCCGCACATCTACTGGACCGGCTTCGTGCTGTCCGTGCTGCTCGCGATTCCGGCGATCGTCGCGCTGTCGCTGTCCGAACCGATCCTGCTGATGTTCCACGAGCCGCCGACGCTCGCGCGTCATGTCGGCGAATACACCGGCATCCTGCGGTTCGCGGCGCTCGGCAGCCTGATCGGCGTCGGACTGATGCGCGCATTCCTGCCGGCGATCGGCGCCGCACGACGCCTCCTGTGGGTGTCGATCGGCGGCGTCGGCGTCAACGGCGTGCTGAACTATGGGCTGATCCACGGCGCGTTCGGCTTGCCGCGGCTCGGTTTCCTCGGCTCGGCGGTCGCGACGACCATCACCATCTGGCTCACCGCGCTCGCGCTGATCTGGCTGCTGCACGGCCGCCAGCGGTTCCGTCATTTCGTGACCGCCGCCCGCCCGAAACTGCCGGTGATGGGCGAGCTGATCGGCATCGGCTGGCCGGTGGCGATCACGTACGGGGTCGAATCGACGCTCTTCCTCGCCACGGGCCTCACCATCGGCGTGCTCGGCGCGACGTCGCTGGCCGCGCATCAGATCGCGCTGAACGTCGCGTCGGTCGCGTTCATGGTGCCGCTTGCGATCGGCCAAGCCGCCAACGTGCGGGTCGGCTACTGGGTCGGCGCCGGCCAGCCGGTCGCCGCGCGGCATGCGGGCTTCGTCGCGCTCGGGCTCGGCGTCGCGTTCATGTCGCTGTCGGGGCTCGTGCTGATCGTCGCGCCGCATGCGATCGTCGGCCTGTATCTGCAACTCGACGACCCGGCCAACGCGGCGACCGTGTCGCTGGCCGCGTCGCTCCTCGGCATCGCCGCGGTGTTCCAGATCGTCGACGGCATGCAGACCGTCGGGTCGGGTGCACTGCGCGGGCTGCGGGACACGCGCATCCCGATGCTCGCGGCGACCTTCGGCTACTGGGGCATCGGTTTCCCGACCGGTTACTGGCTGGCGTTCCATGCCGGCCTCGGCGCGCGCGGCCTGTGGTGGGGGCTCGCGGCCGGCCTCGCGAGCGTCGCCGTGCTGATGGCCTGGCGCTTTCACCGGAAGACATCGTCTCTCGTCGCGCCGACGCGTTGAACTCGGCACGACGCGAAATCGCGGCCGGCGCTATGCTTGTCGGCTGAAGACCCAAGGACGCCGCGCCAGCGGCGCGACTGCCTCACGATACGCCAGACGCCGCGCCACGCGCGGCCTTTCCCCTTCCCAAGAGGAGTGCATCATGAACGAAGCAGTTCGGATGGAACGCGACACGTTCGGCGAGATCGCCGTGCCGGCCAACCGGCTCTGGGGCGCGCAGACGGAACGCTCGCTGCAGAATTTCCGGATCTCGACAGAGAAGCAGTCGCCCGAGCTGATCCGCGCGCTCGCGATCGTCAAGCGCGCCGCGGCCGCCGTGAACCAGTCGCTCGGCGTGCTGGCCGACGACAAGGCGCGCGCGATCATCGACGCGGCCGACGAGATCATCGCGGGCAAGCATCCGCGCGAATTCCCGCTCGCGGTCTGGCAGACGGGCTCCGGCACGCAGACCAACATGAACCTCAACGAGGTGATCGCGAACCGGGCGAGCGAGTTGCTCGGCGGCGAGCGCGGCGAAGCACGCAAGGTCCACCCGAACGACGACGTGAACCGCGGCCAGTCGTCGAACGACGTGTTCCCGACCGCGATGCATGTCGCGGCCGCCTACGCGATCGTCAACCACCTGCTGCCCGCGCTGCGCACGCTGCGCGCGACGCTTGACGCGAAGTCGAAGGCTTTCGCCGACATCGTGAAGATCGGCCGCACGCACCTGCAGGACGCGACGCCGCTCACGCTCGGGCAGGAGTTTTCCGGCTATGTCGCGCAGCTCGACCAGGGCGTCCGGCACGTCGAGTCGGCGCTGCCGCACCTGTACGAACTCGCGCTCGGCGGCACCGCCGTCGGCACGGGGCTGAACGCGCATCCGGAGTTCGCGGTGCGCGTGGCCGACGAAATCGGCCGGCTGACGAAGCTGCCGTTCGTGACCGCACCGAGCAAGTTCGAGGTGATGGCGGCTGCCGATGCGCTGGTGTTCGCGCACGGCGCGCTGAAGACGGTCGCGGCCGGCCTGATGAAGATCGCCAACGACGTCCGCTGGCTCGCGAGCGGGCCGCGCTGCGGGCTCGGCGAACTGTCGATTCCGGAAAACGAACCGGGCAGCTCGATCATGCCGGGCAAGGTGAACCCGACGCAGTCGGAAGCCGTGACGATGCTGTGCTGCCAGGTGTTCGGCAACGACGTCGCGGTCAACGTCGGCGGCGCCAGCGGCAATTTCGAGCTGAACGTGTTCCGGCCGATGATCGCGCACAACTTGCTGCAGTCGGTGCGGCTGCTCGCCGACGGCGCGCAGAGCTTCAACGACCACTGCGCGGTGGGCATCGAGCCGAACCGCGCGCGCATCGACCTGCTGCTGAACGAATCGCTGATGCTCGTGACGGCGCTCAATCCGCACATCGGCTACGACAAGGCCGCGCAGATCGCGAAGAAGGCGCACAAGGAAGGCACGACGCTGAAGGCCGCCGCGCTCGCGCTCGGCTACCTGACCGAGGCGGAATTCGACGCGTGGGTGCGCCCCGAAGAGATGATCGGAGCGCGGTAATCGCGGGGAGGTGACGCGATGACGGGCGCGGCACGCATGCGCGGCGCCCGTTGTCGTCAGACGGTGCCCTTCGCCACTTCCTCGGGCTTCATCTCGACGATCTTGTCGAGCGCGGCGCGCACGTCGGCCGCATATTTGGCGAGCACCTTCTGCTCGTCGGTCTCGGGCACGAACGGCGGCACCGGCACCGGGTTGCCGTTCTCGTCGACCGCGACGAACACGACGAGGCAATCGGTCGTCTGGCGCAACACGCCGCCCTTCGGATCGCCGGCATGCACGGACACATGGATGTGCATGCTGGTGCGCCCCGTCGCGACGACGCGCGCCTTCAGTTCGACCAGGTTGCCGACGAGAATCGGACGCTGGAAGCGGATGTTGCCGACGCTGACCGTCACGCAATAGCGGCTCGACCAGACCGCCGCACACGCATACGCGACCTCGTCGATCCACTTCATCAACGCTCCGCCATGCACCTTGCCGCCGAAGTTCACGGACGACGGCTCGGCGAGGAAGCGGAATACGGTTTCGGTGCGGTCGAGGGCGGCCGGTACGGGGGACGGTTGGGACATCGTGGTAGCTCCAGGCGGCGGGGGCACTGCAATCGGCGCATTATACGTTGCACTGCGGCAACACGTCGCGGCGCCCGCCGCGCGGCCGCGACGGCACGCCCGCGCACGCTGAGCCGGCGTCGGCGCCGGAAATCGGCGCTCGTCAGCGGCGCACCGTGATCCCTTGGTCGATCGTCCCGTACATCTCGAGGCTGCCGCCCCGCGCGCCGGCGGCGCCCGCGCCGCCCTGCGCACAGGCCGCGCAGAGGAGCGCGGCCGCCAACAAGCAGAAAATCGTCTTCATCGTTGCATCGTGTCGCATCCGGCGGCCCACTGCCGCCGCGTCGGGTCATTCTACGCGCGCGCGGCCGGCGACCGCCGGTCGCGCCCCGCCCCGCCGCATCCGACATTTCATCCGAACGCGAAACATCGAATGCGCGCAGCGCCTACACTGCAGTCATTCCGACTGACGAGACACGACGATGACCGATCAAGACGACCACCACTTTCCAGGCCTGAGCCGGATCGGCGCACTGATCGCCGATCCCGGGCGCGCCGCGATGCTGTGGGTGCTGATGGACGGCAGCGCGCGGCCGGCCGGCGAACTGACGATGATCGCGGGGCTGTCGCCGTCCGCGGCGAGCGCGCACCTTGCGCGCCTGACCGAAGGTGGCCTGCTCGCGCTCGACGTGCGTGGCCGGCACCGCTACTACCGGCTCGCGTCGGCCGACATCGCGGCGTCGCTCGAGGCACTCGCGAACGTGGCCCGCGCGGCCGCGCCGAACCGTCCGGTGCCGCCGCCGTCGCGCACGGTGCCGGCCGAACTGCGCTATGCACGCACCTGCTACGACCACATGGCCGGCGAACTCGCGGTCCGCATCTTCGACGGGCTCACCGCGCGCGGCTGGCTGCAGGCGGACGGCGACGCGATCGAGGCCACCGAGCTCGGCACGCAAGCGCTCGCGCGCTGGGGCATCGACGTCGCACAGCAGCGCACGCGCCGCCGCCGTTTCGCATGCGGCTGTCTCGACTGGAGCGAGCGCCGCCCGCATCTCGGCGGCGCGCTGGGCGCGGCACTCCTCGACAGCTTCTGCGCGCACGGCTGGATCGAGCGTGCCGCGCGGCCGCGCGTGCTGCGCGTCACCGTGCCCGGACAGCAGATTTTCGACGACTGGCTTACGTCCGCTTGACGCGCACATTGCGACCGGACGACAACGGCGCGCGATGGACAGGTTTTGTTACATCGCGTGCCATTAGACTTACAAAACACCGAGCACTGAAACAGGCCGAGCGGATATTGTGAACTCAACGGCACGAATCGACGCGCCGCGATAACGACGAAGACGCTCATCATGGCCTCCCTGTTCACGCTCAAGCGAACCGCCAGCTGCACGCTGCTCGCGTTCGCCACGCTGGCGACCCTGCCCTCCGCATTCGCGCAAGCGACACAGGCCGCGGCGTATGCGGCCGCCGCCCGACAACCGGGCGGCGATCCGCCGAGCCGCGTCGCCCGGCTCAACTACATGTCGGGTGCCGTGACGACGGAGCCCGCCGGCACCGATACCTGGTCGTACGCCGCCGTGAACCGGCCGCTGACGACCGGCGACCAGCTGTGGAACGATGCCGGCGCGCGCTCGGAGCTGCACATCGGCTCGACCGCGGTGCGTCTCGGCGAATCGACGAGCCTGTCGGTCCTGAACCTCGACGACAACACGACGCAGTTGAAGGTCGGACTCGGCACCGTGTCGACGCACGTGCGCGATCTGCCGCCGGGCGGGACCTACGAAATCGACACGCCCAATCTCGCGCTCGGCGTCACGGGCCCCGGCGACTATCGCGTCGATGTCGCGCCGAACGGCGAGACGACGACGGTCACCGTCCGCAGCGGCAGCGCGACCGTCTACGGCAGCAACGGGCAGTATCCGCTGTCGCCCGGGCAGCAGGTCGTGTTCACCGGCACCGACCTGCAGGTCGCACAGCAATCGGCCGCACCGGCCCCCGACGCGCTCGACCAGTGGGCCGCCGGCCGCGATGCGGCCGAGCAGCGCTCGGTGTCGGCCCGCTACGTATCGCGCGACGTTCCCGGCTATCAGGACCTCGACGCGAACGGTACTTGGCGCGACACGCCGAATTACGGCAACGTCTGGGTGCCGAACGACACGCCGGCCGACTGGGCGCCGTATCACGACGGTCACTGGATCTGGCAAGCGCCGTGGGGCTGGACGTGGGTCGACGATGCACCGTGGGGCTTCGCGCCTTATCACTACGGCCGCTGGGCCTATGTCGACGACAGCTGGGCGTGGGTGCCCGGCCCGATGGTCGTCAGCCAGCCGCCCGTCTACGCGCCGGCGCTCGTCGCGTTCGTGGGTGGAGGCGGCGGTCCCGACTGGAGCGTCGCGCTGACGGTCGGCGGCGTCGCCGCGGCCGGCTGCGCGTGGTTCGCACTCGGCCCGGGCGAACCCTGGCATCCCGGCTGGGGTGGCTGGAGCCCGCATTACTACGATCGCGTGAACCGGAACATCGTGGTCAACAACGTGACGGTCAACAAGACCGTGAACGTGACGAACATCAACAACGTCACCAACATCACGAACATCAACAAGACGTTCGTGAACTTCCGGGCGCCGCATGCGATCACGGCCGTGCCGGCATCCGCGTTCGTGCACGGTCAGCCGGTCGCCCACTTCTCGCAGCGCGTCGATCCGCAGCAATGGCGCAATGCGCACGTGATGCCGGGCACCCCCGGCATCGCGCCGGTACGCCAGAGCTTTACCGGCGGACTGCGCACGGCCAGCTACCGCCCGCCGGCGGCGATCGGACAGCACACGTTCGTCGCGACGCGCAATCCGGCGGTGCCGGCCGCGTATCGCGACCAGGCGGCCGCGCATCTCGCCCGGCAAGGCGGGCGCGTGCCGGGCGCGGGCGCGCCCGTCGCGAGGACGAATGTGCCGGCCGACTATACGGCTCGCCCGGTCCGCGTTCCGGGCAATCCGAAAGCCGGTGCATGGGCGATGCGCAACGTGCAGCTCGTGAATCCGCACGGTCCCGTCGTGCAACCGGCGCACGCGCCGCGCGACGGGCAGCCCGCTCCGGCACAGGCACAGGCCGCACGGCCGGGTGCGCCGATGCCGATCATGCCGAATGGCGCGCGGCCGATGAACGGCGAAGGCCCCAATGCGCCGCGTGTCGCGAACGGCGCCACGCCGCAGGCGCCGGGCAATCCGGCTCCGCATCAGGCGCCCGGCGCCGGAAATGGCGTCCCGCACCCGCCGACGGCCGTCAACGCGCCGACCGGGCACGACAACACGCACGCTGCCGCGGCGCCCGCGCCCGCGTGGATGCAGCCGCATACGCCGATGGAACGTCAGCGCCCGACGCCGCCGACGGCACTCCACGCAGCCGGACAGAATGCACTGCCGCCCGTGCGCAGTGCGGCGGCGGTCCCGCATCCGGAAGCCGCGCACGGCACGCAACCCGATGTGCGGCAGGAAACGCCGCGCGCGTTACCGCAACCACGAATCGATACGACCGCGCAGATTCCGCAGCCACGTCCGCGTCCTGACTTCGCGGCACCGGCCCAGCATGCGCAGCCGCGGCCCGAGCGGGCGACCCCGACACCGCAACCGCGCCCCGAATACGCGCAACCGGCACCGCGGCGCGAGGTCGCGCCGCCGCGCGTGAACGAGTACCGCCCGCCCGCGCCGGCCGTGCACGACATGCCGCGGCCACAGCCGCAGGCGCCGCGCATGGAGCCGCGGCCGTCGATGCCCGCGCCGCACATGGAACCGCGGCCGCAACCGGCGCCGCACGTCGAGGCGCCGCGCCCGAGCAATCCGCCGCCCGGCGGCCACGAGGAGCGGCACCGCCAGTAACCGCGCCCGATGAAACGAAAAGGCCCGACCGGCGAATGCCGGTCGGGCCTTCTTCATTCCGTCTGGCGCGGATCGCGTAACCCCCGCCGCCATCGAACGCCGGGGCTCAGACCGCCATCGGCGCGGTCAGCGGCTCATGATGCCGGTAGCCGACGAGCGAGAAGTCGGACGGCTCGATCTGCTCGAGCCATTCGGGTGCATAAACGCCCGTCTTCGCGTAGTCCGGCACGCGCTCGGCGATCTCGAGCCGCGGGCTATCGTACGGTTCGCGCGTGAGCTGCTGCTGCAGCATGTCGAGCTGGTTCTCGTAGATGTGCGCGTCACCGATGAAGTACGTGAACCAGCGCGGCGTGTAACCCGTCAGCCGGCCGACGAGCGACAGCAGCGCGGCCCCTTCCGTCAGGTTGAACGGCGTGCCGAGCCCGACGTCGTTGCTGCGGATGTACAGGCACAGTGAAATCTCGCGCTTCGTGACGTTCGGCAGGAATTGGTACAGCAGATGGCACGCGGGCAGCGCGATCTGGTCGAGTACGGCCGGATTCCACGCGTGAAACAGGATGCGGCGATCGGCCGGGTTCTCCATGATCGTGTCGAGACACTGGCGCAACTGGTCGATCGCCTTGTACAGCAGCACCTTCGGCGCACCGTCCTCGTCGAAGCGCGTGACGATCCGGAAACCGCGGCGCGTCGCGTCGGCGATCTGCGCGTCGGCGTCCGCGTCGAGCACCTTGTAGCCGGGCCACTGGCGCCATTGCACGCCGTACACGTCGCCCAGGTCGTCGACGCCCTGGCGGTACGGGTTCGCGAGCCACTGCGCGTTGTCGTTCGCGTTCGCGTCCCACACCTTGCAGCCGAGCGCGCGGAAATCGGCCGCACTGCGCGATGCCCGCAGGAAGCCGACCAGTTCGCCGATCGCGGACTTGAACGCGAGCTTCTTGGTCGTCACGGCCGGGAAACCTTGCTGCAGGTCGAACCGCAGCATCGCACCGGGCATGCTGATGGTGCGGATGCCCGTGCGGTTCTCCTGCCAGGTGCCGGTGTCGAGGATGGTGCGAACGAGGTCGAGGTACTGTTTCATGCGGGTTCCTTCGGCCGCGAGGGCGGCCGTCACCCGCCAATTTTAGCAAGCTTGACGCGGAACCTCCGGCAACGGCGCCGAAAACCCTCCCAGCGGGTCGCTGCGATCGCGCATGCCATGCGCGCACATCAGCCGGTACAACGTGACGCGCGACACGCCGAGTTCGCGCGCCGCATCGGCGAAACGGCCGCGGTGGCGCAGCAGCGCCTGCTCGATCGCCTGCCGTTCGGCCGCTTCCCGCGCCTCGGTGAGCGAGACGGGCGCCAGGATCGCAAATTCGTTGAGCTCGAGATCGGCCGCGGTAATCATCCGGCCCTCCGACATCACGATCGCGCGGCGCACGCGATTGATCAGCTCGCGCACGTTGCCCGGCCACGAATAACCGTACAGCGCGGCGATCGCGTCCGGCGAGAAACCGCGCAGACGGCGATGCGCATCGCCCTTGAAACGCTCGAGCATGTGGCGCGCCAGCAGCTCGATGTCCTTGCCGCGCGCGCGCAGCGGCGGCTCCTCGATCTTCAGCACGCACAGCCGATGGAACAGATCCTCGCGGAACCGCCCGTCGCGCAGCGCCGCTTCCATGTCCACGTGCGTCGCGCAGATCACGCGCACGTCGACCGGCACCGACACATGCGCGCCGAGCCGCTCGATCTTGCCTTCCTGCAGGAATCGCAGCAGGCTCGCCTGGCTCTCGAGCGGCAGGTCGCCGATCTCGTCGAGAAACAGCGTGCCGCCGTTCGCGGCCTCGACGCGGCCGATCTTGCGCTGATTCGCGCCCGTAAAAGCACCGCGCTCGTAGCCGAACAGTTCGGCTTGCAGCAGCGTCGACGGAATCGCACCGCAATTGATCGCGACGAACGGCGCCTGCGCGCGCGCCGAGCGCTCGTGGATCGCAACGGCCGTCAGTTCCTTGCCGGTACCCGATTCGCCGGAGATGAACACCGGTGCATCGGTCGTGGCGACGCGCCGGATCGTCCTGAAGAGGCCGAGCATCGCGTCGCAGGTGCCGACCATCTCACCTTCGGCGCGCCCGGCGCCGACGGGCGACGCCACCGGGTCGGTCAGCGCGACCATGCCGTGCGCATGGCCGATGGTCTCGACGATGCGCGACGCCTCGTACGGCATCGTCACGTAGTCGAAGCAATAGTCGCGAATGAGATGTCGCAGCGTGGCGTCCTGCAACTGCCCACGCCGGGTCGCCGCGATCCAGCCGATTTGCTGGATGCTCAAGCACGTTTCGAGTTCGCGCAGATCCGCGGGCCGAAAACCCGGCGAGAAATCGAGCAGGCCGGCGGTTGCCACGCCGTGCTGCACGACACGCCGCACGTCGCGTGCGCTTTCCGCAAGATCGACGCGCCACCCGCATTCGTCGAAATGCCCGCGCAACGCGTCGTTCGGCTCGCGCGAGAAATAGATCACATGCCGCTGCTCGGCTCCCATATGCCCACCCCGTTCATCAACCGTCTAACGATTGCCGTACACGCCAAGTCGCGTGCAAAAGGATCGAACCGGGTCAGCCGAAGCGGCTCGATTCGCCATGCCGATGCGCGGCGGCGACCAGCCTCGCATGATGGCGCTTATCTCGCGTCCAGTTATTTTTTGGTCACGACGGCTTAGTTATAGGCGCTGAATACGACAAACCAATTGCAGCGCAAAGGGGCGAGCGGCCGAATCGCTCAATGGTCGACGTTTATCAATCATCTGCACATAGCACACGCGCAGCGACGCGTACCTGCATCGACACACGCGCAGATTTTCATCCTTGAAGCGTTTTGATTGAATCCGCAGTATTCCCAAGCCCCGTCGTTTCACGCCTGAAACATTTCCCGGCGTTTTCGATTGCGATTCGTGACGCTCCCCCGCAAATCGCAGACGCGACAATGCTCTTCGCCCGATGGCATGCATTTCGCTGAATGTGCAACGGATCGGAGAAGGCGGCCATGCGAACACTTTTTTCACGGTCTTGCGTGCAGATGACGATAGCGTTTGCGCTCGCGTGCCCGTTCATGCCGGCACGCTCGGAAGAAGGCGCGCGGCCCGAACGCGCGATGCTGCTTGCCGATAACGCGCCGCGCATGCAACAGGACAACCGCATCGGTATCGTGCCGATCGCCGCACCCAAACCGCGTTCGTCGGGCAACACATGGGTGACGCTGTGGGACGAGCTCGCCCCGCCTGCTCCGCTGCCGGTCCCGATTCCTGTTCCGCTTCCCGGCAACGCGCAACATGCGATGGAGGGAAACACCGGAAACCGCATGCATCAATAATCCGCTCACGACGCCACATGCCGCTCAATCGATGAGGATTACAGATCGAATGGGATGGGTCCGGTCGTTTCACGCAGCGTCGATATCTCGACGCGAACCGTTTTTTGTGTCCGTCCCCCGGCGGGCACTCTTTTTATTCTGGACATCACGGCGCAAAGGCCGCACCTCGTCGCCACCGCCGACGAGGCGCGGCGGACCGAACACCGCCAATGCGCCCGCGCGCCCGCATCGATGCGGTCGCGCGCCGCCATTCCGGTAGAATCGGCGCCATTCCGGTTCTCTTCTTCCCCGACCTTCATGACGACGTTGACCCTGATCGTCGCGCGCGCCCGCAACGGCATCATCGGCCGCGACAACCAGTTGCCCTGGAAACTTCCCGAGGACCTCGCGTTCTTCAAGCGCACGACGATGGGCGCGCCGATCGTGATGGGCCGCAAGACCCACGAGTCGATCGGTCGGCCGCTACCGGGCCGCCGCAATATCGTCGTCACGCGCGACGCAACGCGCCGCTTCGACGGTTGCGACACCGTCACGTCCCTCGCGGATGCGCTCGCGCTCGCCGCGCGCGACGGGGTCGCCGAAGCATTCCTGATCGGCGGCGCACAGCTCTATGCGGAAGGCCTGGAACTCGCCGACAAGCTGATCGTCACCGAAATCGACGCGGACTTCGACGGCGATGCGTCGTTCCCGGCGCCCGATCCCGCGCACTGGCACGAAGTGTCGCGCGACCCGCACCAGGCCGCCGCGCCGAACACGTTCGGCTATGCGTTCGTCGTCTACGCGCGCAAGCGCGGCTGACACGCGGCCCACGACAAAAAGCCCGACCGGCGCATCCACGCCGGTCGGGCTTTTTTGTTTCCTGGCGGCCGACGCCGCGCCGTTTACTGCCCGGCGATCGTCATCTGCTCGATCAGCACCGAGCCCGTTTCCTTCGTACCGCGCACGATCGAATCCGCACCGATCGCGACGATATGCCGGAACATCTCCTGCAACGTGCTCGCGACGGTGATTTCCTCGACCGGATACTGGATCACGCCGTTCTCGACCCAGAAGCCAGCCGCGCCGCGCGAATAATCGCCGGTCACGTAGTTCACGCCCTGCCCCATCAGCTCGGTCAACAGCAGGCCCGTGCCGAGCTTCTTCAGCATCGCGTCGAAATCGTCGCCCGGCTGCGTGTTCGAACTGCGCAGCGCGAGGTTGTGCGAGCCGCCCGCGTTGCCGGTCGTCTGCGTGCCGAGCTTGCGCGCCGAATAGGTCGACAGGAAGTAGCCTTCGACGACGCCGTCGCTGACGACGCTGCGCGCACGCGTGCGCACGCCTTCCTCGTCGAACGGCGCGCTGCCCATCGCACGCGGCACGTGCGGATCCTCGACGACCTGCACGTGCGGCGCGAACACCGGCTTGCCGAGGCTGTCGACGAGGAACGACGTCTTGCGGTACAGCGCGCCGCCGCTGACGGCCTGCACGAATGCGCCGAGCAGGCCGGCCGCGAGCGGCGCCTCGAACAGCACGGGCACCTTGCGGGTGTCGAGACGGCGCGCGCCCATCCGCGCCAGCGCACGCTCGGCCGCATAGCGCCCGACGGCTTCCGGCGCAGCGAGGTCGACCGCGCTGCGCTTCGACGAATACCAGTCGTCCCGCTGCATGTGGCGGCCGGTGCCCGCGATCGGCGCACACGCGATGTAGTGGCGCGAGTACGGGTAGCCGGCGAGGAAGCCGCGCGACGTCGCGAGCACGAACTGCGAATGCTGTGCCGACACGCTCGCGCCTTCCGAGTTGCGGATCTGCGGGCTGACCGCGAACGCGGCGTCTTCCGCGCGGCGGGCGAGCTCGACGGCCTCGTCGGCCGTCAGCGCCCACGGGTGGTAGAGATCGAGGTCGCGCGGGTCGGTTTCGAGCAGCTCGGCCTCGGCGAGGCCGGCCGCGTCGTCCTCGGCCGTGAAGCGCGCGATGTTGTACGCCGCGGCGACGGTATCCTTGATCGCGGCCGGCGAGAAATCCGACGTGCTCGCGTTGCCGCGCTTCTTGCCGATGAACACCGTCACGCCGACCATCTTGTCGCGGTTGTGTTCGATCGTCTCGACCTCGCCGCGGCGCACCGACACCGACAGGCCGTCGCCTTCGGAGATTTCGGTCGCGGCATCCGTCGCGCCGAGCGCCTTCGCATGGCGAAGGATGTCCGAGGCAATTTCTTTGAGCTGGTCCTGCGTGTGCGGGAAATAGCGCGCTTGTACGTCGAGATTGGCTGCCATCGTCGTGATATCCGGTGGCGGGCGAGCCGCCCGCATGTTCAAAATGTTGCGTATCCCGCGATCATAGCAAGGTCCGGGGCCACATACCGACAAGCTTGGGGTGTCCGCGCCGCGATACAATGCCGCCCATGACACGCAAAACCCGAATCCAGCCGATCGAGCACGCCGACGACGACGCCGGCAATGGCTACGATCGCCCCAGCAAATCCCAGTTGAAACGCGAGATGCACGCGCTGCAGGAGCTCGGCCAGGCCCTGGTCGACCTGCCGAAGGACGCGCTCAAGCGCATGCCGATGCCCGAGGACCTCGCCGACGCCGTGCGCGAGGCGCGCCGGATCACCGACCACGAAGGCAAGCGCCGCCAGCTCCAGTACGTCGGCCGCGTGATGCGCTCGCTGACGGACGAGGAAACGGCCGCGCTGCGCACCGCGCTGGACGCCCAGCGAGGCGTGAACAAGGCTGCGACCGCTCGCCTGCACTGGATCGAGCGCACGCGCGAGCAGCTGCTCGCCAGCGACGACGCGCTGACCGAATTCCTCCGCCAGCACCCCGAGGCCGACATCCAGGAAGGCCGCATGCTGATCCGCAACGCACGCAAGGAAGCGCAGCAAGGCAAGCCGCCGCGCTATTTCCGCGAGCTGTTCCAGTGGATCAAGACCGCGAGCGGTACGGACGAGGCCGACGCAGACGAAGCGCCGGACCAAGCCGGAGACGACCATGACGACGAAGCGTAACCACCCGGACGAGCTCGTGGTCGGCCTCGTGTCGATCAGCGACCGCGCCAGCACGGGCGTTTATGAGGACAAGGGCATTCCGGCGCTGCAGGAATGGCTCGCCGGCGCATTGCGCTCGCCGTGGCGCGCCGAAACCCGGCTGATCCAGGACGACGCGCCGACGATCTCCGCCACGCTGGCAGAACTCGTCGACGTCGCGGGGTGCGATCTGGTGCTGACGACCGGCGGCACCGGCCCCGCGCGGCGCGACGTGACGCCGGAAGCCACGCTGGCCGTTGCGACGAAGGAAATGCCGGGATTCGGCGAACAGATGCGGCAGATCAGCCTGAATTTCGTGCCGACCGCGATTCTGTCGCGGCAGGTCGCGGTGATCCGCGAGACGGCCGACCACGCGGCGCTGATCATCAACCTGCCCGGCCAGCCGAAGTCGATCCGGGAAACGCTCGAAGGGCTGCGCGACACCGACGGCAAGTCGACCGTGCCCGGCATCTTCGCGGCTGTACCCTACTGCATCGACCTGATCGGCGGCCCGTACATCGAGACCGACGCCGCGGTGGTCGCGGCGTTCCGGCCGAAGAGCGCGCAACGCGCGCCGCGCTGAGCGCGTGCCGGCCCGCTCAGGCGGCCGGCGCGGACTCGCCTGCCGGCGCCGACGCGGCCGGAATCAGAAAATGCTCGCGGTAATACTTCAGTTCGTCGATCGACTCGTGGATGTCCGCGAGCGCCGTGTGCATCGCGCGCTTCTGGAAGCCCTTGTAGATCGCGGGCTGCCAGCGGCGGCACAGCTCCTTGAGCGTGCTGACGTCCAGGTTGCGGTAGTGGAAGAACCGCTCGAATTCCGGCATCCAGCGCGCCATGAAACGGCGATCCTGGCAGATCGAATTGCCGCACATCGGCGACTTGCCGGGCGATACATACTGCGCGAGGAACGCCTGCAGCTGCGCGGCAGCCTCCGCCTCGGTCACGGTCGACGCGCGCACGCGATCGATCAGGCCCGAGCGGCCGTGCGTCGACTTGTTCCAGTCGTCCATCTTCGCGAGCGTTTCGTCGCTCTGGTGGATCGCGAACACGGGGCCTTCCACCGCGATGTCGAGCGTGGAATTGGTCACGACGACCGCGATTTCGATGATGCGGTCGTTATCCGGGTCGAGGCCCGTCATCTCCATGTCGAGCCAGACGAGGTTCAACTCGTTGCGCACGAGCGCGGGCTGGCTGGCGGAAGCGGCGGTATCGGTCATGAGTCATCCTGGAAAATGGCGGACGGCGCGCGGCGCCGCCCAGGCGGCCGGCATCGCGTGAGCGGGCCCGGTCCGCAAGAACATATAATTCTCGCATAGAACCCTTTGGCGCCTTCGATGTCACCCTTTTCGTTCACCCTGCTGTTCGCGATCGTCGTGCTCGCGATGGTCGTCACCAAGCTGTGGCTCGCATCGCGGCAGATCCGCTTCGTCGCCGCACACCGCAACGGCGTGCCCGCGCAGTTCAGCGCCACCATTCCGCTGACCGCCCACCAGCGCGCGGCCGACTACACGGTCGAGCGCACCCGGCTGGCGATGTTTGAAATCGTCGTCAGCGCGGCCGTGCTGGTCGGCCTCACGCTGCTCGGCGGCGTCGGCGCCCTCGACACGCTGCTGACGGGCTGGTTCGGCCGCGGCTACGGTCAGCAGGTCGCGCTCGTCGCCGCCGTGCTCGCGATCATGAGCGCGATCGACGTGCCGTTCGAGTATTACCGCCAGTTCGGGATCGAACAGCGGTTCGGCTTCAACCGCATGACCAAGCGCCTGTTCTTCACCGACATGCTGAAGAACACGCTGCTCGGCGCCGTGCTCGGCCTGCCGCTGCTGTTCGTCGTGCTGTGGCTGATGAACCAGGCCGGCAGCCTGTGGTGGCTGTGGACCTGGATCGTCTGGGTCGCATTCCAGATGCTCGTGCTGCTGATCTACCCGACCTTCATCGCGCCGATCTTCAACAAGTTCGAACCGCTGAAGGACGAAGCGCTGCGCACGCGCATCGAGTCGCTGATGAAGCGGTGCGGCTTCGCGGCGAAGGGCCTGTTCGTGATGGACGGCAGCCGTCGTTCCGCGCACGGCAATGCGTACTTCACGGGCTTCGGTGCCTCGAAGCGGATCGTATTCTTCGACACGCTGCTCGCGCGGCTGTCCGGCCAGGAAATCGAGGCCGTGCTCGCGCACGAACTCGGCCACTTCAAGCGCCGCCACGTAATGAAGCGGATGCTCGTGTCGTTCGTGCTGAGCCTCGTGCTGCTCGCGCTGCTCGGCTGGCTCGCACAGCGCACGTGGTTCTATACGGGGCTCGGCGTCACGCCGTCGCTCGACACGAGCAACGCGGGCGCCGCGCTCGTGTTGTTCTTCCTCGCGATCCCCGTGTTCCTGTTCTTCGCGACGCCGTTCAGCAGCCTCACGTCGCGCAAGCATGAATTCGAGGCCGATGCGTTCGCGGCCAGCCAGACCGATGCGCAGGATCTCGTCAGCGCGCTCGTGAAGCTTTACGAGGACAACGCGTCGACCCTCACGCCGGACCCCGTCTACACGGCCTTCTACTATTCGCATCCGCCGGCGTCGCAGCGGATCGACCGCCTGATGCAGCACGCATGAGCCGGCCGACCTCCCGCAAGCCGGCTCCGCGCGCATCGGGCGCGCCGCGTGTCGAAGGCCGCGTGATCGCGGCGCACGGCCGCCACTATATCGTCGCGCCCGACGACGGCGGCCCGATGCTGCAGTGCTTCCCGCGCGGCAAGAAAAGCGAGATCGCGGTCGGCGACCGCGTCGTGTACGAACAGGCGTCGGCCGACCAGGGCGTGATCGTCGAGATCGGCGAGCGGCGCAACCTGCTGTACCGCTCCGACCAGTTCAAGTCGAAGCTGTTCGCGGCCAACCTCGATCAGTTGCTGATCGTGCTCGCGACCGAGCCCTATTTCAGCGAGGATCTCCTCGGCCGCGCGCTGATCGCGGCCGAAGCGAATGAACTGAAGCCGCTCGTCGTGCTGAACAAGATCGACGTCGAGGCCGCGCTGCCGGTCGCCCGCGAGCGCCTCGCGCCCTACCGCGCGCTCGGCTACGACGTGCTCGAACTGTCGGTGAAGGGCGCGCCCGACGATGCGCGCGCGCAACTGATGCCTCATCTGGCCGGGCATTCGACGATCCTGCTCGGCCAGTCCGGAATGGGCAAGTCGACGCTCGTGAACCTGCTCGTGCCGGATGCCGAAGCCGCGACCCGGGAAATCTCGGCCGCGCTCAACAGCGGCCGTCACACGACGACGTTCACGCGCCTCTACCCGCTCGACGGCGGCGGCGCGCTGATCGATTCGCCGGGTTTCCAGGAATTCGGCCTCTACCACCTGACGGAAGGCCGCCTCGAGCGCGCGTTCCCGGAATTCCGCCCGCTGCTCGCGGACTGCCGTTTCTATAATTGCCATCATCTGCACGAGCCGGGCTGCGCGATTCTCGAAGCCGTCTCCGACGGTCGCATCTCACCGTCGCGGCATGCGCTTTACGCACAGCTCGTGCACGAGGCGAGCCAGATCGTCCGCTGACCGCACGGCGGGCAGAAGGCGGCCGGGGCTGACCCGGCCTTCACCGACAGGAGCCGCGATGCGTTTCAAGGCCCCCGATCTCGCCACCGCGCAGCATTGGGCGAATGTGCTGCAGGCGGCCGGCATCGGTTGCGAACTGCACAACTGCTACGCGACCGGCGCGCTCGGCGGCCTGCCCGCCGACGCGTGCGCCCCCGAGCTGTGGCTCGACGACGAGCGCGACGATGCGCTCGCTCGGCGGCTCCTCGATGCGGCGTCGCATGGCCCGTCGGCCGGCGCCGCTCCGTGGCGCTGCCGCCAATGCGGCGAGGCGCTGGAGGCCCAGTTCACCGCCTGCTGGCAATGCGGCGCCGTACGCGATCCGCTCGACGACTGAGCGGACTGACCTGACGCATAGCAAAAAGGCCGGCATGAAGCCGGCCTTTTTGTTTCATCGCGCACCTGCGCTGCCGCGTCACGACACCCAGACGGCCAGCGTCAGCATCAACAGCAGGATCATCCACAGGATCACGGCGCGCCAAACCAGGCCGACCGCGGACTGCAGCGTGCGCGGCGTGCAATCATCACCGACCGTCAACGGGCCGCTGTCGCCGACCGCCAACGCGTCGAGACTCGACGGTTCCGCGAGCGGCCCCGCGAGGCGCGCGCCGAGCGCGCCGCTACCGGCCGCGAGCAGCACGCCGTCGTTCGGGTCGGGCCACTGGCGCGTGTGATTGCGCCACGCGTAGATCGCATCCTCGAAGTTGCCAACGATCGCGAAGCCGAGCGCGGTCAGTCGCGACGGAATCCAGTCGATCACGAAGAACGCGCGCTGCGCGAACGTCGAGAACGCGGCGGTGCGATCGTCGCCCGGCGTCGACCAGCTGCGCGCGAGATATTCGGAGATGCGGTACAGCACGGCACCGGCCGGACCGATGGGCAGCACGTACCAGAAGAACACGCCGAACACGTGGCGATGCGACGCAACGACCGCATGAATCAGCGTATGGCGGACGATTTCGCCGACCGGCATGTCGACCGTGTCGAGGCCCGTCCACTCGTGCAGGATTTCACGCGCGCGCGGCACGTCGTCGTTGTTGAGCGCGAGATGGATATCGGTGAAATAGTGGCTGAACTGGCGGAAGCCGAGCGTGAAATACACGACGACGACGTTCCAGATGAACGCGAGCACGAAGCTCACCTTGAACAGCAGAAAGTAGATCAGCGCGACGATCAGCACCCACGGCAGCACGACTGCAAGCCATGCGAGCACGCCATGCTTTTGCTTGCCGGCGTCGAGGCCATGCGCGACGGTTTCCGCATGAAACTGGAACAGGGCGAACACCGGATTGCTCGGCGACAACGCGCGGACCTGTTCGATGATGAGGGCGAGAAGAACCGAAAAGAAAGTCATGCGTGGCGCCGTCTTCGGAGTTATGTCATTTTTTGCATAACGATAGCACAGCGTAAGCGGCGCATGGCTGCCGACGCGACGGGCCGGCAGCGGGCCGCGTGCGCGGGTTCGGGCCGGATGCTATCCGGCTGCCAAGAAGCGGTACAGATTGCGCAACATGCCGGCAGTTGCGCCCCAGATGAAGTAATGCCCGGCCGATTCGCCGTTCGGATAGGGCATCGCAAAAAAACGACGCTCGCCGCCTTCCCAGCGGAACACGCGCACCTGGTGGTTCGCCGGACTCATCAGGAACGCGAGCGGCACCTCGAAAATCTCGGCAACCTCGAACGTGTCGGCCTGCACGGTAAACGGCGGATGCACGAGCCCCACGATGGGCGTCACGCAGAAGCCGGTCCCCGTCAGGTAGTCAGGCAACGCACCGAGCACCTCCACCGGTTCGGCGGCCAGTCCGATTTCTTCCTTCGCCTCACGCAACGCGGTCGCCGTCGCATCGCGATCGAACGGCTCGCGACGGCCACCGGGGAAGCTGATCTGCCCGGCGTGATCGTTCAGGTGGTCGGCGCGCTGGGTCAGCAGCACGGTGAGGCCGCCCTCGCGAACGACGAGCGGGATGAGGACGGCGGCGCTGCGCGGATCGACGCCCTCCTGCAGCCGTACCTCTCCGGGCTCGACGCTCCATTCGAGCGTGCGCGCGAAACGCTCGCGCAGCCCGGGCGGGGTCATCAAGCGGGTTTCGATGGACGGCAAGCCGGCGCCAGTGCCTTCGACCGGCAGCACTTCGGGATCAATGATGGGGCGGCGATTCAATGGGGATCTCGAGTTCGTGACGTATCGAGCATATTGTCGCGCCAGAATGAAAAAAGCACCCGGAAGGGTGCTTTTTCCTTACAGCTCTTACTCTTGGGAAGCTGCTGCGGCGCGATCCTTCGACACCAGCTTTTCCTTGATTCGAGCCGACTTGCCCGAACGCTCGCGCAGGTAGTACAGCTTCGCGCGACGCACATCACCGCGACGCTTCACGACGATGCTCGCCAGCAGCGGCGAGTAGGTCTGGAACGTACGCTCGACGCCTTCGCCCGACGAAATCTTGCGGACGATGAAGTTCGAGTTCAGACCACGGTTGCGAATCGCGATCACGACGCCTTCGTACGCCTGAACGCGCTTGCGGTTACCTTCAACCACGTTCACGTTCACGATCACCGTGTCGCCCGGGGCGAATTCGGGGATCGTCTTGCCGGCGAGCGCGCGCTCGATCTCTTCCTGCTCAAGTTTTGCGATCAGATTCATCACTGACTCCTAAAGCCATCTTGTCGGCGTTTGCACCCGCCTGCTTCCAGGCTTGGCCCCGATAGAGGATGGATTCACATCAGGCACCGCGCACGCATGCACGGCACCGCCATTTCCCGCCCGCGCCGCCGCCTCAGGAGGCGTTCTTCGCTTCGCGTGCGAGGTTCGCAAGCCATGCCTCGTCGGCACGGCTCAACAACTTCTCGCGGCGCGCCCGGACGATCAGGTCCGGCCGCTTCCGCAATGTATTCCTCAATGCTTCCTGGCGCCGCCACCGCTCGATCTCGGCATGATGGCCGCCGAGCAGCACGTCCGGCACGCGCATCCCCTCGTATTCCTCGGGGCGCGTGTAATGCGGACAATCGAGCAGCCCGTCAGCGAAGCTGTCCTGCACAGCCGACTGCGCGTCGTTCAGCACGCCGGGCAGCAGGCGCACGACGGCATCCATCATCGCCATCGCCGGCAGTTCCCCGCCGGACAGAACGAAATCGCCGAGGCTGATTTCCTCGTCGACGCACCGGTCGAGCAGACGCTGATCGATCGCCTCGTAGCGGCCGCACAGCACGATGACACCAGGCTCCTGCGCCATTCGCACCGCACGTTCGTGCGTGAACGGTGCACCTTGCGGCGACATCATCACCACACGCGTGCTCGCGACGCCCTGCTCCGCCTGCGCTGCTTTCGCAGCGCCGATCGCGGCCTCGAGCGGCCTGGCCAGCATCACCATGCCCGGACCGCCGCCGTACGGACGATCGTCGACCGTGCGGTAGTTGTCCGTCGTGAAATCACGCGGATTCCAAGTGCGCAGCCCGAAGCGCCCCTGCTTCACAGCCCGGCTGGTGATTCCCCAGTCGGTCAGCGCGCGGAACATTTCGGGAAAGAGCGTGACGACGTCGAACTGCACCGCGCTCTCCGTAACCTGGTTCATTAGTAATCGGCTTCCCAGTCGACGACGATGCGACGTGCCGCCTGATCCACCGTTTTGACGTAGACGCCGACGAACGGAATCAGCCGTTCGTCGGTGGTCGGCCGACCATCCTTGCCGACTGCCGGATACTCGACGCGCATGATCGAATGCACGCCGTTGTCGATCATCCCGCTCACCGTCCCGAGCGCCACCGATTGCTCGTTGACGACCTCGAGGCCGATCAGGTCGACCCAATAGAATTCGTCCGCGGCCAATGCCGGAAAATCTTCCCGGCGCACGAACACGCGAAAGCCGCGCAAAGCCATTGCGGCATCGCGGTCGCTGACACCCGCGGTATGCGCGACGACTGTGTCGCCGTGCGTCTTCGATTGCAGGATGCGGGCGGACAACCGCTCCCCACCCCGTTCCAGCCACCAGCGGCGCGCCTTGAGCAGCGCATCGCCGCCGCGACCGGCGTCTGCATGCGTCGCCACCTTGACCCAGCCTTTCAGGCCATAGGCGTCGACGACCGCCCCGACCTCGACAGCATCGTCGGGCCAGGCTTGTACTGCCTCGAGACTGCCCTGCTCGGCAGCCACACCGGCGCTCGCGACAGTGTCGCGCTCGACCGGCTTGCGGACGAATGCGCCAAATGACGCTCGCCCGCGCTTTGCGTTACCGGAATCGTGACCGGACATTAATGCTCCTTGCAGCCGGCACGACCGGCACACCGCGCCATGTTAGGCAGCCGGTTGCGCCTTTTGCGCTTCCTTCACGAGACGCTGGACGGTCGGCGACAGTTGCGCGCCAACGCCTTGCCAGTACGTCAGGCGGTCCTGAGCGATACGCAGCGATTCGCCCTTCGTGGCGACCGGGTTGTAGAAGCCGACGCGCTCGATAAAGCGGCCGTCACGACGGTTGCGCGAATCGGTAGCGACGATGTTGTAGAACGGGCGCTTCTTCGAGCCGCCGCGAGCCAGACGGATGATAACCATATGAAATCCTTCGGGAAAACCGGGTTCGAAACTACTGAAACGTGCGATTATAGCCGGAAACCAAAGCCACAACAAACACTTACGCGCAAAAATTCCACGGACGCCCTGCACGCCGGGCATACAATCGTCGTGTCCTCGACGCTTACCGCCGCCATGCCGCCATCTTGCGTCACCCCGGCGCGCCGCGCGCAGCACCGCCTCGCGGGCTTGCTGACCGGCCTCGTTGCCTGCCTCGCAGCCACCGCGGCTTGCGCCGCAACGCCAGCGGACAAACTCGTCGTGCCACCCGGCTTCCACGTCGACGTGCTGACCGACGCTGTGCCGACCGCCCGCGAAATGGCGTGGTCGCCGCGCGGAATTCTGTATGTCGGCTCGCGGGAAGGCCGCGTGCACGCATTTGTGATGCAGGAGGGTCGGATCACGGCCCGCTACGTGATCGCATCGGGGCTCGACATGCCCGTCGGCGTCGCGTATCGCGACGGCGCGCTCTATATCTCCGCCGTGTCGCGTATTCTGCGCCTCGATCACATCGACGACCGGCTCGCCAGACCTCCGGCGCCGGCGGTCGTGACGGATGCGCTGCCAGCCGATCATCATCACGGCTGGAAATTCATCGCATTCGGCCCCGACGGCAAGCTCTACGTGCCGACCGGCGCCCCATGCAACGTGTGCCTCGCCGATCGCGATCGATACGCGATCATCGCACGCATGAACACGGACGGCAGCGGCCGGGAAGTGTTTGCCCGCGGCGTGCGCAATACCGTCGGCTTTGCCTGGCACCCCGAGTCGCGCGAGCTGTGGTTCACCGACAACGGGCGCGACTTGATGGGTGACGACGTGCCCGACGACAAGCTGAATCGTGCGCCACGCGCAGGCCTCGATTTCGGCTTTCCATACTGCCACGGCGGTGACACGCCCGACCCTGAATTCGGGAGCGCCGACGTGTGCCGCCGCTACGCGCCGCCCGTGCTGAAACTCGGCGCGCACGTCGCGGCACTCGGCATGCGCTTCTATACGGGGACAATGTTTCCGGCGTCATACCGCAACAACATCTTCATTGCCGAGCATGGTTCGTGGAATCGCAGCACGAAGGTCGGCTATCGCGTAATGCGCGCGGTCGTGTCGGCCGACGGCAGCCATGCAAGCCAGACTCCGTTCATCACAGGCTGGCTGCGCGCGGACGGCACCGTGTGGGGGCGCCCGGCCGACGTACTGCCGCTGCCGGACGGCTCGCTGCTCGTCAGCGACGACTACGCAGGCGCCATCTACCGCATCACCTATGCGGCACCTTGACGCAGGCAAGGGGTGACCCGGCCCGACCGGGCATCGTAGAATGCGTGCCGGGCCGAGCGCCCCGCGCCGGCCTGCCGGCCGCCCATGCCAACGATAATCCGCCGCCATCCATGTCCAGCAGCACCGCATTGTCCCGCCGCTTCCGCTCCAAGACACTCACCGCCGCCCTCGCGTTCCTGCTCGGTTCGCTCGGCGCGCACCGCTTCTACCTGTACGGCTTTCGCGACGTGTACGGCTGGGCGCACCTGCTCGCGACGATCGTCGGGATCCCGGGTTTCCTGCTGCTCGCCGCGACCCAGCGCAGTGCCAACCTCGGCTGGTGGCTCGCCGTGCCGGGTGCGATCTCGCTTCTGGCTGCGTTCCTCGCCGCGCTCGTCTACGGCCTGCGCC
This sequence comes from Burkholderia sp. BCC1638, assembly GCF_902833195.1. NCBI lineage: Bacteria > Pseudomonadati > Pseudomonadota > Betaproteobacteria > Burkholderiales > Burkholderiaceae > Burkholderia > Burkholderia sp. BCC1638. The sequence goes on from NZ_CADFEC010000004.1 coordinate 100,363, forward strand.
CCGACGAGAAGTGGGACGCACAATTCAATGCCGACACCGGCAAGCACAGCCAGTCAGGCTGGACGGTGATCTTCATCGTGATCTTCTCGCTGCTGATCGGTGCGTTCCTGCTGATGACCGCCCTCGCCCTGTCGTTCCAGACGTACTTCGAATCGCAAGTCGAAGCGGCAAAGCAAATCTCGCAGTAAGCACCAACACGTGTCGGCCAGATCAGAACAGGCTCAGTTGCACGTCGTCACGCGACTTCGTGCCGGTCGCGCCCGCCACCGTGCGCTGCGCTGCCGCCCCGGTCGCCGGCGCACCGCGAAACTGCGACAGATCCAGAATGCCGTTCGCACGCTCGTTCAACCCTAGCCGCTTCACGGCCTGACGGAACCGCTGCCGCAACAGGTCGGCCCAGATTCCCTCGCCCTTCATCCGCTTCGCGAAATCCGAGTCGTAGTCCTTCCCGCCGCGCATGTCGCGCACGCGGTTCATCACGCGCTCCGCGCGATCGGGGAAATGCGCGGAGAGCCAGTTCTTGAACAGCGGCGCGACCTCCCACGGCAACCGCAGGATGATGTAACTCGCGTGTGTCGCGCCGGCTTCCGCACAAGCTTCCAGCACACGCTCCATGTCCGGCTCGGTGACGAACGGGATCATCGGTGCAATGCTGACGCCTACCGGCACGCCCGCATCGCGCAGCGCGCGGATCGTGCGCAGCCGGCGCGCCGGCGTCGCCGCACGCGGCTCGAGCGTGCGCGCGAGATCGGCATCGAGGGTCGTGATCGTGACCGCGGCCATCACCTGCCCGCGCTCGGCCATCGGGGCCAGCAGATCCAGATCGCGCTCGATCAGGGACGATTTCGTGATCGCGGCGAACGGCAGCCCGTGATCGTGCATCACCTGGATCACGCTGCGCGTGATGCGCAGATCGCGTTCGACCGGCTGGTATGCATCGGTGTTGACGCCGAGCGCGATCGGCTCCGGCACGTAGCGCTTGCGCGAAATCTCGCGCTCGAGCAATTCGGCAGCGTTGACCTTCGCATAGATGCGACTCTCGAAATCGAGCCCCGGCGACAAACCGAGGTAACTATGGGTCGGCCGTGCAAAGCAGTAGATGCAGCCATGCTCGCAGCCGCGATACGGATTGAGCGACACGCTGAACGGTATGTCCGGTGACTGGTTGTGCGTCAGGATGCTCTTAGCGTGCTCCTCGAACACCTGCGTGCGCAGCGGCGCGGGCAGATCGGCGTCGTCCGATTCGTGTGTCCAGCCGTCGTCGACCGCTTCGCGCAGCGCCGTTTCGTATCGCCCCTGGAGGTTGTCGACCGCACCGCGCCCCTTGCGGGGCGCCGGCGGCGCTATCGGAAATTCGTTGTCGGACCGACCGTCCATGCGCTCACCCATTCGCCTGCACCCAATACTGTATATTTATACAGTATTGGGTGCAGCATGCCAAGGGCGGGATAGAGGGACGGACTGCTGGCGGCAACCACGGTCATTCGCCGACCGAGATCGTCAGCGTCTCCTTGATTTCTTCCATCACGACATAGCTCTTCGACTGCACCGCGCCGGGCAGCTGCAGCAGGATATCGCCCAGCAGCTTGCGATAGTCGGCCATTTCACCGATGCGCGCCTTGATCAGGTAATCGAAGTCGCCGGACACGAGATGGCACTCGAGCACCTCGTCGATCTTCATCACTTCGCGCCGGAACTGCTCGAACATGTTGCCGCCCTTGTGGCCGAGCGTGATCTCGACGAACACCAGCAACGCGGCGCCGAGCTGCCCCGGATCAACGCGTGCGTGATAGCCGGTGATGACACCGTCGCGCTCCATGCGCCGCACGCGTTCGATACACGGCGTGACGGTCAGCCCGACCTGCTCTGCGAGGTCCTTCATCGCCATCCGGCCGTCGTCCTGGAGCAGTTTGAGGATGCGCCGGTCGAGCTTGTCGAGCGAGCGTACTGGCTGGCGTTGCGTTCTCATTTGTTTATGCTGAAAACCTGAAAAATACGATAACAAAACCTACACATTCGACAATACCATAGCGCAAAAAACTAGATCAGCTAGAGGTTACACGGAGACGCACGTGCGCCCGGCCTCGCCCTGATCCTTCCATCTGGAGCAGCTATGCGAGTCGTCATTCTGGGCAGCGGTGTGGTGGGCGTGGCAAGCGCGTATTACCTCGCGCGCGCCGGTCATGAAGTCACGGTGATCGACCGGGAAGCCGGCCCGGCGCTCGAGACGAGCTTCGCGAACGCAGGTCAGATCTCGCCCGGCTATGCCGCGCCGTGGGCCGCGCCCGGCGTGCCGCTGAAGGCCGTCAAGTGGATGTTCGAGAAGCACGCGCCGCTCGCGATCCGCCTCGACGGCACGCGCTTCCAGCTCCAGTGGATGTGGCAGATGCTGCGCAACTGCACGGCCGAGCGCTATGCAGTCAACAAGGGCCGCATGGTCCGCCTCGCCGAATACAGCCGCGATTGCCTGCAGGCGCTGCGCGCCGACACGGGCATCCAGTACGAAGGCCGCACGGGCGGCACGCTGCAACTGTTCCGCACGCAGCAGCAACTCGACGGCGCGGCGAAGGACATCGCGGTGCTGCAGGAAGCGAACGTGCCGTTCGAACTGCTGTCGCCGGCCGAGCTCAGGAATGCCGAACCGGCGCTCGCCGCCGTGTCGCACAAGCTGACGGGCGGCCTGCGCCTGCCGGGCGACGAAACGGGCGACTGCCAGTTGTTCACGACGCGCCTCGCGGCGCTCGCGGAATCGCTCGGCGTGAAGTTCCGCTACAACACGCCAATCGACGCGCTGGCGATCGGGGGCGGCAAGATCGCCGGCGTGCAGTGCGGCAGCGAGACGGTGCGCGCGGATGCATACGTCGTCGCGCTCGGGTCATACTCCACCAGCTTCATCTCGAACCTGATGAAGATCCCCGTCTATCCGCTGAAGGGCTATTCGATCACCGCGCCGATCGTCGACGAGACGGCTGCGCCCGTGTCGACGGTGCTGGACGAAACCTACAAGATCGCGATCACGCGTTTCGACCAGCGCATCCGCGTGGGCGGCATGGCGGAGATCGTCGGCTTCGACAAGAACCTGCGTGCCGCGCGTCGCGAGACGCTCGAAATGTGCGTGAACGACCTGTTCCCGGGCGGCGGCGACACGTCGAAGGCAACGTTCTGGACCGGCCTGCGCCCGATGACGCCGGACGGCACGCCGATCGTCGGCCGCACGCCGGTCTCGAACCTGTTCCTGAACACCGGCCACGGCACGCTCGGCTGGACGATGTCGTGCGGGTCGGGCCAACTGCTCGCCGACCTGATTTCGGGCAAGAAGCCGGCAATTCAGGCCGACGACCTGTCGGTGCATCGCTACCTGAAGGACGTGGCCGGCCAAACGCGCCCGGCATACGCATAAGGCGGAACGGTCAGCCGCGACGCAGGCCGGTCCGCATCAACGAAAAAGGCGCCCACGGGGCGCCTTTTTCGTTACAGCGAATGCGTTGCGGGCTCGAAACAGCGCTTCCGTCATCGCACAAAAAAAGGGGCGCTCATCGCGCCCCTCGTCTTGCGTACTTGCCGCCGAAGCGTCAAGTCACACCGTGTCAGCCCAGTTCGTTCACGAGTTCCGGCACGAGCGCGAACAGATCGCCGACGAGGCCGTAGTCGGCCACGCTGAAGATCGGCGCTTCGGGATCCTTGTTGATCGCGACGATCACTTTCGAATCCTTCATGCCGGCCAGATGCTGGATCGCACCCGAGATGCCGACCGCGATGTACAGCTGCGGCGCGACGATCTTGCCGGTCTGGCCGACCTGGTAGTCGTTCGGCACGTAGCCGGCGTCGACTGCCGCGCGCGACGCGCCCAGTGCTGCCGACAGCTTGTCGGCCAGCGGCTCCAGCACCTTCGTGTAGTTTTCGCCGCTGCCCAGGCCACGGCCGCCCGACACGATGATGCTCGCCGACGTCAGCTCCGGACGATCCAGCTTCGTCACTTCACGGCTCACGAACTGCGATTTGCCCGCATCGGCCGCCGCTTCGATCTTCTCGACAGCCGCGCTGCCGCCTTCGGCCGCAACCGGATCGAAACCGGTCGTACGCACCGTGATCACCTTGATCGGATCGCTCGACTGCACCGTCGCGATCGCGTTGCCCGCGTAGATCGGACGCTCGAACGTGTCGGCCGAATCGACCGCCGTGATGTCGGAAATCTGCGCGACGTCCAGCTTCGCGGCGATGCGCGGTGCGATGTTCTTGCCGTAGGCGGTTGCCGGCGCGAGGATGTGCGAATAGTCCTTCGCGATGTTCAGCGCGGTCGCCTCGACGTTTTCCGCCAGGCCCGCTTCGAGCTGCGGCGCATCGGCCAGCAGCACCTTCGACACGCCTGCGATCTTTGCTGCCGCATCGGCAGCGCCCTGCGCGTTGTGCCCCGCGACCAGCACGTGAATGTCACCGCCAATCTTCGCTGCCGCCGCCACCGTGTTCAGCGTCGCGGCCTTGATCGACGCGTTGTCGTGTTCTGCAATCACCAGAATCGTCATTTCTTTCCGCTCCCTCTTACAGCACCTTGGCTTCGGTCTTCAGCTTCTCGACCAGCGTCTTCACGTCCGGCACCTTCACGCCGGCCGCGCGCTTCGGCGGCTCGGCCACCTTCAGCGTCTTCAGACGCGGCGTGACATCCACGCCGAGGTCTTCCGGCTTCACCGTTTCCAGCGGCTTCTTCTTCGCCTTCATGATGTTCGGCAGCGTCACGTAGCGCGGCTCGTTCAGGCGCAGGTCCGTGGTCACGACTGCCGGCAGTTGCAGCGACAGCGTTTCCGCGCCGCCGTCGACTTCACGGGCGACCGTGGCACGGCCATCGGCGATCGTGACCTTCGACGCGAACGTCGCTTGCGGCAGGCCAGCCAGGGCGGCCAGCATCTGGCCCGTCTGGTTCGAATCGTCGTCGATCGCCTGCTTGCCGAGAATGACGAGTTGCGGCTGTTCCTTGTCGACCAGCGCCTTCAGGATCTTCGCGACGGCCAGCGGCTCGACGCTGTCGTTCGACTCGACGAGGATCGCACGATCCGCACCGATCGCCAGCGCCGTGCGCAGCGTTTCCTGCGCTTGCGTCACACCGACCGACACCGCGATCACTTCGGTCGCCACACCCGCTTCCTTCAGGCGCACCGCTTCTTCCACCGCGATCTCGTCGAACGGGTTCATCGACATCTTCACGTTCGCGATGTCGACGCCGGTGTTGTCCGACTTCACGCGGACCTTCACGTTGTAATCGACCACTCTTTTCACTGGCACCAGGATTTTCATGCACACGCTCCAAAGTTACGAATACGACCAGAGGCCATTCTATAGCGAGGCCTCATGACTGCGCGGCCAAGCGGACCAATCCATCGCGGCTATCGAGGATAGCGCTCCTCTTCGGTGCGCCGGCAATAGCGAACGGTCGTTCTATTTTAAAAGAGAAAAAACCCGGACGCAAAGCCCGGGTTTTCGATCATCGACTCTAATCGTCACCGGGCGCGCCCAGCACCACGTATCACCAGGCGGCGATGACCGCGCCGCCGAACTTCTGTTCGATGAACTGCTTCACTTCCGCGGAATGGTAGGCCGCGACCAGCTTCGCGACCCACGGCTTGCTCCGGTCGGCCTCGCGAATCGCGAGGATGTTCGCATAAGGACCGTTCGGACCCTCGATCGCGATCGCGTCCTGTTTCGGCTTCAACCCCGCTTCCATCGCATAGTTGGTGTTGATCGCCGCAGCGTCGACGTCGCCGAGCGAGCGCGGAATCTGTGCCGCATCGAGTTCGACGATCTTCAGCTTGCGCGGATTGTCGACGATGTCGAGCGGCGTCGCCTTCAACCCGGCGTCCGCACGCAGCTTCAGCAGGCCCTGCTTCTGCAGCAACAGCAGCGCGCGGCCGCCATTGGTCGGATCGTTCGGCACCGCGATGCGCGCGCCCGGCTTCAACTCGGCCAGCGACTTCACCCGCTTCGAATAAATGCCCATCGGGAACGTGACGGTATCCGCGACCTTGATCAGCTTGTAGCCGCGATCCTTCACCTGCGCCTGCAGATAAGGATCGTGCTGGTAGCTGTTCGCGTCGAGATCGCCCGACGCGAGCGCCGCGTTCGGCTGCACGTAATCCGAGAATTCGACGATGCGGATGTCGAGGCCGCTCTTGGCCGCGACCTTCTTCACCACGTCCATGATCTGCGCGTGCGGACCGCCCGTCACGCCCACCTTGATGGTTTCGGTCTGCGCGTGCGCACTCGCGAACAGCGCGGCCGCGCCGAGTGCGGCCGCGAACTTCAGCATGAAACGTCGTTGCATCGTCTCCCCCTACCCATGAATGTCGTTATTACTTGTGGCTCAGCCGCCGCACGAGCCAGTCGCCGAACGATTGCACGATCTGCACGAACACGATCAGGATCGCAACGACCGTCCACATGACTTCCGGCAGATAGCGCTGGTAGCCGTAACGGATGCCGAGATCGCCGAGCCCGCCGCCGCCGATCGCACCGGCCATCGCCGAGTAGCCGACGAGCGACACGAACGTGATCGTCAGGCCAGCGACGATGCCGGGCAGCGATTCGGGCAGCAGCACCTTGAACACGATTTGCGACGTCGTCGCGCCCATCGACTGCGCGGCCTCGATCAGCCCGCGGTCGACTTCGCGCAGCGCCGTCTCGACCAGTCGCGCGACGAACGGCGCGGCCGCGAGCGTCAGCGGCACGACCGCCGCAGCCGTGCCGATCGACGACCCCGTGACGAGCCGCGTAAATGGAATGACCGCAACCAACAGAATGATGAATGGCGTCGAGCGCACCGCGTTCACGATGCCGCCGAGCACGCGATTCACGCCGAGGTTCTGCAGCACGCCCTGGCGGTCGGTCAGGTAGAGCAGCACGCCGAGCGGCATCCCGACGAGCGCGCCGACCGCTCCCGAGATGCCGACCATGATCAGCGTCTCCCAGAACGACTGCACGAACATATCGAACATCTCACTCAACATACGAAAGCTCCTCTACCACCACACCTTGCTCGCGCAGGAACGCGAGTGCCTGCCCGACCTTGCCCGGTTCGCCGCCCGCGAGCACCGCGAGTGACCCGAACGCCTGCCCCTGGATCTCGTCGATCTGGCCGTGCAGGATATTGAAATCGAGTTCGTACCGGCGAATCGTCTCCGACAGGATCGGCTGGTCGACACCCGAGCCTGTGAATGCGAGCCGCAGCAAATGCCCGCTGCCCGTCTTCAGCCGCTCGGCCACGCGTGCCTTCAGCGCGGGCGGCAGTTCCTGCGCGATCACGTCGCCGATCAGCGCGCGCGTCACTTCGTGATGCGGCTGCAGGAACACGTCGATCACGCGGCCTTCCTCGACCACGCGACCCGCGTCGAGCACCGCCACGCGATCGCACACCTGCTTGATCACTTCCATCTGGTGCGTGATCAGCACGATCGTCAGGCCGAGTTCGCGATTGATGCGCTTCAGCAGGTCGAGGATCGCGCGCGTGGTCTCGGGATCGAGCGCCGACGTCGCTTCGTCCGACAGCAGCACCTTCGGCTTGCTCGCGAGCGCGCGGGCGATGCCGACGCGCTGCTTCTGGCCGCCGCTGATCTGCGCCGGGTAGCGGTCCTTCTGTGCGGACAGCCCGACGAGGTCGAGCAGCGGCAGCACGGCGGCCTCGATGTCGGCACGGCTCGCGCCAGCCAGCTCGAGCGGCAACGCGACGTTGTCGAACACCGTGCGCGACGACAGCAGGTTGAAGTGCTGGAAGATCATGCCGATTTCGCGGCGCGCTTCGCGCAGTGCGCCGGCCGGCAGCAGCGTGAGATCGCGCCCGCCGACGACGACGTTGCCTTCGGTCGGCCGCGTGAGCAGGTTGATGGTGCGCACGAGCGTGCTCTTGCCGGCGCCGCTTCGGCCGATGATGCCGAACACCTCACCCTGCGGGATCGTCAGATTGACGTTGTGCAATGCGTCGACCCAGCCGGTCGGCCCGGGGAAACGCTGCGACAGATTGCGTAATTCGATCATGTAAACAAAACGGCGGCCGACAGGCGAAGCCCGCCAGTCGGCCGCCGATGCATCTGGAATAGCCGGCGATTTTACCGCAAACGCCTCATTCCACTTAATAATCGATTTCGATCTTTTCATAACCAGACGAAATTAGAGGGGCACTGCTGGCCCGCCGTGCGAGTGCCGCGACTATGATCCGGAACACCGATGCCAACTAAACAGGGGACCCGCCAGATGACCGCCACCACCACGCAGACCGCCGCGCCCGCCGCCACCGCGGCACTGGACACGGCAGCGCCGCCCGCTCCGCGGATGGGCCGGCTGCGTACCGCGGACGGGCTCGAACTGGCGTCGTATCGCTGGCCGGCCGGCGACGGCACGGAGCCGCCGCGCGCGACGATCGCGCTCGTGCATGGCCTTGCCGAGCATGCGGGCCGCTACGCGGCGCTCGCGGCCAGATTGAACGCGGCCGGCATCGACGTGCTGGCGATCGATCTGCGCGGGCACGGCCAGTCGCCCGGTAAGCGCGCGTGGGTCGAGCGTTTCGACGATTACCTGAACGATGCGGATGCCCTCGTCGCCGAAGCCGCCCGCGACGATACGCCGCTCTTCCTGATGGGCCACAGCATGGGTGGCGCCGTCGCGGCGCTGTATGCGATCGAACGCGCGCCGGTTCGCGGCCACGCGCTGGCGGGCCTCGTGCTGTCGAGCCCGGCGCTCGCGCCGGGACGCGACGTGCCGCGCTGGATGCTCGCGATGAGCCGCTTCATCAGCCGCGTGTGGCCGAGCTTCCCCGCGATCAGGATCGACGCGGCGCTGCTGTCGCGCGATCCGGCCGTCGTCGCGGCCAATCGTGCCGATCCGCTCGTGCACCACGGCGCGGTGCCGGCGCGCACCGGCGCCGAGATCCTCGATGCGATGGCGCGCATCGAGCGTGGTCGCAGCGCGCTGCGCGTGCCGGTGCTTGTCTATCACGGCACCGAGGACAAGCTGACCGAACCGGACGGAAGCCGTGCGTTCGGCGCACGCGTCGGCTCGCCAGACCGCACGCTGACGCTATACGAAGGCGGGTTCCACGAAACGATGAACGATCTCGAGCGCGACCGCGTGATCGATGCGCTGATCGCGTGGATTCACGCGCACGTGCCGGCACGCTGAACGCGCGCGGGTCGCTCCCGGTCAGATGCCGGCCAGCACGCGCAGGTGCGCGACCACGCTGCGGCCGAGCGCGGACAAGTTGTAGCCGCCCTCGAGGCAGCTCACGATGCGGCCCTGCGCGTGCCGGCGCGCGACGTCGACGATCTGCGTGGTCAGCCATTCGAAATCGGCCTCGACGAGACCGAGGTTGCCGATGTCGTCCTCTCGATGCGCGTCGAAACCGGCCGACACGAACAGCATCTGCGGCTTGAACGCGTCCAGACGCGGCAGCCAGGACATGTCGACCGCTTCGCGGATCGCCATCCCGTTGCTGCGCGCAGGCATCGGCAGGTTGACCATGTTCGGCGCCTGGTGATCGACGCCCGAGAACGGGTACAGCGGATGCTGGAAGAAGCTGCACATCAGCACGCGCTCGTCGTTCGCGAACGCGGCTTCGGTGCCGTTGCCGTGGTGCACGTCGAAATCGACGATTGCGACACGCTCGAGGCCATGGACGTCGAGCGCATGCCGCGCGGCGATCGCGACGTTGTTGAAAAAGCAGAAACCCATCGCGCGCGCGGGTTCCGCGTGATGGCCGGGGGGCCGCACGCTGCAGAACGCATTCGCGTAGCGGCCTTCGATCACGGCGTCGGTCGCCGCGATCGCCGCGCCGGCCGCACGCAGCGCGGCGCGCCACGTGTCGCGGTTCATCAGCGTGTCGGGATCGATCTCGACGTAGCCGTCAACGGGCGTCATGCTGCGGATGTAGTCGATGTGAGCCTGCGTATGCACGCGGCCCAGCGCCACCTCGCTCGCGAACGGCGCGGTTTCGTGCACGATCAGGTCGTCGATGCGGCTCGCGATCAGCTGATCCTGGATCGCCGACAGGCGGGCCGGGCATTCCGGATGCCATTCCCCCATCTCGTGCAGCATGCAGTCGGGGTGCGTATAGAAGGCGGTTGCCATAAGCTGTCATCCGCGACGCAGGGTGCGCCGCAGGTCTCCATCAATGATGTCCATCGTCTGCCGCGAATTCGCCGCTAACTTACCACAACGGTGCGCTGCTTCGCCCCGGCACGCAGGATGCGTCGGGTATACTGCGCCGAACCCCATCGCCCTGTCCGCCCGCTTCGACATGAATTCCAGCAAGCCTGCCGCCCTTCTCTCCGCACTGTTCAGCGTTCGCGTCCCGCTCGTTGCTGCTGCCGTCGCCGTTACCGTGGCCGCCGCGCCCGCCATCGCGCAGACGCAGCCCGCGAAGTCCCCCGGCACGCGCGTCGCGCAGGCGCAACCGCAGCAGCCGGCGCCGCAAGGCCAGACCTTCGAAGAGGAAATCGTTCCGCAGCGTTACGCGAACAACGCGAAGGTCGATGCGTTCATCGACGAGATGGTGAGCCGCAACGGCTTCGATTCCGCGAGCCTGCATGCGCTGTTCTCACGCATCAGCTACTCGGCCACCGCCGTGAAGCTCGTGAAGCCGGCGCCGACGCCTTCGGTGAAGAACTGGCGCGTCTATCGTTCGCGCTTCATCGAACCGATCCGCATCAACGCGGGCGTGAAATTCTGGAAGGCGAACAAGGCGACGCTGCAGCGCGCGTCCGAGGAATTCGGCGTGCCGCCCGAAGTGATCGTCGGCATCATCGGCGTCGAAACGATTTACGGCCGCTACATGGGCAACTTCCGCGTGCTCGATGCGCTGACGACGCTCACGTTCGACTACCCGGACACGCCGAATCGCGACAGCCGCCAGGCAACGTTCCGCAAGAATCTCGAGGACTTCCTCGTCTGGACCCGCGACAACCAGCTCGACCCGACGACCGTGCTGGGCTCGTACACGGGCGCGATCGGCATCCCGCAGTTCCTGCCGAGCAGCATCCGCGAGTATGCGGTCGATTACGACGGCGGCGGCCACGTCGATCTGCGCAGCAGTCCTGCCGATGCGATCGGCAGCGTCGCGAACTACCTGAAGCAGCACGGCTGGGAAACCGATCGCCCGGTAGTCTGGCGAATCACGCCCGACACGGGCAGCCTCGGCATCGCCCAGGCGGCCGCAGACGGTCAGCCCGAACCGCACTGGGCCCTGTCGCAACTGCTGCGCGCCGGCATGACGCTCAACGAGCCGACGGTCAACATCACCACCGAAGCCGGCACGCCGGTCACCGTGGTCGATCTGCCGTCGCCGGGGAGTGCGACCGAATACATGCTCGGCCTCAAGAACTTCTACGTGCTGACGCGCTACAACCGCAGCTTCTTCTACGCACTCGCCGTGTACCAGCTCGGCGAAGCCGTGAAGGCGCAGATGGAAGCGAATGGTGCATTGCCGCTGCCTGCGGCGGACACGGAAGCGCCGGCGCAGTAAGCACGGTCCGCGCAAAGAAAAAGCGCCGCTTGTGCGGCGCTTTTTTATCGCGTGATGCTGCTGATGCCGTTCGGGCTCAGGCAGGAAATACGCCAGTCGACAGATAGCGGTCGCCGCGATCGCAGACGATGAACACGATCGTCGCGTTCTCGACCTGACGCGCGATACGCATCGCGACTTCGCATGCGCCGCCCGACGAGATGCCGGCAAAGATGCCTTCGACAGCCGCGAGCCGGCGCGCCATCGTTTCGGACGCGGCCTGGCTCACGCTCTCGACGCGATCAACGCGGCTGCGATCGAAGATCGTCGGCATATAGGCTTCCGGCCACTTGCGAATGCCCGGAATGCGCGACCCTTCTTCCGGCTGCGCGCCGACGATCTCGATCGCCGGATTCTGTTCCTTCAGAAAGCGCGACGTGCCCATGATCGTGCCCGTCGTGCCCATCGCCGACACGAAGTGTGTGACGCGCCCTTCGGTGTCGCGCCAGATCTCCGGGCCCGTTCCTTCGTAGTGCGCGATCGGATTGTCGGGGTTCCCGAACTGATCGAGGATCACGCCCTTGCCTTCGCGCTGCATCTGCTCCGCAAGGTCGCGCGCCAGTTCCATCCCGCCCTTTACCGGCGTCAGGATGATTTCGGCGCCGTAAGCGGCCATGCTCTGGCGGCGCTCGATCGACAGATCCTCCGGCATGATCAGCACCATCTTGTAGCCGCGGATCGCCGCTGCCATCGCGAGCGCGATGCCCGTGTTGCCGCTCGTCGCCTCGATCAGCGTATCACCCGGCTTGATGCGACCGCGCGCCTCGGCCTTGCTGATCATCGACAGCGCCGGACGATCCTTCACGGAACCGGCCGGATTGTTGCCTTCCAGCTTCGCGAGCACCACGTTGTTGCGTGCGCGAATCTCTTCGTCCGGCAGGCGGACCAGTTGCACGAGCGGCGTGTTGCCGATCGTGTCTTCGATAGTTTTGTAAGCCATGGAGATACCGTGAGTGCGAGGCCGATCAATCGATTGATTGTAAACCAGCACCGGGGCTCGCGCCGGCAACCCCATTGTGACGATGGAATAGACGCGCCACACGATTCACGCGTGTGCGTGTGCAGCATGCACGCAAAAAACCCGCGGCAAGCCGCGGGAAGCCGTCGCAATGACGGCGACTGAAGGAGCCCTTTGTCTCGCGTGCGTTATTTCTGCGCGGTGCGGGCAGGTGCCGCAGCAGGCTTCGCCGCCGCCGGCTTGCCCGCGGCCGGTGCCGCCGCACCCGAGCCTGCCGCACCGATCGTCAACCCTTCCCGCTGAAGGCGCTCGACCGTTTGGCCGCCCATGCCTTTCACGCGCGATGCGAGATCGTCTGCATTCCTGAATGGCCCGTGTGCGCCGCGCTCGTCGAGAATCGCCTTCGCCCGCGCGGGACCGATGCCCTTGATGCCGACGAGTGCATCCTCGTTCGCGGTGTTGACGTCGACGGCCCCCCAGGCCGACGCGATCGCGCCGAGCATCGCGGCGGCGGCAAACCATTTCCTGATCATGTGCTGGATCTCCGATGAAATCGGTCGGCGGCTGCCGACCGTGAGACCCAGTCTAGCGATGCGACGCGCAGGTTTAAACCTGGCCGGATAGCCAACGCACGTAGCGGTCGACACCTTCCTGCACCGTCAGGAACGGCGCATCGTAGCCGGCAGCACGCAGTTTCGTCTGGTCGGCCTGCGTGAAGCACTGGTACTTGCCACGCAGCGCATCCGGGAATGGCACGTATTCGATCAGCCCTTGCTCGACCTGCTGCGCGAGCGTCAGCGGCGGCAGGTTGTCGAGTGCGCGCAGCGTGTTCACGACCGTCGATGCGATGTCGTTGAACGGTTGTGCCCGGCCTGTGCCGAGGTTGAAGATGCCCGATTTCTCCGGATGGTCGAAGAAGAACAGGTTCACCTTCGCGACGTCCTCGACCGACACGAAGTCGCGCGTCTGCTCGCCCGGCGCATAACCGTTGTACTCGCCGAACAGCTTGACCTTGCCTTCCGCGCGGAACTGGTTGAAGTTGTGGAACGCGACCGAGGCCATGCGGCCCTTGTGCGTCTCGCGCGGACCGTACACGTTGAAGTAGCGGAACCCGGCGATCTGGCTCTTCGCGCTCGGCAGCACGCGGCGGATCACCTGGTCGAACAGGAACTTCGAATAGCCGTAGACGTTCAGCGGCGCCTCGACCTCGCGCTCCTCGACGAATCGCGTCGAGCCGCCGTAGATCGCGGCCGACGACGCGTACAGGAACTGCGCGCCCTGCGCGAGGCACGCATCGAGCACCGCGCGGCTATAGCGGAAGTTGTTGTCCATCATGTAGCGGCCGTCGGTTTCCATCGTGTCCGAACAGGCGCCTTCATGGAACACCGCGCGTACCTTGCCGAAATCGCCGCGCGAGAAGCGCTCGACGAATTCCGTCTTGTCGAGATAGTCGTCGATCTCGCAATCGACGAGGTTCCGGAACTTGTCCGCGCGCGTCAGATTGTCGACCGCGATGATGCGCGACTCGCCGCGCTCGTTGAGCGCCTTGACGATGTTCGCGCCGATAAAACCGGCTGCGCCGGTGACGATGATGGTCATGGTCGTTCTGCCTGAAAAATTGCAAGACATACGTGCGGCGCGCTCGGCGCGCCGCCGAATGCGCTCAGTGAAACAGTTCGTCGTAGTCTACCGTGGCCGTACCCAGCTTGCCGACCACGATGCCGGCTGCGCGATTCGCGAGCACGACGGCATCGACGAGCGGCACGCCGGCGCCGAGCATCGTCGCGACCGTCGCGATCACGGTATCGCCCGCGCCGGACACGTCATACACCTCGCGCGCGAGCGCCGGTGCATGCAGTTCGCCCGCTGCGGAAAAAAGCGTCATCCCCTCTTCCGAACGCGTGAGCAGCAACGCATCGAGATCGAGCTCCGCACGCAGCTTCGCGACACGCGCGCGCAGGTCGTCTTCCGATTGCCACTGACCGATGACCTCGCGCAACTCGGCACGGTTCGGCGTGATCAGCGATGCGCCGCGATAGCGCGCCCAGTCGCCGCCCTTCGGGTCGACGAGCACCGGCTTGCCGGCCGCGCGCGCCTTCTCGATCATCGTCGTCACGTGCGTCAGACCGCCTTTCGCGTAATCCGACATCAGCACGACGTCGTGCTGCGGCAGCAGCGCATCGAAACGCGCGAGCCCGGCGAGCAGCACCTCGTGCGTCGGCATCGCCTCGAAGTCGACGCGCAGCAACTGCTGCTGGCGCGCGAGCACGCGCAGCTTGATCGTCGTCGGCAGTGACGCGTCGCGTTCGAGATGGGGAGTCACGCCGCTGCTGTCGAGCAATTCGACGATGCGCTCGCCCGGCTCGTCGCAGCCGACCACGCACAGGAGCCCGGCCTGACCGCCGAGCGTCACCGCGTTGCGCGCGACGTTGGCCGCGCCGCCAAGCCGCTCTTCCTGGCGCTGCACGTGCACGACAGGAACCGGCGCTTCCGGAGAAATGCGCTCGACGTTGCCGAACCAGTAGCGGTCGAGCATCACGTCGCCGACCACGAGCACGCGCGAACGCGCAAGCTGCGCGCGCGGTACCAGCACCACTTCGCGAAGGGTAGTCATCGTGCGTTCATCCACGGGGAGAGGACTGGGGATCGACATGCGGACGCCCGATCGCATGGTAGTCGAAGCCGAGTTCGGCCATCGCGTCCGGCTCGTACAGATTGCGTCCGTCGAAGATCACCGGCGCCTTCAGTTCGGCCTTCAGGCGCGTGAAATCCGGGCTCCTGAATTCCTTCCATTCGGTGACGATCACGAGCGCATCCGCGGCGGTCACGGCCGCGTCCTGGGTATCGACGAAGTGAAGGCGCGCAAGCGCGTCGGAAGCCTCGCCAAGGTCGAGTGCGAACACGCGGCGCGCCTCGTCGATCGCGACCGGATCGTACGCGCGCACGGTCGCGCCACGCCCGAGCAGCGCGGCGATCAGCCGACGGCTCGGCGCCTCGCGCATGTCGTCCGTATTCGGCTTGAACGCGAGGCCCCAGACCGCGAATTCGCGACCGTTCAGGTCTGCGCCGAAGCGCTGCTCGATCTTGCCGATCAGCACGTCCTTCTGTGCGGAGTTGGCCGCTTCGACGGCCTCCAGGATGCGCAGCGGCTGGCCGTTTTCGCTCGCGGTGCGAATCAACGCCTGCACGTCCTTCGGGAAGCACGAGCCGCCGTAACCGACGCCCGCGTACAGGAAGTGATAGCCGATACGCGGATCGGAACCGATCCCGCGGCGCACGGCTTCGATGTCGGCACCGACCTTGTCGGCAAGATTCGACATTTCGTTCATGAACGAAATGCGCGTCGCGAGCATCGCATTCGCCGCATACTTCGCGAACTCCGCCGAACGCACGTCCATGTAAATCGTGCGCTCGTGATTGCGGTTGAACGGCGCATACAGTTTCTTCATCTTCTCGCGCGCCACCGTGCCCGTCTCGTCGTCGTCGACACCGATGATGATTCGGTCCGGGCGCATGAAGTCCTCGACTGCCGCGCCTTCCTTCAGGAATTCCGGATTCGACACGACCGAGAAACGGTGCGCGACGCTGCCCGCGAGGCCGCGCGCGCCGAGCGCCTCGTCGACCACCGCGCGCACGCGCTGCGCGGTGCCGACCGGCACCGTCGACTTGTCGACGATCACCTTGAAACCGGTCATGTAACGGCCGATGTTCCGCGCGGCCTCGAGCACATATTGCAGGTCGGCCGAACCGTCCTCGTCGGGCGGCGTGCCGACCGCGATGAACTGGATCTCGCCGTGCGCAACGCTCGCCTCGATGTCGGTTGAGAAGCGCAGACGCCCTGCCGCGCGGTTGCGCGCGATGATGTCCAGCAGGCCCGGTTCGTGAATCGGCATCCCGCCGTTGTTCAGGATCTCGATCTTGCGCGGATCGACATCCAGACAGAAGACGTCGTGGCCGATCTCGGCGAGGCAGGAGCCCGTGACGAGACCGACATAGCCAGTGCCGATGATGGTGATTTTCATAGATGTTCCGGTACGTCCCGGTAAATGACTAACTTGGCCGCCGGGCCAGGCCCGGCGACAACCGCAGCGCTTGCGCGGCGAACGCCGGGATCAGCCCGGCATCGCAGGTTCGACGCGGCGCGGCGCATAGGTTTCCCAGCCGCTGCATCCGGGGCACTGCCAGTAGAAGAGCCGTGCCCGGAAACCGCAATTCTGGCACGTATAGCGTGGCAGATTCTTGGTGCGCTGCTTGATCAGCGCACGCATCATTTCAAGTTCCTTACGGCGCGGCTCGTCGGCGGCCGCGATCTGCGCATCGAGCAGGTGCAGCATGCCCGACAGATTCGGCGACTTCTCCATCTGCGTACGCGCGAGCGTATGCGCCGCTTCCTGGCCACGCAACCCTGCGATGTGCTGATAAGCAATATCGAGCAGGTCGTTCGACGGATAACGATCGACGTAGCCCATCAGCAACTCGGCGCCCTCGACCGGCTTGCCGAGCGCGACGTAAGCCTTCATCAGCTTGTCGGCGACGAGCGGCAGATACGCCGGATTCTGCGCTTCGACACGCTTCCAGTGCTCGATCGCGGCCGCGTGATCGCCCGCCGCCTGCGCGGCATCGCCGGACAGGATCGTCGCGCGAACGTTCTGCGGGTTCGCAGCAAGCGCGAGCTCCAGTTGCTCGGCCGCGTCCGTGGCGTTCTTGCGTTGCAGCGCGTCCTGCGCGAGTTCGCAATGGAACTGCGCGATTTCGGCGCCGAGCGGCTTGTCGCTCATCGATTCGATGCGTCTCGCGGTATCGATCGACTTGTTCCAGTCCTTCTCGATCTCGTAGATCGTCAGCAGCGCCCGCTGCGCGCCCAGCGCGTAATCGCCATCGGCGAGCCGATGGAAGGCCTCCTCCGCACGATCGAGCAGGCCGGCCTTCAGGAAATCCTGGCCGAGCTCGTACAGCGCGTGGTCGCGCTCGTTCACCGGCAGGTCCGTGCGGCTCAGCAGGTTCTGATGCACTCGGATCGCACGGTCCGTTTCGCCGCGGCGGCGAAACAGGTTGCCGAGCGCGAAGTGCAGTTCGACCGTCTCGGGATCGAGCTTCGCGACCTCGATGAACGCGTCGATCGCCTTGTCCGGTTGTTCGTTCAACAGAAAGTTCAGGCCGCGGAAATACGATCGCGGCAGGTTGGCGCTCTCCGACAGGAGATTCTTCAGGTCATAGCGTGACGCCGCCCAGCCGAGCGCGAACGCCACTGGAATCGCGAGCAACCACCAGAAATCCAGATCCATGCGAAATATCGAAGCAGAGACGAAAACCGCGCGAAGGTCGCGCGGCGTCCGTGTTAAATGACGGGCGGCATCGGCGGCTGGTCGACGACGGCCGGGGTTTCGCGCGCCGTACGCAGATCGCGCTTCAGGCGCCCGTTCTCGAGGCGCATGCGGAAGATCGCCGGCAGCGCGGACAGCAGGCCGGCCAGCAGCCCCACGACGAAGAACGCGAGGCCGATCAGGATCAGCGGCGCTTGCCATGCGTAGCCGGCAACGAAATTCAGCGTCGCGGTTTGCGTATTGGCCAGCGCGAGCACCAGCAGCAGCACGAACACCAATACCCGGATCAGCCAGACGATAAACTTCATGTAGCCCTCTCTTTGTTGAGGTTTGCCGTGGCGCGCGACTCCCCTTCGCGGCGCCGAATCGACCCGTATTGTAAAGGAAGCGTTTCCGCGTCACCGCACATCCTGCGGGTGCACGTTGTCATGCGGCCGCCGAAAATGAAAAAAGCGCCCGCAAGGGGCGCTTTTTTCTTCAGCCTTCGCCGGACGGATTCCGGGCAAGCCGAACGACGCTCAACGCTCGTCGTCCGGATCATCAGCTTTCAGCGGCTCGCCGGCGCGGCCGTCGACGCGTTCACGCAATTCCTTGCCGGGCTTGAAGTGAGGCACGAACTTCTCGGGCACCTGCACTTTCTCCCCCGACTTCGGGTTGCGTCCGACGCGTGCCGGGCGACGGTTGAGGCCGAAGCTGCCGAAACCCCGAATTTCGATGCGATGCCCTTTCGACAAGGCATCGGACATCGCATCGAGCATCGTTTTCACCGCGAAATCCGCATCCTTGAGGACAAGTTGCGGAAATCGCAGTGCCAGCTGCGCGACCAACTCGGATTTGGTCATACTTCAGCAGACCTCGTAAGGCTTACTGGTTCTGGCCGTCGAGCTTCGCCTTCAGCAGCGCGCCGAGGTTGGTCGTACCGGTCGCAGCAGCGCTGGTGTCCGACTGCAGGCCGCGGATCGCTTCCTGTTGTTCAGCCGAATCCTTCGCCTTGATCGACAGGTTGATGCCACGCGACTTGCGATCGATGTTGATCACCATCGCGTTGACCTTGTCGCCTTCCTTCAGCACGTTGCGAGCGTCTTCAACGCGATCCTGCGAGATTTCCGATGCACGCAGGTAGCCTTCGACGTCGCCCGTCAGCGTGACGACAGCGCCCTTCGCATCGACCGACTTCACCACGCCGTCGACGGTCGAACCCTTGTCGTTCATCGCAACGTAGTTGCTGAACGGGTCGCCTTCGAGCTGCTTGATGCCGAGCGAAATACGCTCCTTCTCGACGTCGATGCCGAGCACGATCGCTTCGACTTCGTCGCCCTTCTTGTACTTGCGAACGGCTTCTTCGCCGGCTTCGCTCCACGACAGGTCCGACAGGTGGACCAGGCCGTCGATGCCGCCCGGCAGACCGATGAACACGCCGAAGTCGGTGATCGACTTGATTGCGCCCGTGATCTTGTCGCCCTTCTTGAAGTTGCGGCTGAAGTCATCCCACGGATTCGGCTTGCACTGCTTCATGCCGAGGCTGATACGACGACGGTCTTCGTCGATCTCGAGGACCATGACTTCGACTTCGTCGCCCAGCTGGACAACCTTCGACGGAGCAACGTTCTTGTTGGTCCAGTCCATTTCCGACACGTGGACGAGGCCTTCGATGCCCGATTCCACTTCGACGAAAGCGCCGTAGTCGGTGATGTTCGTGACCTTGCCGAACAGGCGCGTGCCCGACGGGTAACGGCGCGAGATGCCTTCCCACGGATCGTCGCCCAGTTGCTTGATGCCCAGCGAGACGCGGTTCTTCTCTTGGTCGAACTTGAGGATCTTCGCGGTGACTTCCTGGCCAACCGACAGGACTTCGCTCGGGTGACGCACACGACGCCATGCGATGTCGGTGATGTGCAGCAGGCCGTCGATGCCGCCGAGGTCAACGAATGCGCCGTAGTCGGTGATGTTCTTGACCACGCCGTTGACGATCGCGCCTTCCTTCAGCGTCTCGAGCAGCTTCGCGCGCTCTTCGCCTTGCGTTGCTTCGATCACTGCACGACGCGACAGCACGACGTTGTTACGCTTGCGATCGAGCTTGATCACGCGGAACTCGAGCGTCTTGCCTTCGTACGGGGTCGTGTCCTTGACCGGACGCGTGTCGACCAGCGAACCCGGCAGGAACGCGCGGATGCCGTTGACCATCACGGTCATGCCGCCCTTCACCTTGCCGGTGATCGTGCCGGTGACGAGTTCGTTGTTGTCGAGGGCCTTTTCCAGCGACAGCCACGATGCAAGGCGCTTCGCCTTGTCGCGCGACAGGATCGTGTCGCCGTAGCCGTTTTCGAGTGCGTCGATCGCGACGGACACGAAATCGCCCGACTGCACCTCAACCTCGCCCTGATCGTTCAGGAATTCCTCGATCGGAATGTAAGCCTCGGACTTCAGGCCTGCATTGACGACCACGAAGTTGTGGTCGACGCGCACGACTTCGGCGGAAATCACTTCGCCGGCGCGCATGTCTTGGCGGGTCAGCGACTCTTCGAACAGAGCCGCAAAGGATTCGGTATTCGGGGTGGAGGTTTGCAGGTCGGACATAAAAATCTGATTGTGCATGGATCGCTGTGCCACGCCGGCCGGAATGGCAGGCTGAAAGGGCCAGATCGAAGCCACACGGGGTTAAGGGTTCGAAACACGCTTCGCGCTTCTCGCGCGAGGCACCTACTGCTGCCCGCCTTCTCAGGCCGGCTGACCGAGCGCCCGGTACCACTGCAGCACCTGGTCGACTGCTTCATCGACCGAAAGCGCCGACGTATCGAGCAGCTTGGCATCTGCCGCAGGCTTCAGCGGCGCGGCCGCGCGATTGCTGTCGCGCGCATCACGTTCACGAAGATCCTGGAGCAAGTTATCTATATTAGCAGAAAAACCTTTTTGCATCAATTGCTTATGCCGTCTGGCCGCGCGCGCCTCGGCGCTGGCCGTCAGAAACACCTTCAGCACGGCGTCCGGGAAGATCACGGTGCCCATGTCGCGGCCGTCGGCGACGAGGCCCGGTGTCTTGCGAAACGCGCGCTGGCGCGCGACGAGCGCGGTACGCACCGGCCCGTGCACGGCAATCGCCGACGCGCGGTTGCCAACCGCTTCGGCGCGGATGTCGTTCGACACGTCGACGCCGTCGAGCTGCGCGCAGCCCTCGCGGAACGTGATGTGAAGATCGTCGATCAGCTTCACGAGCGCATCGATATCCTCCGCCGCGATGCCGTAGCGCACGCTCGCGAGCGCTGCGAGACGGTACAGCGCGCCGCTGTCGAGCAGGTGGAAGCCGAGATGCGCGGCGACGAGCGCCGCGACGGTCCCCTTGCCGGAAGCAGTCGGACCGTCGATCGTGATGACGGGGGTCGGGTGAAAGGGTCGGGTCGATTTCATCGGAACTGTCGGGTCAGGCTTTGGCGAGCGCGACGAAGCGGTCGAAATAGTCGGGGAACGTCTTGCCGACGCACTTCGGATCGTTGATACGCACGGGCACGCCGCCCAGGCTGACGAGCGAGAAGCACATCGCCATCCGGTGATCGTCGTACGTGTCGATCGCTGCATTCGGCGTGAGCCGCTGCGGCGGCGTGACGACCAGATAGTCGGGGCCTTCCTCGACGATCGCGCCGACCTTGCGCAGTTCGGTCGCCATCGCGGCGATGCGGTCGGTTTCCTTCACGCGCCAGCTCGCGATGTTGCGCAGCGTGCTCGTGCCGCTCGCGAACAGCGCCGCGACCGCGATGGTCATCGCCGCGTCGGGAATCAGGTTGAAATCCATGTCGATCGGCTGGAGCTTGCCGTGGTCATGGCCGATGCCGCGCACCTCGATCCAGTCGTCGCCCATCGATACGTTCGCGCCCATCTGCATCAGCGCATTCGCGAAGCCGACGTCGCCCTGGATGCTCGCGCGCCCCACACCCTCGACGCGCAGCGGGCCACCGCCGAGCGCGCCGGCCGCGAGGAAGTACGAGGCCGACGATGCATCACCCTCGACCATGATGCGCCCCGGCGAACGGTAGCGGACGCCGGCCGGCACGACGAAGCGTTGCCAGCCGTCGCGCTCGACGGTCACGCCGAAGCGGGCCATCAGTCGGATCGTGATGTCGATGTACGGCTTCGAGATCAGTTCGCCATCGACTTCGACGACGATCCTGCCGTCCTTCGCCTTCACGAGCGGCAGCGTCATCAGCAGCGCGGTGAGGAACTGGCTCGACACATCACCGCGCACGCGGATCGGCGCGTCGACCGTGATCGCCGCAGGTTTGATCCGCAGCGGCGGAAAGCCTTCGTTTTGCTCGTAGTCGATCTGCGCGCCGATCTGCCGCAGGCCGTCGACGAGGTCGCCGATCGGCCGCTCGTGCATGCGCGGCACGCCGTGCACGCGATAGTCGCCGCCGTTGACTGCGAGCGCCGCCGTCAACGGTCGCACCGCGGTGCCCGCGTTGCCGAGGAACAGATCGGCGGTCTTCGCGGTGAACGCGCCGCGCGTGCCGGTGACGACACAGTTGTCACCCTCGCGCGCGAGCTTCACACCGAGCTTGCCGAGCGCGTCGAGCATCACGCGCGTGTCGTCGGAATCCAGCAGGTTGGTGATCGTCGTATCGCCTTCGGCAAGCGCCGCGAGCAGCAGCACGCGGTTCGAGATGCTTTTCGAGCCGGGCAGGCGCACGGTGCCCGATGCGCTGGAATACGGGCCGAGATCGAGATAGTCCATGGGAATCGTCCTGTTTCCTGTTATTTCTTGACCGGTTCGGCAGCGGGCTGCGCGCCACGTTCCTGCCATGCCTTGCGTGCAGCGCGCGAGCGCGTGAACACGGCTTCGAGCGCCGCGCCATCGCCAGCGTCGATCGCCGCACGCAGCCGGGCGAGCACGCGCGTATAGCCGTCGAGCTCATCGAGTAGCGCCGCGCGATTCGCGACACACACGTCGCGCCACATTTCCGGGCTCGACGCCGCAATCCGCGTGAAGTCGCGGAAGCCGCCCGCGGCGTACGAGAATTTCAGTTCGGCATCCGCCTCGCCGAGTATCTGCTCGACGAGCGCGAACGACAGCACATGAGGCAGATGACTGATCGACGCAAACACGCGATCGTGCTGCGTCGTGCTCATCGTGCGCACGTCGGCGCCGGTCGCCCGCCACATCGCATCGATCCGCGCAACCGCTTCGGGCGCGTTCTCCGGCAGCGGACACAGCACGACGTTGCGACCGACGTACAGATCCGGCAGCGCGGCCTCGACGCCGCTCGATTCGCGCCCGGCGATCGGATGGCCCGGTACGAATTGCGCGATCCGCGCACCGAGCACATCGCGTGCCGCCATGACGACGTCGGACTTGGTGCTGCCAGCGTCGGTGACGATCGTCGCAGCGTCGAGCCACGGCGCGATGCGCGCGAGCAGCGGGCCCGTTTGCGCGACCGGCGCGGCCAGCAACACGAGATCGGCGCCGGCGAGCGCGTCGCGCAGCTGCGCATCGTCGTCGAGCGCCGCTGCGCGATCGATCACGCCGAGCGCGAGGGCGCGCTCGACCGACGCACGCGAACGACCGACGCCGACAACTTCGCCCGCGCCGCCCGGTGCGCGCTCGCGCAGGGCGCGCGCCAACGATCCGCCGATCAGGCCGACGCCGAAGATGACAAGTTTGTTGAATGCAAAGCCTGACACGACAAGAGCCAAGTGACGCGCGCGGAACGACGCCCCGCGCACGGAAGTCCAGATTCCGGGCAACGGGCCCGCACCCGGCGCGACCTGCACCGGATACCGCCCGAACCCGCCTTGGGCAGCGCCGCCCGGCCTGCCCTGCCCGCTTCGCCGCGCCGCCTGCTCGGTGCTGGCGACGGGCTGCTACGCGTCAGCGCGCGCGCGGATACGAACCGAGTATCTTCAGGAACGCGGCCTTTTGGCCGAGCTCCGCGAGCGCGGCGGCCACGGCTGGTTCGTCCCGGTGCCCTTCGATGTCGATGTAGAAGTAATACTCCCACGTGCCGACCCGCGCCGGACGCGACTCGAAGCGCGTCATCGATACACCGTGCCGCGCGAGCGGTTCGAGCAGCTTGAACACCGCGCCCGGCTCGTTCTTCACCGACACGATCAGCGACGTCTGGTCGTGACCGCTCTGCCCAGCCGGCTGCTTGCCGACGATCACGAAGCGCGTGCGATTGTGCGGATCGTCCTGAATCAGCGAGAACGCGATCTGCAGGCCGTAGTGCGCGGCCGCGCGGTCGCCAGCGATCGCCGCGACGCTCGGGTCCGCCGCCGCGAGACGCGCGGCCTCCGCATTGCTCGACACCGCTTGCCGCTCGAGCTGCGGCGCGTTCGCGGAAAGCCACTGCTGGCATTGCGCGAGCGCCTGCGCATGCGCGCAGACGCGCGTCACGCCGTCGAGCGTGCCGCTCTGCGTGAGCAGGTTGTGATGGATCGGCAGCGCGAGTTCGCCGCTGATCAGCAACTGCGTCTGCAGCAGCAGGTCGAGCGTGCGCGACACCGCGCCTTCGGTCGAGTTCTCGACCGGCGCGATGCCGAATGCGGACGCGCCCGCCTCGACCGAGCGGAATACCTCGTCGATCGACGGACACGGCAGCCCTTCGATCGACTGGCCGAAATACTCGAACATCGCCTGTTCGCTATACGTGCCGACCGGCCCGAGAAACGCGACGTGGATTGTCTGTTCGAGCGCGCGGCTCGCGGCCATGATCTCGCGCCAAATAGCGCTGATGTGTTCGCTCGCGAGCGGCCCCGCGCTCATGTCCTGCAGGCGCGCGATCACCTGCAGCTCACGCTCCGGCCGGAACACCGGCGCGTTGAAATGCTTCTTGACCTCGCCCACCTCGAGCGCCACCGCGGCGCGCTGGTTGAGGAGCGCGATCAGCTGCGCGTCGATCGCGTCGATGCGGTCGCGCAGCGGTTTCAGGCGGGAATTCAGTTCGTCGTCCATGCGTAGTTGCCGTGCTGTTTGAACAGCGCGCGCTCAGGCGCCGCGCTGTTCGAAGTCCTTCATGTACTCGACGAGCGCCTTCACGCCCTCGAGCGGCACCGCGTTGTAGATCGACGCCCGCATGCCGCCGACGGACTTGTGGCCCTTCAGCTGCAGCAGCCCGCGCGCCTTTGCGCCGGCAAGGAAGTCTTCGTTGCGCGTTTCGTCTGCCAGGAAAAAGGGCACGTTCATACGCGAACGCACCGCCGGCTCGACCTTGTTCAGATAGAAGCTGCTCGCATCGATCGTGTCGTAGAGCAGCTTCGCCTTCTCGATATTGCGCGCCTCGATCGCCTCGAGGCCGCCCTGCCGCTTCAGCCACTGGAACACGAGGCCCGCGATGTAGATCGCATACGTGGGCGGCGTGTTGTACAGCGAGTTGTTCGCGGCGACCGTCTTCCATTCGAATGCGGACGGGCAGATCGACAGCGCGCGATCGAGCAGGTCCTCGCGAACGATCACGACCGTCACGCCGGCCATCCCGATGTTCTTCTGCGCGCCGCCGAACAGCACGCCGTACTTCGCGACGTCCATCGGACGGGACAGGATGTGCGACGACACGTCCGCGACGAGCGGCACGTCGCCGAGGTCGGGAATCTCGAACGTCTCGACGCCGTCGATCGTCTCATTCGTGCACAGATGCACGTAGGCCGGATCGTCCGACAGCTGCCATTCGGCGCGGGCGGGCGCGCGCGTGAAACCGTCGGCCGTCTTGCCGGATGCGGCCAGATGCGGCGTGCCGTATTTCTTCGCTTCGTTGAACGACTTCTGCGACCACGAGCCCGTCACGACGAAGTCGGCGGTCTTACGCGAACCAAGCAGGTTCATCGGCACGATTGCGTTCTCGGCAATGCCGCCACCCTGCAGGAACAGGATCCGGTGGCTGGCCGGCACATCGAGCAGTTCGCGCAGGTCGGTCAGCGCTGCCTCGTGGATCGACATGAATTCCTTGCCGCGATGGCTCATCTCCATCACGCTCATGCCGCTGCCGTGCCAGTCGAGCATTTCGTCGGCGGCCTGCCGCAGCACTTCCTCGGGGAGCGCCGCAGGACCGGCGGAGAAATTAAAGACGCGCATCGTGAAAACCTCGGGAGGGACGCGACCGGCTTGCCGCCGGCAGAAAGAACCGCGCCAGAAAAGAAATGGCCGCTTGCGCTCGCGCGCAAACGGCCATTATCGCACTGTCATCAGGCTCCCGCCAAACCCGGCCGAACGGCCGGGCGGCGTGGCCCGGACGGCTTACTTGCCCGGCTTGACTGCCGCGACTTCCTTGTCAGCCTGTGCGCGCGTTGCCTGGATCGCTTGCGGCATGTACTTCTGCATCAGGCCGTTGACCACGTCGCGGCCGACCTGATCCTGAACCTGGATGAACTTGCGGCCCGTCGGGCTCTTGTAGAACGTCGTCAGATCCTTGATCTCCGACGTGCTGTAGTACTTCGCGTAGGCGTCGTACTGAGCCGACATCGCGTCGCTCTGGAACTGTTGCGTGCCGAACACCTTGCCCGCGCCGTCAACCAGCTTCGGCACCGCGTTCTTCTGCAGCGTCGGCACGGCGGCTTGCTTTTGCTTGTCGTTCAGCGTCTTGTTTTCCGACAGCGCGTCCGACAGGATCGCCGGCACGAGCTGCTTTGCCTGCATCTCGGCGCTGTTGCCGATAGCCGACACGAGCTTCGGCGCGTCGATCGCGTCGAGCAGATCCTTGATCGCCGCCTTCTTGTCGGCGTCGATCGGCGCAGCTGCCGCGGTCGCAGCCGGTGCGGAATTCGACAGCGCTTGCGCCATCGCGAACGTCGGCACCAGTGCAGCCAGCAGAACCAGTTGCTTGAATTGCTTTTGCATCATCACTCCCTTTTGGAAATATGAATGGTTGCTCGCCGACCGCGGCGCCTGGCGCGCGCGGCGGCTCGAGTCTCATCCGTTCTTCAGGCTTCGCCGTCCGACGCCTCGTCGGCCTCGCCATCGCCCTCTTCGGCTTCTGCGATCTGCTGCAGGCCGGAGAGCTTGGTACCCTCATCGAGACTGATGAGTGTAACACCTTGCGTGGCACGTCCCATCTCGCGAATCTCGGACACGCGGGTACGAATCAACACGCCGGCGGTCGTGATCAGCATGATCTGATCCTCGGCGTCGACGAGCGTGGCGGCGACGACCTTGCCGTTGCGCTCCGACGTCTGGATCGCGATCATCCCCTTCGTGCCGCGGCCGTGACGCGTGTACTCGGTGATCGGCGTGCGCTTGCCGTAGCCGTTCTCGGTCGCGGTGAGCACGGTCTGCTCCTCGCTGCCAGCAACCAGCAGCGCGATGACCTGCTGCCCGTCCTCGAGCTGCATGCCACGCACGCCGCGCGCTTCCCGGCCCATCGGGCGCACGTCGTTCTCGTCGAAGCGCACGGCCTTGCCGGCGTCGGAGAACAGCATCACGTCGTGCGCGCCGTCGGTGATCGATGCACCGATCAGGAAGTCGCCCTCGTCGAGACCGACCGCGATGATGCCCTTCTTCATCGGGCGGCTGAATGCCTCGAGCGGCGTCTTCTTCACGGTGCCGAGCGACGTCGCCATGAACACGAACTTGTCGGCCGAGAACTCCTTGACCGGCAGCACGACGTTGATCTTCTCGCCGTCCTGCAGCGGGAACATGTTGACGATCGGACGGCCGCGCGAGTTGCGCGAACCCTGCGGCACTTCATAGACCTTGACCCAGTACACGCGGCCGCGGTTCGAGAAGCACAGGATGTAGTCGTGAGTGTTCGCGATGAACAGCGTCTCGATCCAGTCGTCTTCCTTCATCTGCGTCGCCTGCTTGCCGCGGCCGCCGCGCTTCTGCGCGCGATACTCGGACAGCGGCTGCGACTTCACGTAGCCCGCGTGCGACATCGTGACGACCATGTCCTGCGGCGTGATCAGGTCTTCGGTATTCAATTCGGTCGCATTCAGCTCGATCTTCGAGCGGCGTGCGTCGCCGAATTCGGCCTTCACCGTCGTCAGCTCCTCGCCGATCATCGTCGTGATCCGCTCGGGGCGCGCAAGGATGTCCAGCAGGTCGGCGATTTGCGCCATCACTTCGCGGTACTCGCCGATGATCTTGTCCTGCTCGAGACCGGTCAGGCGCTGCAGACGCATCTGAAGGATTTCCTGCGCCTGCGTGTCGGACAGACGGTACAGCCCGTCGGTCTGCATCCCGAACGCCGGGTTCAGGCCTTCGGGACGGTACGCGGAGCGGCCGCCCGCCGCCGCATTCTCGGTCTCGGCGCGCGTCAGCATCTCGCGCACAAGCGACGAATCCCACGGCTTCGCCATCAGCTCCTGCTTCGCGATCGGCGGCGTCGGCGCCGCCTTGATGATCGCGATGAACTCGTCGATGTTCGCGAGCGCGACCGCGAGACCTTCGAGCACATGGCCGCGCTCGCGCGCCTTGCGCAGTTCGTAGATCGTGCGGCGCGTCAGCACTTCGCGTCGATGCGACAGGAAGCACTGCAGGATTTCCTTCAGGTTGAGCAGCTTCGGCTGGCCGTCGACCAGCGCGACCATGTTCATGCCGAACGTGTCCTGCAGCTGCGTCGCCTTGTACAGATTGTTCAACACCACTTCGGGCACTTCGCCGCGCTTCAGCTCGATCACGACGCGCATGCCGCTCTTGTCGGACTCGTCGCGGATGTCGGAGATGCCCTCGAGCTTCTTCTCGTTGACGAGCTCGGCGATGCGCTCGAGCAGCGAGCGCTTGTTCACCTGGTACGGCAGCTCGTCGACGATGATCGCCATCCGCTGGCCGCGGTCGATCTCCTCGAAGTGCGTGGCCGCGCGCATCACGACGCGACCGCGCCCGGTGCGATAGCCGTCGCGCACGCCGGCGACACCGTAGATGATGCCGGCCGTCGGGAAATCCGGCGCTGGGATGATCTCGATCAGTTCGTCGATCGTCGCTTCCGGGTTGTTCAGCAGGTGCTGGCACGCGTCGACGACTTCGTTCAGGTTGTGCGGCGGGATGTTGGTCGCCATGCCGACCGCGATACCCGACGAGCCGTTGATCAGCAGGTTCGGGATGCGCGACGGCAGGACCGACGGCTGCATCTCGTTGCCGTCGTAGTTCGGCTCGAAGTCGACCGTTTCCTTGTCGATGTCGGCGAGCAGTTCGTGACCGATCTTCGCCATGCGAATTTCGGTGTAACGCATCGCCGCGGCATTGTCGCCGTCGATCGAGCCGAAGTTGCCCTGTCCGTCGATCAGCATGTAGCGCAGCGAGAAGTCCTGCGCCATCCGCACGATCGTGTCGTACACCGCGGTATCGCCGTGAGGGTGATACTTACCGATCACGTCACCGACGATACGCGCCGATTTCTTGTACGCGCGGTTCCAGTCGTTGTTCAGTTCGTGCATCGCGAACAGTACGCGCCGGTGCACGGGCTTCAGGCCATCGCGGACATCCGGAAGGGCACGTCCGACGATCACGCTCATCGCGTAATCGAGATACGAACGGCGCATTTCCTCCTCTAGGGAGGTGGGCAGGGTCTCTTTGGCGAATTGATCCATGTATCCGTATCGTTTCGGAGCGAAGACGGCGAACGCCTTTCGCGTGGGCGCTGCATGCGCAACGCAACGCGAGATTCTAACATGCGCCCATCGGCCGCCAATTCGCCACCCCCTCTATATGTAAACAGCAAAAATCGCCGTCCGTGGAAAAGGCACCCGAACCGGCCATGATCGCGCCCCTTCAGAAGGCTTGGGCGCCGCCCGGCTCCTTGTCACGCACGCGCGTAAACCCTTGCCGCCTTTCACGCAATTTCGCGGACACGCTCTTGACAATCCCTAAAAGTTACGGCAGGCGGGTGTTGCGCATGCACCACAAAGTTGAAGCGATCTTGGGGTGGGGAGGATTTTTTTTCGTAGGAAGGGAACGATATGGCAAAATGCCAACGCACTGAAAGTTAGACGCTGCTCGAAGTCTACACAGAGCGGTGCCGCGTTTTTTGTGCCGCACCAATGTTATACTTCGAGCAATGTATGACTTGTCACCGTCAACAGGCTCGCAGTAAACCTGCGGTAATCTCAATTTCGAGAGGAGAAATATGAATAAACTTTCAAAGCTCGCGTTCATTGCAGCTACCGCAGTTATGGCTGCATCCGCTTCGGCACAGTCGGTGCCGGCGTCGCGTCAAGCCGTCAACGACAACTGGGTGAACGGCACGGGCGAATGGGTGTGGATGAACGGCACGAACGAGCTCTGCTGGCGTGACGCGTTCTGGACGCCGGCCACCGCCAACGCAAAGTGCGATGGCGCACTGGTCGCCCAGGCACCGCAGCCGCCGGTCGCTCCGGTTGCTCCGGCCATCACGAGCCAGAAGATCACGTATCAAGCCGACGCACTGTTCGACTTCGACAAGGCAACGCTCAAGCCGCTGGGCAAGCAAAAGCTGGACGAACTGGCTTCGAAGATCCAGGGCATGAACACGGAAGTGGTCGTCGCTACGGGCTACACGGACCGCATCGGTTCGGACAAGTACAACGACCGTCTGTCGCTGCGCCGTGCGCAAGCCGTCAAGTCGTACCTGGTCAGCAAGGGTGTCCCGGCCAACAAGATCTACACGGAAGGCAAGGGCAAGCGCAACCCGGTCACGACCGGCTGCAACCAGAAGAATCGCAAGCAACTGATCGCCTGCCTCGCACCGGACCGCCGCGTGGAAGTCGAAGTGGTCGGTACGCAAGAAGTCCAGAAGACGACCGTTCCGGCGCAGTAAGCCGCGGTTTTCGACTGCTTCAAAGCCCCGCTCCGGCGGGGCTTTTTCTTTGACGCCCGTCCTGGCGCTCGCTGGCCTCGTTGTGCGCCCCCTTATATACTCGGGGCTGACGTACCGACGCACCGCCCTCCTTCCGTAGCCCGTTTGCCGACATGACCAACGCCGATCCGCACGAACTCCAGAAATTCAGCGACCTCGCCCATCGGTGGTGGGATCCGAATGCCGAATTCAAGCCCTTGCACGACCTGAATCCGGTCCGGCTCGGCTGGATCGATTCGCATGCGCACCTCGCCGGCACGCGCGCACTCGATATCGGCTGCGGCGGCGGCATCCTGTCCGAATCGATGGCAGGGCTCGGCGCCCAGGTAAAAGGCATCGACCTGTCGACCGAAGCGCTCGGGGTCGCCGACCTGCACAGCCTCGAAAGCGGCATCACGGTCGACTACGAGGCGATCGCCGCCGAAGCGATCGCCGAACGCGAGCCGGGCACTTACGACGTCGTCACCTGCATGGAGATGCTCGAGCACGTGCCGTCGCCGGCTGGCGTCGTCGCCGCGTGTGCGACGCTCGTGAAGCCGGGCGGCTGGGTGTTCTTCTCCACGCTGAACCGCAACCTGAAGTCCTACCTGTTCGCGGTGATCGGCGCCGAGTACATCGCGCAGATGCTGCCGAAGGGTACCCACGACTACGCGCGCTTCATCCGCCCGTCGGAACTGGCGAGCTTCATTCGCGGGACCGATCTGCACATCGTGGAGATCAAGGGTATTACCTATCACCCGATCGGCAAGCGCTTCGCGCTGTCGAACGACACCGACATCAACTATCTCGTCGCGTGCCGCCGCGGCGCGTGACCCTCCGACCGGCATGACGATTCCCCTTTCGACCGAGCCGCCGGCATTCGACGCGCCGCGCCTGCTGCACTGCGATGCCGTGCTGTTCGACCTCGACGGCACGCTCGCCGACACGGCACCCGATCTCGCCGCTGCAGTCCACAAGATGCAGCGCGTGCGCGGCCTGCCCGAAACGTCGCTCGACGTGCTGCGGCCGCTGGCATCGGCCGGTGCGCGCGGCCTGCTCGGCGGAGCATTCGGCATCGACCCGCAATCGCCCGGCTACGACGCGATGCGCGACGAGTTCCTGACCAATTACGCGACCGACATCTGCGTGCACACGGTGCTGTTCCCCGGCATCGGCGACGTGCTCGACGAGCTCGATGCACGCGGCGTGCGCTGGGGCATCGTCACGAACAAGGCGATGCGCCTCACCGCGCCGCTCGCCGACCTGCTCGGCCTCGCGCCGCGCGCGGCCTGCATCGTCGGGGGCGACACAACGCCGCACTCGAAACCGCATCCGGCCCCGCTGTTGCATGCGGCGGAACAAATGACGCTCGCGCCGGAGCGCATCGTCTACGTCGGCGACGATCTTCGCGACATCCAGGCCGGCAGCGCGGCGGGGATGGCGACGGTCGCGGCCGCATACGGCTATTGCGGTGACGGCGTCGCGCCGGCCGACTGGCAAGCGCAGCATCTGGTCGGCACGACGCAGGAACTGCGCGAACTACTGCGCGATGTTGGGCTATAATGGTCGATCTTATCCGCGGGGGCGACCTGGTTTCGACAGGGGTTGTGAAGCGGCTAGGGCATGTCGAGGACCCGTCACCTCGTTAATCAATGGGAAAATCGTAACTGCAAACGACGATACGTTCGCACTGGCAGCCTAACGGCCGCCGTCCTCTGCCTAGTTCACTGACGGGCTAGTGTCGCAAGACCGGTAGCAATACCGCCAGAGGTCATTTACGTCAGTTAAGCCCTGTCGGCGTCGCGACGCCAGGGTCGAAAATCTAGCGAATCGCCGTAGTGCAGCGTGTTCGTCCGCGTCGCTGCGGTTAAATCAAATGACTGAACTAAACATGTAGAACTAGTCGTGGAGCGCTTCTGGACGCGGGTTCGATTCCCGCCGCCTCCACCAAATTCCGCGCTTGACGCACGAACCCCGCACGACGCGAGTCTGCGGGTTTTTTGTTGCCTGAGAGGCCGAGCATCCCGCGCCCTCCGAAAAAGCGCCCGGCCTCGGACGGGCCGGGCGGAATGCCGCCGGCATTCCAGCGGCAGGAGGTGACGGATGTTCGACGTCGCCCGCGAGGTGATCGACCGCGGCGGACGGTCCCCCTGCCCGGCACGCGACGCATCATCGCTGCCGCAGCACGGCCTCACCGGGCGACGAGCCGCTTAGCTGCCGCGATACAGCGACTTCATTTCTTCTGCGCTGGCCGGACGCACACCGATCGCACGCGAACCCGACGCCGATGCGCCCTGCACCTGCGCGCCATAACCGCTGGCGTCGGCGCCTTGCGCCTGGGCGAGCGCGCTGCGCTGTTGCTCCGCGACACGCGCCGTGGCGGCCTGGATCGCTTCCGGATAGTGCGGATCTTCGCCGCGGGCGGTGTTGTAACCGGCCTGCTGGAGCTGAACCAGTTCGGCGCGAACCTGTGCGCGGGTGAGTGCCGAGCCGGACTGCGCGAACGACACGACCGGGGCAACGAGAGCAGCAGCAACGACAACGGCTTGAACGAGCGACTTCATGATGACCTACCTCCAGATTTGTCTGATTTCGCGGTGAACACCCGTTCATCGCTGACAAACCGAAGTTTATGTAGGCACGTGATTAAGAATAAGGCAGGTTTGAGGAAGACATCCTTCCCGAAACAAGGGTTAACCCTATATCCATGCAGACATGGGCCAGCACCGCAAGATCGCACCACGTCACGCGAGGCCGAACCGAGCCCCACAAAGCATGAGCCCCGCAAGGCAGTACACCCTGCGGGGCTCGAAAAGAACCGCGCGGCATCGGCGCGGTCTGGACAAACGATCGCGGCGCCGACCACCCGGCGCGTCAGCGCCTGCTTATTGAGTGTCCATCGGACACTTCAGGTTGCAGCCGTTCGGGTCCCCCAAATCGCCCTTGCGGCGCAATGCCGACTTCTTGCTGCCCTGGTATTTCTGCGACGGCGCAGACGCCGCGAACGGCATCTGCGGGTGCTCGTTCAGGCGGAACTGCTCGCTGAGGATCCCGCCGGGCACGCCCGGTGAATTCTGCGCGAACGTCAACGGCGAAACGGCAACAAGAAGCCCTGCGGTCAACGCTGCCGCGGAGAAGGGAACGGATAGTTTCATGGCGGGATGACGCCTGAACGGCGTGCTTGTTGGAACGTTGATCAAGCGGCAAGCGTAGCGCAAATCCCTCGCTGCTGCAGCGCGGTTCGCGCGCGTCCCCGTTACTGTGCGTTGCCGTCCGGCATACCGCCCCCGGCGATACCGGCGAATCCCTCCGCGATGCCGATCAGCGTCCCGCACGCGGCCGGATCGTAGCCGTCGAGATGCGCGACGCGGTCGACGAAGCGTGCATCGCGCAGCAAGGCGAGCACGCCGGCGAGCGGTCGCGAATCGAGCTGCGCGCGTTCGCACGCAAAGTAATAGTCCTCGTCGACGACCGGGATGAAATCGAGCCCGAAGTGATGGGCGGCCGGCTCGACGCCGAAGCCGAGATCGGCCATCCCGCTCGCGACGAATGCGGCGATCGCCGAATGCGTGAGTTCGGCCGACGCATAGCCGTCGATACGCTCGGGATCGATGCCGATCGCGCGCAATGCAAGATCGAGCAGCATCCGCGTGCCCGACCCCGGCTGCCGGTTGACGAAGCGGATGTCGTTGCGGGCGAGATCGGCGAGCCCGCCGACCTGCTTCGGGTTGCCCCGCGGCACGAACAGCCCCTGCTGGCGACGCGTCAGATGAATCAGCACGTGGCGCGTGTCGTCGAGCCACGGCCGGTAGATCTGCGCGCACTGTTCGCGGAACGCGCCGCGTGGCAGATGAAAACCGGCCAGCTCGCATTCGCCGCGCGCAAGCGCCTGCACGGCTTCGACACTCTCGCGATACTTGATGTCGACGGCGGCCTGCGCATCGACAAGCGCGGAAACGAGGGTCGCAACCGCGTAGCCGTGCGACGCATGGATGCGCACGGCGCCGTCGCGCTGCGCGAGCCGCCGGTTCAGGTCGCTCGCCACCTCGGCCGCCAGCGCGCGCAGGTTCCCGTCGAGACGGCTGCGCGCGAGCCGCTGCGCGTCGACGATCGCCTGCCCAAGCTCCGACAGCGTCGACCCCTTGCCGCGCGCCGTCTCGATCAACTCGCCTCCGACGCACGCCTCCAGCGCCCGCAGCAGGCCCCACGCGTGCCGATACGACAGACCTTTCGCCTGCGCGGCCTGCGCGATGCTGCCCGTATCGGCCACGAGCTCCAGCAACGGGGCGACGTCCGACAGGCTGGCGGTGCGGCCCTCGGTGTCGCGTACGGTCAGATACGCGTCGCATTCGATTCGAATCAATTATGCACTCCGATTTCCTATTGCGACTGCGGAATCTTCCGCTTATCGTTGCTCAAAATCAATCAGGACGAAGTCCCGATGTGCACTATATGAATTAGCGGCACATATGAGACTTTGGAGGAGCATAACCGATGTCCCCGAATTCCCCTGCGCCCGACGCGCTCGTCGAGCGCCACGCGCGTGCCGGCCGCTCGCTCGTCGCGATCCTGCATGCGATCCAGGATGACGCAGGCTACGTGCCGGCAGGCTGCGTCGCGCCGCTCGCGAAGGCGCTGAATCTGTCGCGCGCCGAAGTGCACGGCGTGCTCACCTACTATCACCACTTCCGCACCGCGCCGCCCGCGCGCGTGACGATCCAGATGTGCCGCGCCGAGGCGTGCCGCAGCATGGGCTGCGAAGCGCTGGCCGCGCACGCGGAAGCGCGCACGGGTTGCCGGTTCGATGCAGCGCACGGCGGTGGCGCCGACGCGCACGCGCCGGGTGACGTCGCGCTCGAATCGGTCTACTGCCTCGGGCT
The DNA here is from genome assembly GCF_902833195.1 of Burkholderia sp. BCC1638. Taxonomy (NCBI): domain Bacteria; kingdom Pseudomonadati; phylum Pseudomonadota; class Betaproteobacteria; order Burkholderiales; family Burkholderiaceae; genus Burkholderia; species Burkholderia sp. BCC1638. The sequence continues at coordinate 135,789 of NZ_CADFEC010000004.1, forward strand.
GTGCGCGCAATCGCCGTCGATGACGGTCAACGGCGTGCTGCACGCAAAGGTCACGCCGGAGAAGTTCGACGCCCTGCTCGCCGACGCGACCGCCCACACCCCGGAGGCCGCATGACGACCCGCATCTACGTTCCGCGCGATTCGTCCGCGCTGGCGCTCGGCGCCGACGCCCTCGCCGCCGCGATCGTCGCGGAAGCCGAGCGGCGCGGCGTCGCGATCGAACTGATCCGCAACGGCTCGCGCGGGCTGCTGTGGCTCGAGCCGCTCGTCGAGGTCGGCACGGCCGCCGGGCGCGCCGGCTACGCGAACCTGTCGGCCGCCGACGTGCCCTCCCTGTTCGACGCGAACTGGCTCGACGGCGGCGCGCATCCGAGCGGCGTCGGCCTCGTCGACGCCCTGCCCTATCTCGCGCGCCAGCAGCGCCTCACGTTCGCGCGCATCGGCCTGACCGATCCGCTGTCGATCGACGATTACCTGAAGCACGACGGCCTCGCCGGCCTGAAGAACGCGCTCGCGCTCGACGGCGGCGCCGCATGCGAATTGCTGATCGAATCGGGGCTGCGCGGCCGCGGCGGCGCAGCCTTCCCGGCCGGCATCAAATGGCGCACCGTCCGGCAGGCCAGCGCGACGCAGAAGTACATCGTCTGCAACGCGGACGAAGGCGATTCGGGCACGTTCTCCGATCGCCTGATCATGGAAAGCGATCCGTACTGCCTGATCGAAGGGATGATCATCGCGGGCATCGCGACGGGCGCGACGCTCGGCTACATCTACGTGCGCAGCGAATACCCGCACGCGATCGCGGCACTGGAAACCGCGATTGAGCGCGCCCGTGAAGCCGGCTGGCTCGGCGAACGCGTGCTCGGCTCCGCGCATGCATTCGACCTGCACGTCGCAAAGGGCGCCGGCTCGTACGTGTGCGGCGAGGAAACGGCGCTGCTCGAATCGCTCGAAGGCAAGCGCGGTGTCGTGCGCGCGAAGCCGCCGCTGCCCGCGCTCGCCGGCCTGTTCGGCCAGCCGACCGTGATCAACAACGTGATCACGCTCGCGACCGCGCCGGTGATCTTCGCGCGCGGCGCCGCGTTCTATCGCGACTACGGGATGGGCCGCTCGCGTGGCACGCTGCCGTTCCAGCTCGCGGGCAACATCCGCTACGGCGGCCTCGTCGAGCTCGCGTTCGGCGTCACGCTGCGCGAGCTGCTGTTCGACTACGGCGGCGGCACGGCCAGCGGCCGGCCCGCGCGCGCCGCCCAGGTCGGCGGCCCGCTCGGCACCTATCTGCCCGAACACCAGTGGGACGTGCCACTCGACTACGAGGCGTACACGGCAATCGGCGCGGTCGTCGGCCACGGCGGCATCGTGCTGCACGACGACACGTCGAATCTCGCGGAACTCGCCGAATACGCGATGAAGTTCTGCGCGATCGAATCGTGCGGCAAGTGCACGCCGTGCCGGATCGGATCGACGCGCGGCGTCGAGACGATCGCACGCATTCGCCAGGGCGACAAGTCGGAGCGACAGGTCACGCTGCTGCGCGATCTGTGCGACACGATGCTCGCCGGCTCGCTGTGCGCGATGGGCGGGATGACGCCTTACCCGGTGCTGTCCGCGCTCGACCATTTCCCCGAAGATTTCGGGCTCGCTGCCGGCAAGCAAGCCGCGTCGGGTCCGGTCAAGGCCGCGGCCTGACCCAGAAGGAGCCCTGAATGTCCCTCGACACGAACAACGTCCGCCAAGGCGGCTGCGGCTCGGGCCAATGCGCGTGCAAGAGCGCCGCGCAGGCGCGCGTGCGCGATCCGTTCGACGAAACCGACTACGGCACGCCGCAACGGCATGCCGATACCGACGTCACGCTCGAAATCGACGGCCAGCCGGTGACAGTGCCGGCCGGCACGTCGGTGATGCGCGCCGCGATCGAAGCCGGCGTCAATGTGCCCAAGCTCTGCGCGACCGATTCGCTCGAACCGTTCGGCTCGTGCCGCCTGTGCCTGGTCGAAATCGAAGGCCGGCGCGGCTATCCGGCATCGTGCACGACGCCCGCCGAAGCCGGGATGAAGGTGCGCACGCAGTCGGACCGGCTGCAGTCGCTGCGCCGCAACGTGATGGAGCTGTACATCTCCGATCACCCGCTCGACTGCCTCACCTGCCCCGCCAACGGCGACTGTGAGCTGCAGGACATGGCGGGCGTCGTCGGGCTGCGCGAAGTGCGTTACGGCTTCGACGGCGCAAATCACCTGCGCGAGCAAAAGGACGAATCGAATCCGTACTTCACGTACGATCCGTCGAAGTGCATCGTCTGCAACCGCTGCGTGCGCGCATGCGAGGAAACGCAGGGCACGTTCGCGCTGACGATCGCCGCGCGCGGTTTCGAATCGCGCGTCGCCGCCGGCGAAAGCGAATCGTTCATGGCGTCGGACTGCGTATCGTGCGGCGCCTGCGTCGCCGCGTGCCCGACCGCCACGCTGCAGGAAAAATCCGTCGTCCAGCTCGGCCAGGCCGAGCACTCGGTCGTCACGACCTGCGCGTACTGCGGCGTCGGCTGCTCGTTCAAGGCCGAGATGAAGGGCACGCAGGTCGTGCGCATGACGCCGCACAAGAACGGCCTCGCGAACGAAGGCCACGCGTGCGTGAAGGGCCGCTTCGCGTGGGGCTACGCAACGCACAAGGACCGCATCACGAAACCGATGATCCGCGAGAAGATCACCGACCCGTGGCGCGAAGTCAGCTGGGAAGAGGCGCTGACCTACGCGGCAACGCAATTCCGCAAGCTGCAGCAGAAATATGGTCGCGATTCGATCGGCGGCATCACGTCGTCGCGCTGCACGAACGAGGAAACCTACCTCGTGCAGAAGCTTGTGCGCGCCGCGTTCGGCAACAACAACGTCGACACCTGCGCGCGCGTGTGCCACTCGCCGACCGGCTATGGCCTGAAGACGACGCTCGGCGAATCGGCCGGCACCCAGACCTTCGCGTCGGTCGGCCAGGCCGACGTGATCGTCGTGATGGGCGCGAACCCGACCGACGGCCACCCGGTGTTCGGCTCGCGCATGAAGCGGCGCATCCGCGAAGGCGCGAAGCTGATCGTGATCGACCCGCGCCGCATCGATGTGGTCGACGGCCCGCACGTGAAGGCCACGCACCACCTGCAGCTGCGCCCCGGCACCAACGTCGCGATGGTCAATGCGCTCGCGCACGTGATCGTCACCGAAGGGCTCGTCGCCGATGCATTCGTCGCCGAACGCTGCGACACGCGTGCGTTCGAGCAATGGCGCGACTTCGTGTCGCGCGCCGAGAACTCGCCCGAGGCCACCGCTGAGGTGACGGGCGTACCGGCCGAACGGGTGCGCGAGGCCGCACGCCTCTATGCGACCGGCGGCAACGCCGCGATCTACTATGGCCTCGGCGTGACCGAACACGCGCAAGGCTCGACGACGGTGATGGGCATCGCGAACCTTGCGATGGCGACCGGCAACATCGGCCGCGAAGGCGTCGGCGTCAATCCGCTGCGCGGTCAGAACAACGTGCAAGGCTCGTGCGACATGGGTTCGTTTCCGCACGAGCTGCCCGGCTACCGGCACATCAGCGACGCAATCGTGCGCAGCCAGTTCGAGGAAGCATGGTCGGCCACGCTGCAACCGGAACCGGGGCTGCGCATCCCGAACATGTTCGACGCGGCGCTCGACGGCAGCTTCAAGGGGCTTTACTGCCAGGGCGAGGACATCGTCCAGTCGGACCCGAACACGCAGCACGTCGCGGCCGCGCTGTCGTCGATGGAATGCATCGTCGTGCAGGACATCTTCCTGAACGAAACCGCGAAATACGCGCACGTGCTGCTGCCTGGCTCGACGTTCCTCGAGAAGGACGGCACGTTCACGAACGCGGAGCGCCGCATCTCGCGCGTACGCAAGGTGATGCCGCCGCTCGCGGGTTACGCCGACTGGGAAGTGACGCTGCTGCTGTCGCAGGCGCTCGGCTACGACATGCATTACACGCATCCGTCCGAAATCATGGACGAGATCGCGCGGCTCACGCCGACCTTCTCTGGCGTGTCGTACGAGAAACTCGACGCGCTCGGCAGCATCCAGTGGCCGTGCAACGAAGCCGCACCGGACGGCACGCCGACGATGCACATCGACGCGTTCGTGCGCGGCAAGGGCCGGTTCGTGATCACGCAGTACATTCCGACGCCTGAAAAGGTCACGCAGCGCTATCCGCTGATCCTGACCACGGGCCGCATCCTGTCGCAATACAACGTCGGCGCGCAGACGCGCCGGACCGAGAACGTCCGGTGGCACGAAGAGGATCGCCTCGAGATTCATCCGCACGATGCGGAGGATCGCGGGATCCGGACCGGCGACTGGGTCGGCATCGAATCGCGGGCCGGCCAGACGGTACTGCGTGCGCTCGTGTCCGACCGCATGCAGCCGGGTGTCGTGTACACGACGTTCCACTTCCCCGAGTCAGGGGCGAACGTGATCACGACGGACAGCTCCGACTGGGCCACGAACTGCCCGGAATACAAGGTCACGGCCGTGCAGGTGCTGCCGGTTGCGCAGCCGTCGGACTGGCAGCGCGCGTATGCACGCTTCAACTCGGAGCAGCTCGATCTGCTCGAGCGCCGCGCCGCCACGCCGGCTGCCGCGACGACGGGCAAGTGAGGACGCGATGGACATCGGACACCTGATCGACATGGCCAACCAGATCGGCGCTTTCTTCGAATCTATGCCCGATCGCGAAGAAGCGCTGGCCGGCATCGCCGAACACATCCGGCGCTTCTGGGAACCGCGGATGCGGCGCGCGCTACTCGCCGCGCTCGACGATCCATCGAGCGAAGCCGGGCAACGCGCCGCGCCGATCGTGCGCGACGCGATCGCCGCGCACCGCGCATCGCTCACGCCGGCCGCGGCCCCCGCCTGAGCGCTCCGCTACGCGGGCACCGGCATGCCCGCGAACCAGCTTTCGCAATGGCGCAGCAGCGCGTTCGCGTCGGTGGCGGTACGGCCGCGCACCGCGATGTAGCCATCGGGGCGCAGCAGGTAGAACGACGGCCTCGAACGGCCGTATACCTGCGCGAGCCCGTCCGTGCCGTCGCTTTCGGCATCGGCGACGCGCCAGGTTCGCACGGCGCCCGGCATAATCCGCTCCAGCCCCTGCACGAGCGCCTGCGCGTCCGCGGGCATCGGCGGCACATCGGCGGTATCGCCCGTGTCGGCACCTGCCGGCTCCTCGAGCAGCAGCAGCGTAAAGCTCGCCGGATCGTGCAGGTCGTATAGTCGCGCGGTCCCGGGCGCCCGGCCGAGCGGCCCGTCGACCACGTGCACGAGCGCGTCGGGTGCACGCTCGCCTGCGCGCGGCCCGCCATCGAGCACGCGTTCGAGCGTGAGCGGGCTTTTCCGGTATTGCACACCGAGCTCGCTGACGGTGCGGCGCACCGCGTCACGCACCGGCCCGAACGACGCCAGCAGCGGCACGACATGATCGCGCAGCAGCTTCATCGCGCCGTGGTCGGCTTCGACGATCTGCGTGATGAAGCCGGTCTGCCGCAATACATCGCGCTCGATCGGATGGCGCTCCGCGTGATACGTGTCGAGCAGCCGCTCCGGCGTGCCCGCGCCAAGCACGCGCGCGAGCTTCCAGCCGAGATTGAACGCTTCCTGGATACCCGTGTTCATGCCCTGCGCACCCGCCGGGCTGTGAACGTGCGCGGCGTCACCCGCGAAGAACACGCGCCCGTGACGCAGCCGGTCGACCATCCGGCTATGCAGACGAAAATACGCCGACCACGCGAGATCGCTCGGCGCGATCGACGCGCCAACGCGAGCGCGCACGATCGCCTCGCATTCGTCGAGCGTCGGGGTCGGCGGGGTCGGCGCATCGGGCGGTGCGTCGCCGCCGGGCGGCCGGTCGGCGACAAGCCGGTAGCGGCCGCCGCCCATCGGAAACAGCCCCGCGATGCCGTCCGGCGTCGTGAACAGGTGGATCTCCTCGTCCGGCCAGTCGGGTATCGCCGCGAAATCGGCAAGCAGGAAGGTCTGCTCGAACGCATGCCCGGCGAAGCCCAGGCCGAGCAGATGGCGCACCGTGCTGTGCGCGCCGTCGGCGGCGATCAGGTACGACGGAGCGAACGCCTGTTCACGACCGTCGACGCCGCGGATCGTCACGTCGAGCGACGTACCGCCCGCTTCGCACGCGGTCAGCGTGACGCCGCGTTCGACCGTCACGCCGAAACCGGCCAGGTGCTCGGCGAGCAGCCGCTCGGTGATGCTCTGGTCGAGAAACAGCAAATACGGATAGCGTGTTTGCAGTGGATCGAAATCGAGCCGCGCGATCACGCGGCCGTCCGCATGCAGTGCGGCCGCATGCGCACGATGGCCCAACGCGAGAAACGGTTCGACCGCGCGATGCTGCTCCAGCAGTTCGAGCGTGCGCGCCTGGATGCCGATCGCGCGCGAATACGGTGCGGGCGCGGCGAGCCGGTCGATGATGCGCACCGGCACGCGGGCACGCGCGAGCGCCATTGCGGCTGCAAGGCCGGTCGGGCCCGCGCCGACGATCAGCACGGGCGGGATATCGAGCAGTGTGTCAGCCATGAGAACCTCGATGACACGCGATTGTGCAAGTCTACGCCGCTCCGCGTGACGGGGCCATATGCCGACCGGCCGATCTGGGGTACTCCCGCGCAGTGTGGGAAAATACGCGCTTTCCGTCAGTTTTCGCGTCATGGATTCCGCATTCGACCGAGCGTATGCCGCGCACCGCGCGGGCCGCCTCGCCGAGGCCGAGCACGGCTATCGCACCGCCCTCGCCACCAATCCCGCCGACGCCGACGCACTGCATCTGTTCGGCGTGCTGCGGCACCAGCAGGGCCAGCATGCCGAGGCGGCCGATCTCGTCGGGCGTGCGGTCGACCTGCGCCCGAACGATGCCGCGCTGCAGCTCAATCTCGGCAACGCGCTGAAGGCGCTCGGCCGACTCGACGAAGCGATCGACCGCTTTCGCAACGCGCTCACGCTCGCGCCCGAATTTCCGCTCGCGCACTACAACCTCGGCAACGCGTATGCGGCACTGCAGCGCCACGAGGATGCCATCGACGCGTTCGGCCGCGCGCTCCGGCTCACGCCCGACGACGCATCGATCCACAACAACCTCGGCAACGCGCTGAATGCCCTCGGCCGTCACGACGACGCGCTCGCCGCATTCCATCGCGCTCTTGAGTTGCGGCCCGGGCATGCCGGCGCGCACAACAATCTCGCGATGGCGCTGAACGCGACGGGCCGGGCCGACGACGCGATCGCGCACTTCCAGGCGGCGATCGCCGCGCAGCCGCGCTTCGTCGCCGCGCATTTCAATCTCGGCAACACGCTCGAGGCGGTCGGCCGTCACGCCGAAGCCGCCGCCGCATTCGAAGCCGCGCTCGCGCTGCACCCGCCGTTCCCGCTCGCCCTTTTCGGGCTTGCGAACGCGCTGTGCGCGCAGGCACGCCAGCGCGAAGCGCTGCCCTATTACGAACGCGCGGTCGGCCTCGATCCGTCGTTCAGTCTCGCGTGGCTGAACCTCGGCAACGCACATCACGCACTCGGCGCGCACGAGATGGCGCTGCGCGCGTACGACCAGGCGCTGCGCGTCGCTCCCGACCTCAAACTCGCGCACCTGCATCGCGCCGTCACGCTGCTGACGCTGGGCGACTTCACGCGCGGCCTGCCCGCATACGAAACGCGTCACGACACGCCCGGCGCGACGCCGCTCGGCACGCTGCCGCGCTGGCAAGGCGAGCCGATTGCGTCGCGCACGCTGCTGATCCGCGCGGAACAGGGCTTCGGCGACACGCTGCAGTTCGTCCGCTTCGTGCCGCTCGCGCGCGCGCGCTGCGCGCGCGTCGTGCTCGAAGTGCAGCCGGAACTCGTCACGCTGCTCGCGCCGGCCGCGGCACGCTGGCGCGTGACGCTCGTCGCACAGGGCGCCGCGAAGCCACCGGCGGCGGACGTCGCGTGCACGCTGATGAGCCTGCCGTTCCTGCTCGGCCTGCAGCCGGCCGACATCGTCGCGGGCAGACGCTACCTCGACGCGCCGGACAACGCGCACCGGCGCTTTCGCGGCTCGCTCGGCGGCCAGTCGAAGCGCAAGTTCGGTCTCGCGTGGTCAGGGCGCCGGCAGGCGCAGGAAAACCGCTCGATGCCGTTCGACGCGCTCGCGCCGCTGCTCGCGCTGCCGGACATCGACTGGGTCGTGCTGCAACCGGCGCTCGACGAAGATGAACGCGCGCGCGTCGACGCGCATCCGCGCGTGCATCGCCTCGACGGGCGACTGAACGACTTCGCCGACACGGCCGCGCTGATCGAACGGCTCGACGGCGTCGTCACGATCGACACGGCGGTCGCGCACCTCGCGGGCGCACTCGGCAAGCCGCTGTGGATCATGCTGCCGTTCGCGCCCGACTGGCGCTGGTTCACCGGCGACGATTGCCCGTGGTATCCGCACGCGCGGCTCGCCCGCCAGTCCGCACCGGGGCAATGGCTCGACGTGGCGACGGCGGTCGCCGGCGCGCTGCGCGACGCCTGACCACGGCCGCACGCAGATGAAAAAAAGGAGCGCGACGCGCTCCTTTATTCATTCGACGCGATGCGACGCGGGTGGCGTCAGGCCGCCTTGTACTGGTTGCGCGATTCGGGCGTGCGATACAGCACGAGCGTCGCGATCAATCCGCAGATCGCGGCGACGCTCAGCCACAGCCCCGGCGCCGCCTTGTTGCCCGTCTGGTGGATCAGCAACGTCGAGATCGCCGGCGTGAAACCGCCGATCGTCGTCGCAAGGCTGTACGCGAGCGAGAAGCCGGCAGTGCGCACGTCGGCCGGCATGACTTCGGTCAGCGCGACGACCATCGCGCCGTTGTACGAGCCGTACAGGAACGACAGCCACAGCTCGACGGCCAGCAGCCGCAGGAACGACGGATCGGCCACGAGCCACAGCACGGCCGGGTAGGCCGACAGCAGCGTGAGCACCGTGAACGCGATCAGCACCGGGCGGCGGCCGATGCGATCCGACAGCGCGCCGGACAGCGGCAGCCAGACGAGATTGGACAGGCCGACGCAGACGGTCACGACGAGCGCGTCGAGCGACGACAGGTGCAGCACTTCCTTGCCGAATGTCGGCGTGTAGGCCGTGATCATGTAGAACGACACCGTCGTCATGATCACCATCCCCATGCCGGCGATCACGACACCCCAGTTCTCGAGCATCGAACGCATGATCTCGCCCATCGTCGGACGATGACGCTTCGCAAGGAATTCGTCGGTCTCCTTCAGCGAACGACGGATCAGGAACAGGAACGGGACGATCAGACAGCCGATCAGGAACGGAATGCGCCAGCCCCACGCGGTCATGTCCTCGACCGGCAGCGCGCGGTTCAGCAGCACGCCGACGAACGCGGCGAACACGACCGCCACCTGCTGGCTGCCCGATTGCCACGATGTATAGAACCCCTTGTGGCCCTTCGTCGCGATTTCCGACAGGTAGACCGACACGCCGCCGAGTTCGACGCCCGCGGAAAAGCCCTGCAGCAACCGGCCGAGCAGCACGAGCACCGGCGCGAGCACGCCGATCGTCGCATAGCCGGGTATCGCGGCCACCGTGAGCGTGCCGAGCGCCATCAGCCCAAGCGTCAGGATCAGCCCCTTGCGGCGGCCGTGGTGGTCGATGTATGCGCCGAGCACGATCGCGCCGACCGGGCGCATCAGGAAGCCCGCGCCGAACACGGATAGCGACAGCATCAGCGACGCGAACGCGTTGCCGCTCGGAAAATAGGTTTTCGCGATGGCCGACGCGTAATACCCGTAGACCATGAAGTCGTACATTTCCAGGAAGTTGCCGCTGACGACCCGGAACACGGTACGAACCTTCGATTCCCGGGCGACGGCGTGTGTTGCTGTGGACATGTTGTTCTCTCTCGGCGCGGATGGCGCGACATCGGCGCCGTATGGATCCGACGATGCAGTGGCACCGGACCGGCACGCACGAACATCGCTGCCAGCCGACGGCACGCCGCGCAACGATGTGCACGCCGGCATGGTCGGCAAATGATGCCACGCGAAGCCGACAATTGCCTTGGGCCGGGGCCGTGATCAACGTCGCCGCGTACGTCTCGTACGAATCGCCTCGAAAAACGCACGAAAATCAGATCGGTCTGATCGACAGGTCGCCGGCGACTCACCACAATGTCACGACTCGCCACGCTATTCGCGCCGCGGCCGGCATCGTCGCCCGTGTCGCACCGCGTACCGCCCTCATGATCCCAACGCCTCTCGTTTCCGTCGAAGGTCCGCTTGCCCGCCCTCGTGTCGCGCCCCTCGACGGCGTGCCGCCGTTCGGCCGCGAATGGACGTTCCGCGGCACGCCCGGTACCCGGCTCGGCACGCGCTGCGCTGCCATCCTGAAGACCTCGTGCATCGACGTCGAAGCACCGCATCGCATGTGCCGCTGGCAATCGCCGCCCGCCGCGCGCCCGGTGTCTGCCGGTGTACCGGCCGTTGCGGCGCGCGCCGCCGGCCAGCACATCGAGCATGCCGCCGGTCGCGCGCATGACCGGCGTGCGCGGCACGCCGCCTGCTGGAGCATTGGCGCACTCGGCATCATCGGCTGGTTGATCGCCGCGCACGAGCCGTTCCCGGGTTTCGCGCCTGCGCCCGCGATGCAGACCGTTGGCGTCGAGCCGAAGCACGCCGTGCAGTCCATGGGTGCCGTGCAAACGGCCGCGGTGGCGCCCGCCACACCGACCATCGCGCCGGCTCAGCCCGTCGCGGTGCGGCCGGTTGCGACGCCCTCCACAGGCGCGCCCGTCACACGCGGCGCGACGACCAATCCAGCGCCGCGCCGTGCCGACACGACACCGAACGTTCAGCGCGTCGCCACGGCAGCGCCGCCGACGCCTCATCGTTCGGACAACAGGCGCACGGCAACGGCACGCGTACAAGCACCTTCCGCGCCGCGATTCACCGCCCGCCCGTCAGTCACTCACCACGCGTCGCGCACGCAGACGCCCGATCGCGTCGGTTCGCCTGCGCATCCCGGAGCCCCCCGCGACCCGCTCGACGATCCGCTCACGCTTATCGCGGTGGCGAACGCGCTGCAGGCCGATCGCCCGGCACCGGCGGCCAATGCGCCCGTCGCCGGCTTCGACTGGACAGCGCAATTGTCCCATCGCCGCCTGACCGACGTACCGGATACGCTCACCCGCTGACAGCGCCCAACAAAAAACCCGGCGAAGCAAGCTTCGCCGGGTTTTTTGTCCGTCCGTTGGTCCATCGGACCGAATCGTCACTTGTGCGCAGGCAATCCCGTTTCGGACTGCCGCTCGAGTTGCCGTACCTGCTCCTGCAGATCACGCAACTGCACCTGCGCGGCCCGCTTCTCGATCTGCAGTGCCTGCGTCTGCTCCTGCTCCGCCTTCTGCCGCTGCGCGACCTCGGCCTGCTGGCCGCGCGCGATATTCAGATCCGCCTGCAGTTGCTGCGCGCGATTCGCCTGCAGCGCGATCACGCGTTCGAGGAACGTCTTCTGCGCCTGGAGTTCGGTGCGACGAATTTCGACATCCGCGAGCTGCGCCGTCTGCTGGACGAAGTTCGCGTACACCATCTCCGCGCGGTTCTTCTCCTGCGACCTGATCACGCGCCACAGATGCTTGTCCTGAAACAGTGCGACGTAATACGTCATCTCGCGCGGATCGAACATCAGGCTTGCGCCATAGCTGCCGTTGTAGGTGGTGCGCATCTCGACGATTCGGCCGTCATGCAGCATCTGCGTGAGTTCAGCGACGTTGCCTTGCGCCGCGGCCTCCGTGGCGGACGCCGGCGCCGCGGTCGCCGCATCGCCGCTCAGGCTCGTCACCGCGGGGCGCGTGCCCGCGACCGGCGCGGTCGCGTCGGACCACGCCGCGCCCGCGTGCGCGCAGGCGGCCAGCGCAACGATCCACGTCGCGCATCGTGCAGGGGAAAAATCTCGGAAGGCCAACGTCAGACTCCGTCGAACGAATCGGGAGTCGCGATTATCGTTCAAAACGAAACGGCCGCATCTCGAATTTATCGGGATGCGGCCGGCTTTCCTGCGCGGCAATACAAGAACGGGTTACAGGCGGGTCTCGCGAGCGGCGCGCAGGAACGCATCGAGCAGCGGCGTGCAGTCGAGCAACTCGGAGCCGCCGGCACGATGAAACTCCGGGTGCCATTGCACGCCGACGACGAACGGCGCACGCCGGTAGCGAATGCCTTCGATGATCCCGTCGCCGGCCGACACGGCCTCGATGTTCAGATCGCGGCCGAGATCGCGGATCGCCTGATGGTGGATCGAGTTCACGATCGCTTCGCTGCGCCCGGGGAACATGCTCGCGAGCGTCGACGAGTCGGGGAAGCGGATGGCGTGGCGATGCTGGTCGTAATGCTCGCTCACGTGCGCATTCGCGGTCGGCACGTCCGTCGCGATGTCCTGGTACAGCGACCCGCCGAACGCGACGTTGATCAGCTGGGCGCCACGGCACACGCCGAGCACCGGCTTGCCGGACTCGACGAACTCGTGAAACAGCTCGAGCTCGTACATGTCGCGCACGCGGTCGCCCGGCCACTCGGGGCGCGCATCCGACGCCGCGTAGGTTTGCGGCGACACGTCGGCGCCGCCTTGCAGCAGCAGGCCGTCGAGATGCTTCGCGTAGTCGCGCAGGCGGATGTTGCTCGGATGCAGCATGCCCTGGTGACCGACGGTCGGGATCATGAACACGAGCACGTCGCGCGACATCACCCAGTGCGCGATCGATTCCTCGAGATACTGTAGCGTCTTGCCGCGCAGCCCCTTCGCGCCCGGCTCCGGATGGAAGATCCGCGCCGACACGCCGATGCGCAGCGTGCGCTGCGTGATCCGCTGGCCGGCGCGATCGAAGATCCGGCGTGCGCGCGCCGCGACGATCCGGCCGAACACCGACCACGGCGTGTCGCTTTGCTTCAGGTACGCCGGCGGCGCGTTCTGCGCGCTCGCGGGCGGCGGACGCGGCGTGTCGAAATCGGGCTGCGCGCCGAAACCGGGCGGCGCGGCACCGTGTTTCGGCGGCACTGCACGGCCTTCTGAGGCAGCGCCTGTCGTGCCCGCGGCGCCGGGCTCGGACGCCGCCGTGACCGGCGACGCGCCGTCCGCCGCGACGATCTGCGCGGCGGCAGCCCGCGTGGCGGGCGCCTCCGGCGTATGCGCCGGACTGGAACGGGGGGAATCGGTAGAAGCGGAAGAGGTGCCGGGCAGACCGGCCGGGGAAGGCGTGTTTTCGCTCATGACGATGGTCTGGTACGTCGCTCGCGCGTGGTGGATTGACGAGGATTCATTATGCTTCAGTGCACGATCGCGCGGTAAACGAGCAACATCCTGTCGATATTGTTGCAACTCGTCGCATCCGCCGCGACGCGCATCACCGGCCCCGTTCGACAACATCGACAGTCGCCCGGGCCAACTGGACATCAGTGATATATCACAATAATATTCACGAATCGCCCGCGCTACCCGATCGACCGCGCCATGATCGCGCCCTGCCCGGCCACCGCGCCGCCGCCCGCATGAACGACCTGACCGACGCCCTCCACGACCGGCCCGCCGCATCAGCGGTCAGCCTCGCCGATCGCGCGTACGCGCTGATCCAGCGCGACATCATCACGATGCGCCTGAAGCCCGGCGCCGCGCTCAACGAAGCCGACCTCGTCGCACGCACCGGCATCGGCCGCACGCCCGTCCATCAGGCCGTCCACCGGCTGGTGCTCGAAGGGCTGCTGTCAGTGATGCCGCGCAAGGGGCTGATGGTGCAGCCGCTGTCGCTCGACGACATCGTCGCGGTGATCGACGTGCGCCGCATCAACGAAGCGCATTGCGTCGAACTCGCCGCCCGCCATGCGACGCCCGACGATTTCGCGCGCATGGCCGCGCTGCTCGACGACGGGCAGGCCTGCGTCGACACGCACGACGTCGAAGGCATGATGGAGCTCGACCGCGCGTTTCATCAGACGATTGCCGCGGCGGCACGCAACACCGTGCTCGCGGAAATCCTGCGCGCGCTGCACGAACGCTCGCTGCGCTTCTGGTTCGTCACGCTGTCCGAGCCGCGCCACCTGTCCGAGGTCCAGCGCGAACACCTCGAATTGTTCGAACGGCTGTCCGCGCGCGATGCCGCCGGCGCGCGCACGGCCGTCGAACGCCATATCGATTCGTTTCGCGCCACGCTTGTCCAACATCTTCGTCCCTGAGCCGCCCATGACCACCTTCACGCCCTTCCCTCCGCTCGCCCAGCTCGCCGCCGACCTCGCCGCCGGCCGGACCACGAGCCGCGCGCTCGTCGACGTCGCGCTCGACCGGATCACCGATCCGTCCGGCCAGGGTGCCGCCGTCTTCACCGAAGTCGACGCCGACAACGCGCGCGCGGCCGCCGATGCCCACGACCGCCTGCGTGCGGCGGGCACGGTGCTGTCGCCGCTCGCGGGCATCCCCGTGTCTGTGAAGGATCTGTTCGACGTCGCGGGCCAGGTGACGCGCGCCGGCTCGCGCGTGCTCGACGGCGCGCCGCCCGCCAAGTCCGACGCGGTCGCCGTCGCGCGGCTCAAGCGCGCGGGCGCGGTGCTGGTCGGCCGCACCAACATGAGCGAGTTCGCGTTCTCGGGGCTCGGCCTGAATCCGCACTTCGGCACGCCGCGCTCGCCATACCGCCGCGACGTGCCGGGCGACGCGCGGATTGCCGGCGGCTCGTCGTCCGGCGCGGCCGCGTCCGTCGCCGACGGGATGGCGGCCGTCGCGCTCGGCACCGACACCGGCGGCTCGATCCGCATTCCGGCCGCGCTGTGCGGGCTCACGGGCTTCAAGCCGACCGCGAGCCGGATCCCGACGCAAGGCGGCGTGCCGCTGTCGACCACGCTCGACTCGTTCGGCCCGATCGGCCTGACGGTCGCCTGCTGCGCGCTCGTCGACCGCATGCTCGCGGGCCTCGAGCCGCACGTGCCGGCAGCGCGACCGCTCGAAGGCGTGCGGCTCGGCGTGCTGACCAACTATGTGACGGACGGCGTCGACGCCGATGTCGCCGCCGCGCTCGACGCATCGCTGAAACATCTCGAAGCCGCCGGCGCGATCGTCACGGAAGTGCGCTTTTCCGCGCTCGACCGGTTGCCGGACATCAACCGCTTCGGCTTCTCGCCGATCGAGGCCTACGCGTGGCATCGCCCGCTGCTCGCGCAGCACCGCGACCAATACGATCCGCGCGTGCTGTCGCGCATCCTGAAGGGCGAGCCGGCGAGCGCGGCCGACTATCTCGACCTGGTCGCCGCCCGCCAGGCGATGCTGGACGAAGCGGCGCACACGGTCTGGTCGCGCTTCGACGCGCTCGTCGCGCCGACGGTGCCGGTCGTGCCGCCGCGCATCGCCGAACTCGAAGCGGACGACGCCGCCTTCACGCGCACCAACGCGCTGATCCTTCGCAACCCGAGCGCGTTCAACTTCCTCGACGCCTGCGCGCTGTCGCTGCCGTGCCATCCGCGCGACGCAGCGCCGGTCGGCCTGATGCTCGCGGCCGCGCCGCATCGCGACGACGCGCTGCTCGCGATCGGCCAGGCGGTCGAAGCCGTGCTGAACACGATCCGGTGACCGCACGGGCGCAATGACGGCGGCAGATGCCCCGGACGCAGTGGCTGCGGCGGGGTGCCGCACGTGCGCTGTCAGTTTCGTGCCAGATCGTTCGCGCTAAAATCGCGCGATTGTTTATCGGACCGACCAACGACAGGAATCCCGCCGACATGAACGACTCCACGCTCGCACTCCGCCGTGAACGCCGCCTGCTGATGCTGCTCGGATGGGTGTGCATCGCCCTGCTGGCCGGCGCGCTCTATCTGCAGTACGTGAAGAACGAAGATCCGTGCCCGCTGTGCATCATCCAGCGCTACTTCTTCGCGGCGATCGGGATCTTCGCGTTCCTGGCGGCCGGGATGCGCAACTGGCGCGGCATCTGGGTGCTCGAGCTGCTGATCGCGATCGCCGCGGCCGGCGGCGTCGGCACCGCCGCGCGGCACCTGTCGATCCAGATGAATCCGGGCTTCAGCTGCGGCTTCGACACGTTGCAGCCGATCGTCGACAGCCTGCCGCCCGCCCAGTGGTTCCCCGGCATGTTCAAGGTCGCCGGCCTGTGCGAGACGGTCTACCCGCCGATCTTCGGCATCCTGCTGCCGGGCTGGGCGCTGATCGGCTTCGCCGCGATCCTGATTACCGTCGCCTCGAGCCTCTGGCGCCATCGCCGCAAGCTGGCAGGCTGACCGGCGCGCCACGCGGTCCGGCCGACCGGTCGAGGCCGCGCAGGCGCGTCGCGCCGCTCACCTGGCTGCGCCAGCGCAGCCCCGACGCGCCCGCACCCTGCCCGCCGCGCGTAAACACCTACCCCCGCCGCAACCTGGATTTCCGGGCGAACGCACGTCGCGCGACATCCGCGCGCACGCCCCGCCGCACATGCGTTTCGGGCCGATGCCCGTGCATCTGCGCCCCGATTCCGCGCGGCGGGCCTATGATCGACATGATCGCCGCCTGATAGCCCGGATCACCGCCCGGCAATGTTTCCGCCGCCTTGCGGTGCTATCTTCGCGACTGGATGGCGATCTACGTGCGCGAGGCCAGCGGTCTCACCTCCTGCGTAACGCGCGCCCGATCCGCAATGTCGACTGGATTCATCATGACAACGCAAACCATCCGCATCCGTCACCCTCATGGCGTCCGCGCGTCCCGCGGCGTCGTTCGCGCGCGCCTTCGGCGCACGGCCGCCGCACCGGATCAGTCGGGCAGCCGGCCCGCGTCGCTCCCATCCGTCCTCGTTGCCACCGCGCCCGCCAGCCCGCGCCGCGCGTCGTGCCGCGTCGTCCCGACCGGAGCGTGCTGATGGAAGCCTGGCTCGGCGATTTGCAGCAACTGCTCGCGCACGGCGAAGCGGCCGTGCTCGTGACGGTCGCGCACACCGACGGCTCCGCGCCGCGCGAGACCGGCACCAAGATGCTCGTCACGCGCGACACGGCCCGCCATACGATCGGCGGCGGTCATCTGGAATGGAAGGCGATCGAGATCGCACGTCACCTGCTGAAGGACGGCGCGCATGTGCCCCACGCACGCCGGCTCGAACGGCTCGCGCTCGGCCCGAGCCTCGGCCAGTGCTGCGGCGGCGCGGTCGTGCTCGCGTTCGAGCGGCTCGACGTCGGCGACCTCGGCTGGATCATGTCGCTCGCCAAGCGCGTCGCGGCGGGCGCCGCGACCGTGCGTAGCGTATCATTCGGCCCCTCGCCGGGCGCGCCGCTGCTCAGCGAACCCGAATCGCCCGCGGCGCACGCCGATTGCCTGCTGTGGGAAACCGGCGGCGTGTCGCTGATGACCGAAACGATCGCGCCGTTTGCGTTCCCCGTCGTGCTGTTCGGCGCGGGACACATCGGCACCGCGCTCGTGAAGGTACTGGCGACGCTGCCGTGCCACGTGCACTGGATCGACGGGCCCGACGCGGTGTTCCCGCCGGCCGACGCACTCGCCGGGATCGGCAATCTCGCGATCGACGCGGTGGCCAGCCCGGCCGATGCCGTCGACACGGCACCGCCGCATGCGTACTTCGTCGTGATGACGCACGACCACGCACTCGATTTCGTGCTGGCCGAACGCATCCTGCGGCGCGGCGACTATGCGTATTTCGGGATGACCGGCTCGCGCACCAAGCGCATGCAGTTCGATCATCGGCTGGCGGCGATCGGCATCGATCCGGCCCAGGTCGCGCGGATGCACTGCCCGATCGGCGTCGAAGGCATCGTCGACAAGGCACCCGAAGTGATCGCAATCTCGGTGGCCGCGCAGTTGCTGCAGGCCGTCGAGGCGAACGCGCCCGTGCAGGTTTCCCCACAATTCTGACCGACCAAGAACAACGCCATGACCCCGACATTCAAGGACAAGATCGCCCGCGCTCCGAAAGCGGAGCTGCACATCCATATCGAAGGCTCGCTCGAGCCCGAACTGATTTTCGCGCTCGCGCAGCGCAACGGCGTGAAGCTCGCGTACGAGTCGATCGACGCGCTGCGCGCCGCGTATGCGTTCACCGACCTGCAGTCGTTCCTCGACATCTATTACGCCGGCGCGAGCGTGCTGCTGACCGAGCAGGATTTCTACGACATGACGGCCGCGTACTGCGAACGCGCACTCGCCGACAACGTCGTCCACACCGAGCTGTTCTTCGACCCGCAGACGCACACCGAACGCGGCGTGCCGATCGAGACGGTCGTTGCCGGCATCGACCGCGCGCTCGCCGATGCCGAGCAGCGCGGGCTGTCGAGCAAGCTGATCCTGTGTTTCCTGCGCCACCTGTCCGAAGAAGATGCGCTCGCGACGTTCGAATCCGCGTTGCCGCTGTTCGAACGCTATCGCCACCGGCTGATCGGCGTCGGTCTCGATTCGTCCGAGCTCGGCCATCCGCCGACGAAGTTCGCGCGCGTGTTCGAGAAGGCGCGTGCGCTCGGGCTGAAGCTCGTCGCGCATGCGGGCGAGGAAGGTCCGCCCGCCTACATCCACGAAGCGCTCGACGTGCTGAAGGTCGACCGGATCGACCACGGCGTGCGCAGCATCGAGGACGCGGCGCTCGTCGAACGCCTCGCGCGCACGCGCACGGCGCTGACCGTGTGCCCGCTGTCGAACCTGAAGCTGTGCGTGTTCGACGACATGACGAAACACACGCTGAAGGCGCTGCTCGATCGCGGCGTCGCGGTGACGATCAACTCCGACGATCCGGCCTATTTCGGCGGCTACGTGAACGACAACTACTTCGCGACGGTCGACGGGCTGCAACTGACGGACGCCGAAGTGCACACGGTGATCCGCAACGGCTTCGAGGCGTCGTTCGTCGACGCCGCGCAGCGCGATGCGCTGATCGCACGTCTCGATTCGTACTGGCAAGCCGCGTGACGGCCGGCATCGAGGTTCGCTAGACAGATGAAACACGTCGACGACAGCCGCTTCGTGGCGACCGGCTCGACCCTGCGCCACGCCGGCCGCGTGCATGCCCCGCGCGCGCACGCCGACGCCGCGCCCGTCGCCCGCTTGGCGACGGCGTTGTGCGACGTCGCGCGCCGAAGCCTGTCGTGGCGGCTCGTCATGCAGCTCGCCGCCGCGCCGGTCGCACATGCCGCCACGCTCGCGTGCGCGCTCGCCATCCGCGGCGCCCCGGCCTTCGCGCTTCGCCGCGTCGCGCATGCCCGGGCAGCACCCGCCATGCCGTCGCCCGCGCGGCGCCGACCGTTTTCTTCTGTTCGCCTTACCTTGATGCAGGACCATTCGTTATGACGCAAACCGCTTTCCGTTCCCAACTGCTGACCTTCAACGGTGACCCGGCGCAGTCGAGCCAGGCCGCGAACCACGAGACCGACGGCCTTCTGATCGTCGACGACGGCAAGGTCGTCGCGGCCGGCCCGCATGCGCGGCTCGCCGCGACGCTCGCGCGCGACGCGGTCGTCCATGACCTGCGCGACAAGCTGATCGTGCCCGGCTTCATCGACACGCACATCCACTATCCGCAGACGGACATGATCGCGTCGCCGGCGCCCGGCCTGCTGCCGTGGCTCGACAAGTACACGTTCCCGACCGAGCGCCAGTTCGGCGATCCGGAACATGCGCGCGAGGTCGCCGACTTCTTCGTCGACGAACTGCTCGCCTGCGGCACGACGAGCGCGCTCGTCTACTGCACCGTGCACAAGCAGTCGGCCGACGCGCTGTTCGCGGCAAGCGACGCGCGCGACCTGCGGATGATCGCGGGCAAGGTGCTGATGGACCGCAACTGCCCCGAATTCCTGCGCGACACCGCGCAATCGGGCTATGACGACAGCGCCGAGCTGATCGACCGCTGGCACGGCAAGGGCCGCCAGATGTACGCGCTGACGCCGCGCTTCGCGCCGACGTCCACCGAGGCGCAGCTCGAGGCATGCGGCGAACTCGCGCGTCGCCATCCGGACGTGTTCGTGCAGAGTCACGTCGCGGAAAACGTCGATGAAGTGAAATGGGTTGCCGAGCTGTTCCCCG
Source organism: Burkholderia sp. BCC1638 (assembly GCF_902833195.1). Taxonomy (NCBI): domain Bacteria; kingdom Pseudomonadati; phylum Pseudomonadota; class Betaproteobacteria; order Burkholderiales; family Burkholderiaceae; genus Burkholderia; species Burkholderia sp. BCC1638. Next base: position 155,871 of record NZ_CADFEC010000004.1, read on the forward strand.
GCCACCGCAGCTATCTCGACATCTACGATCGTTACGGACTGCTGCGCCCGCGCGCGGTGTACGGCCACTGCATCCACCTCGACGACGAGGACCGTCGCCGGATGGCCGAGACGCGCACCGTCGTCGCGCACTGCCCGACGTCGAACTTCTTCCTCGGCAGCGGATTGTTCGACTTCGACAAGGCCGGCGAATTCGACGTGCCCGTCACGCTCGCCACCGACGTCGGCGGCGGCACGTCGTTCTCGATGCTGCAGACGATGAACGAGGCGCACAAGGTTGCGCGGCTGTCTGGCCACCACCTGACCGCGACGCGGATGTTCTGGCTCGCGACGGCCGGCGCCGCCCAGGCGCTCGACCTCGCCGACACCGTCGGCACGCTCGCGCCGCGCACCGAAGCCGACTTCGTCGTGCTCGACCCGCAGGCCACGCCGCTGCTCGCGCGCCGCACGAAACGCGCGGAGTCGCTCGAGGAACTGCTGTTCGCGTTCGCGCTGCTCGGCGACGACCGCGCCGTGTACCTCACGTATGCGGCCGGCCAGCTCGTGCACGAGCGCGGCGCCGCACGCCGCACCGCCGCCGCGTAACGCGCGCGCGCCTGCCCATGCCTGCGCCGGCGTGCGTCGTGACGCACGCCGGCGCAACCGGATTCGCACCGCGCACGCCACACGGCGTGCTAGAATTCGCCGCTCATTGGGGAGTAGCCGCTCCGCTCGATGCTCCGCGCCAACCGCGCGCATCGTGACGGAGGCGTCCGTCAACAGACTTGGCCTTTCGGCCATGGCGGACGCAGCCACGAAGGCCTGGCGAGACCGATGGTTCACTGCGCGCCGCATCAGGGCCCGGCGCGCGGCGGATCGTCGCTCGCACGCACAACACTGGCCCGTGGAACCCCATACGTGTCCCAAGCCTTCCTGATCTCCACCGGCGCCGTCGCCCTCGCTGAAATCGGCGACAAGACCCAACTGCTGTCCCTCGTGCTGGCCGCGCGCTATCGCAAGCCCGTGCCGATCATTCTTGGCGTACTCGTCGCGACGCTCGTGAACCACGGCTTCGCCGGCGCACTCGGCGAATGGCTCGGCGCGCTCGTCACGCCGTCGATCATGCGCTGGGCGCTCGCGTTCTCGTTCATCGCGATGGGGCTGTGGATCCTCGTGCCGGACAAGCTCGATGCGGACGAAGCCAATGCCAACCGCTCGCGGCTCGGCGTGTTCGGCGCGACGCTCGTCGCGTTCTTCCTCGCGGAAATGGGTGACAAGACGCAGATCGCGACCGTCGCGCTCGCCGCGCGCTTCCAGGATTACATCGGCGTGGTGGCCGGCACGACTTTCGGGATGATGTTGGCGAACGTGCCCGCCATCCTGCTGGGCGACCGTTTCGCGCACCGCTTGCCGACGAAGCTGGTGCACGGCATCGCGGCCGTGCTGTTCGTCGTGCTCGGTGCGCTGGCGCTGCTGGGCGTCGGGGCGTGACGCGCGCAGGCACGTGGCGCGGCCGGGCGGCCGCGCCGGTGTCGATACCGCATTACTTCGCGACCGCCGCCCCCGATGCCGGCACGGCCGACACCGCACGCTCGTTGGCGGCCGGCGCGGCCGGGCCGCCGCGCTTGTCGACCGGCAACCGCACCGTGCGGATCGCGCCGTTCGCCAACGGGAAATCGGCGAGCGCGCTGCGCGCGAGGAACGGCATCGCATACAGCAGCGCACCATTGTCGCCGGTGGTGCGCGCGGTCACGTTGTAGACTTCCTTGCCGGTCGCGCGCTCGGTGATCCGGATGCCGAGCGTGTAGTCGAAGACCTGATAGGTCTGCGCGACGTAGCCGGCCGGCATCGGCCCCCAGGGCCCCCACGGGCCCCACGGCCCGCCCCGCCAGTACGGCCCCGGCCCCATGAACCACGGGTCGTAGTAAACCGGCTGCGGCACCGTCACCAGATCACTGCCGACCCCGTAGGCCAGCCCGATCAGATAGCGGGCCTGCGCGGCCGGCACCTGCCTGAATGCATACGCGGACAGCTCGTTCGCGACGATCGGCTCGTAAGTCGATTGCTCGATGCTGTGCTTCTGCGCATCCGTGCGCGTGAAGGCGTACGTGCGTGTCGCGTCGCTGCCGCTCCAGTCGGAGAAGGCCGTGACCTGCGTCGTCACGTAGCTCGTGCAGCCCGTCAGCAGCGCCACGCACAGCACCGCCGCCCAGCTCGCACTCCGTTGAATCCATTCGTGTTTCATGTCGATCCTCGTCGCTCCGTCATCCGTTCGTCGCACCGCGCGAACCGCACGGGATGCCGATAATACGCGGACAGCCGGAACCGGTAAAAAGTTCGCCCGGCACGCAGCCGCCAGCCTTTGTACAATGGCCCGGTTCGCCCGGCCCGCGCCGCGGGCCCGATCCCCATTCCACCGATCTCGACGACCATGTCCGACAACGCCTCCTCCACCGTGATCCGCCGCGCCGACTATACGCCGCCGGCCTTCCTCATCGATTCCGTCGCGCTCGAATTCGATCTCGCGCCGGCCCGCACGATCGTCAGGAATACGATGCGCGTGCGCCGCAATCCGGACGCGGCGCCGACGCCGCATCTGGAGCTGCTGGGCGAAGCGCTCGAATTCCTCGGTGCACACCTCGACGGCGCGCCGTACGGCGCGGTGCGCGTGCACGAACACGGGCTGACCGTCGAAAACGTGCCCGACACGTTCGAGCTCACGCTCGACAGCGCGTGCGCGCCGGACCAGAACACGACGCTGTCCGGCCTGTACGTGTCAAGCGGCAACTTCTTCACGCAGTGCGAGGCCGAGGGCTTTCGCCGCATCACCTACTTCCTCGACCGCCCCGACGTGATGGCGTCGTATACCGTCACGCTGCGCGCCGACAAGACCGCGTATCCGGTGCTGCTGTCGAACGGCAACCTCGTCGACTCGGGCGAACTGCCCGACGGCCGCCACTTCGCGAAATGGGAAGACCCGTTCCGCAAGCCGAGCTATCTGTTCGCGCTGGTCGCGGGCAAGCTCGTCGCGATCGAGGAGAAGATCACGTCCGGCTCCGGCAAGGAAAAGCTGCTGCAGGTCTGGGTCGAACCGGCCGACCTCGACAAGACCCGCCACGCGATGGATTCGCTGATTCACTCGATCCGCTGGGACGAGAAGCGCTTCGGCCTCGAGCTCGATCTCGACCGCTTCATGATCGTCGCCGTGGGCGACTTCAACATGGGCGCGATGGAGAACAAGGGGCTCAACATCTTCAACACGAAGTACGTGCTGGCGAACCCCGAGACCGCGACCGACACCGACTTCGCGAACATCGAATCGGTGGTCGGCCACGAGTACTTCCACAACTGGACCGGCAACCGCGTGACCTGCCGCGACTGGTTCCAGCTGAGCCTGAAGGAAGGCCTGACGGTGTTCCGCGACCAGGAATTCTCGGCCGACATGGCGGCGGGCGACGACATCGATTCCGCGGCCCGCGCGGTCAAGCGCATCGAGGACGTGCGCGTGCTGCGCCAGCTGCAGTTCGCCGAGGATGCGGGCCCGATGGCGCATCCGGTGCGTCCGGAAAGCTACGTCGAGATCAATAACTTCTACACGATGACCGTCTACGAGAAAGGCTCGGAAGTCGTGCGGATGTACCAGACGCTGTTCGGCCGCGACGGCTTCCGCAAGGGAATGGACCTGTACTTCAAGCGCCACGACGGTCACGCCGTGACGTGCGACGACTTCCGTCATGCGATGGCCGATGCAAACGGACGCGATCTCGCGCAATTCGAACGCTGGTACAGCCAGGCCGGCACGCCGCGCGTGTCGGTGCGCACCGCGTACGACGCAGCCGCGCGCCGCTACACGGTCACGCTCGCGCAAGGCTACGGCAATGCGTCGCCGGCCGCGCGCGAGACGCAGCAGGGGCCGCTGCTGATTCCGTTCGCGATCGGCCTGATCGGCCGCGACGGCCGCGACCTGCCGTTGCGTCTCGACGGCGAAGCGGCCGCGTCGGGCACGACGCGCGTGCTCGACTTCACCGACACCGAACAGACCTTCACGTTCGTCGACGTGCCGGAGCAGCCGCTGCCGTCGCTGCTGCGCAATTTCTCGGCACCGGTGATCGTCGAGTATGACTACAGCGACGACGACCTCGCCTTCCTGCTCGCCCACGACAGCGACCCGTTCAACCGCTGGGAAGCCGGCCAGCGCCTCGCGACGCGCGCGCTGCTGACGCTCGCCGCGCGCGCCGCCGCGAACGAGCCGCTCACGCTCGGCGAGAACTTCGTCGCCGCGTTCCGCCGCGTGCTGACCGATGCAGACCTGTCGCCCGCGTTCCGCGAACTCGCGTTGACGCTGCCGTCGGAAACCTATCTGGCCGACCAGATGGCGGAAGCCGATCCGGCCGCCGTGCATCGCGCGCGCCAGTTCGTGCGCCGCCAGCTCGCGACCGCGCTGCGCGCGGAGTGGCTCGCCGCGTACGAGCAGCACCAGACGCCGGGCGCGTACGAGCCGACGCCCGACGCATCCGGCCGCCGTGCGCTGAAGAACCTCGCGCTCGCGTATCTCGCCGAACTCGAGGATCCGGCCGACGCCGTGCGCATTGCGACCGCGCAGTACGACGCGGCGAACAACATGACCGATCGTGCCGCCGCGCTCGGCGCGCTGCTGTCCGCCGCGGCATCAGGCGCGAACGACGCGGCCGCACACGCGCTCGACGACTTCTACCGTCGCTTCGAGAAGGAAGCGCTCGTGATCGACAAGTGGTTCGCGATGCAGGCCGCGCAGCGCGGCACGTCCACGCAGCCGACGCTCGCGAAGGTCCGCAAGCTGATGGCCCACCCCGCGTTCAATCTGAAGAACCCGAACCGCGCACGCTCGCTGATCTTCAGTTTCTGCGCGGCGAACCCGGCGCAATTCCACGCGGCGGACGGCTCGGGCTACGCGTTCTGGGCCGAACAGGTGCTCGCGCTCGACGCGATCAACCCGCAGGTCGCCGCGCGCCTCGCCCGCTCGCTCGAACTGTGGCGCCGCTTCACGCCGGCGCTGCGCGACCGGATGCGCGATGCGCTCGAGCAGGTCGCCGCCGGCGCGAAATCGCGCGACGTGCGCGAGATCGTCGAGAAGGCCCTCGCGTAACGTCACGCACGCGATTCGCGTCGCGTGCCCATGCGACGAAGCCGGCGCCGCCCCGTTGCGGCGCCGGCTTTTTTGTCGTCTGAAGGTTGGCGGGGTTGGAGCCGGACCATGTGTTCAGCCGCCCGGTTTTACCGCCGCTTTCGCGCCGAGCCGCCGCGCCACGCACGCCGGCACCCGGCCGGGGCAGCCGACCGACCATGTAACCGGACGAAAAAAGGCGGCGGCTCGGGAGGCGCGCCGGGTAAAATTGCGGCAATTCAAGGATTCTTTGGCCTTTCGGAGTCTGTCATGTCCATTGCCCGCCGCACCACGCTGTCCAAGTTCCTGATCGAGCAGCAGCGTGAGACCAACAACCTCCCCGCCGACCTCCGCCTGCTGATCGAAGTCGTCGCCCGCGCGTGCAAGGCGATCAGCTACAACGTGTCGAAGGGCGCGCTCGGCGATGCACTCGGTACCGCCGGCAGCGAGAACGTCCAGGGCGAAGTGCAGAAGAAGCTCGACATCCTGTCGAACGAAATCCTGCTCGACGCGAACGAATGGGGCGGCAACCTCGCCGCGATGGCGTCGGAAGAAATGGAAACGTTCTTCCCGATCCCTGCGAACTACCCGCGCGGCGAATACCTGCTCGTGTTCGACCCGCTCGACGGCTCGTCGAACATCGACGTGAACGTGTCGATCGGCACGATCTTCTCGGTGCTGCGCTGCCCGGACGGCAAGCAGGCCACCGAGGAATCGTTCCTGCAACCGGGCACGGAGCAGGTCGCGGCCGGCTACGCGGTGTATGGCCCGCAATCCGTATTCGTACTGACGACCGGCAACGGCGTGAACTGCTTCACGCTCGACCGCGAAGTCGGCTCGTGGGTGCTCACGCAAAGCAACATGCAGATCCCGGCCGATACGCGCGAATACGCGATCAACGCATCGAACGCACGTCACTGGTATGAACCGGTCCAGCGCTACGTCAGCGAACTGAACGCCGGCAAGGAAGGCCCGCGCGGCGACAACTTCAACATGCGCTGGATCGCGTCGATGGTGGCCGACGTGCACCGGATCCTGAACCGCGGCGGCATCTTCATGTACCCGGCCGACAAGCGCACGCCCGATCGTCCGGGCAAGCTGCGCCTGATGTACGAAGCGAACCCGATGTCGTTCATCGTCGAACAGGCCGGCGGCGCCGCGACGACGGGCACGCAGCGCATCATGGAAGTGCAGCCGACCGGCCTGCACCAGCGCGTGCCGGTGTTCCTCGGTTCGAAGAACGAAGTCGAGCGCGTGACCAGCTATCACAACGAAGGCGAAGGCAAATAAATTTGCACTGCAGCACTAGACGGAGGTGCGAGACGCCAGTACAATCGCGCCTTCGCGATGTGGCCCTGACAGGCTGCATCGCAGTGAAGTGAAAGCGGGAAGTCCGCCGGATCGATGGTTTCGCGAAGCAGCCGCAGCAAGCTGAAAAAAATTTCGCAAAACCTATTGCCAAGATCTCGGATTTCACCATATAATTTCATTTCTCTGCTGCCGGTGTAGCTCAGTTGGTAGAGCAGCGCATTCGTAATGCGAAGGTCGTAGGTTCGACTCCTATCTCCGGCACCAAGATATAAAGGCCTGATAAGCATCGCTTATCAGGCCTTTTCTCTTTTCCGGCGACGATTTCCTATACACGACGAAGTCCTGCGCCACCCTCCCCGTCATTTCCGCTTGCGGGCATCCCCCGACTCCCGCGCCGCGCGCCGCCGATTACAATCGCCGGACCACCCGGCCCTTCCCCCGCATCATGCGCATCTGGCGCCTCGAACGACCCAACCTCGGCGGACAACTGGACGTGTCCCGCGCGACCGGTCTCGTCACCGCGATCGGCGGCAGCGAGCCGAATGCGTTCGCCGCGGAAATCCTGAAGCTGTTCGACGATGCGCTGTCCGTCACGCAGTGCATGATCTTCGCGTATGAGTTCGGCAGCCGGCCACGCACAGTGTCGGTCGCCGATCATCGCGGCGGCCGCTACCTGCGTGACGTCGCCGACACCTACGTGCGACATTTCTATCCGCTCGACGGCAACCAGAAGATCGTCTCGGCCGCGGGTCGCGCAACGCACCGCCGCGACGTGCTGCTGCATCAGCAGGCCGGCGACGAGATCTGCCACGACACATATCGGGCAGCCTGCTACCGCGGCCCCGACGTGTCCGATCGCCTCGCGTTGCTGATGCAGCCGAACGACTCGACCTGGCTGTCGATCAACCTGTATCGCGCGCATCGCAGCGGCGCGTTCCAGCCGCGCGAGATCGCGGCCATCGAAACGCTCGCACCGCTGATCGCGCAGGCCGCACAGCATCACTACGCGCTCGCCGGCGCGGCGCAGATCGGCATCCCGCAACTGATGCTCGCGCGGCTGCGCGGCGCATGCCCGGCACTGTCCAAGCGCGAACTCGACGTGCTGCGCGGCGTGCTCGAAGGCCAGACCGCGCAGGAGATCGGTGAAACGATCGGCGTGAAGGCCTCCAGCGTCGTCACCTATCAGAAGCGCGCGTACCGGCGCCTCGGCATCTCGAGCCAGCGCCAGCTTTTTGCGCTGTGCCTCCAACCCTGAACCGCGCTCGCCGATCCTGAACGCGTCGGGGGTAAATCCCGGCCCGCCGCCGGCCGAACGCTGTCCCCGGAATGGGGACAGCGGTGTTCGGTACGGCTTCCATACTGCATCCAGCCTGCCGCACGCATCGCGTCGTCGAGCGTGCGCATTCCAACAGTGCAACCTGGAAGCCAACGATGGGCATCGAAGTCAAGCCATATCCGTTCGTCGCCGCGCGCCATCCCGCGCATCTGCCGACCTGCAGCGACAGTGTCGACATGCAGCGGCACCGCGTCGCGATCGTCGGCGGCGGGCCGGTCGGCCTCGCCGTCGCGCTCGGCCTCGCCAATCACGGCATCCGCAGCGTGCTGCTCGAAGCCGATGATTCAGTCTGTCACGGCAGCCGCGCGATCTGCATCTCGCGACGCAGCCTCGAGATCATCGAACGGCTCGGCGCACTCGATCGTTTCCTTCGCGTCGGACTGCCGTGGAGCGGCGGACGCAGCTTCTATCGTCACGACGAAGTGCTGCATTTCACGATGCCGCAGGACGAAAACCAGAAGCTGCCGCCGATGGTGAACCTCGCGCAGTATCACATCGAGCAGTTCCTGCTCGACGCCGCACTGCGCCGCCCCGAACTCATCGAAGTCCGCTGGCAGACGAAGGTCGCCGGCGTCACGCAGCGCCCGGACGGCGTACGTCTCGACGTCGATACGCCGCTCGGCGGCTACGCGCTCGATGCCGACTGGGTCGTCGCGAGCGACGGCGGGCGCAGCACGATGCGCGATGCGCTCGGCCTGTCGCTGCACGGCACCAGCTACGAAGGCCGTTACGTGATCGTCGACATCGCGCTCGACAGCGATCGGCCGACCGAGCGACTCGCCTACTTCGACCCGGCGTCGAATCCGGGCTCGACGGTACTCGTCCACAAGCAGCCCGACAACGTGTGGCGGATCGACTACCAGCTGCGCGACGATGAGGATCCCGAAGCGGCCGTCAAACCCGAGAACGTGATCCCGCGCGTGCAGAGCCTGCTCGACATGATGGGCGAGCGCGGCGACTGGTCGCCGATCTGGATCACGATCTACAAGGCGAACGCGCTGACGCTCGAACGCTACCGGCACGGCCGCGTGCTGTTCTGTGGCGACGCCGCGCACCTCGTGCCGATCTTCGGCGTGCGCGGCGCGAACTCGGGAATCGACGATGCCGACAATGTCGCGTGGAAACTGGCGTACGTGATTCGCGGCCTCGCGTCGGACGCGCTGCTCGACAGCTATTCGGACGAGCGCGTGTTCGCGACGCACGAGAACCTGCGCTACGGCACCAAGAGCACCGAGTTCATGGCGCCGCCGTCGTTCGCATTCGACCTGATGCGCAAGGCCGTGCTGACGCTCGCGGCCCGGCATCCGGCGTTGCGTTCGCTGATCAATCCGCGTCAGACATCGGCCATCGCTTACACGACGTCGCCGCTCAATGCGGACGAACGCGATGCGTTCTCGGCTGGGCCGCCGCCCGGCACGGTACTCGCCGAATGTCCGCTAATGCTGCAGGCGTCGAGCGACATCGGCAACGACAACGGCGTGCGTCGCGGCCACCTGACCGATCTCGTCGGCGCGTGCTTCACCGCGTTCCGCTTCACACGCGACGGTGCGTCCGATCCGTCGTTCGCCGATCTCGAACGACGCCTGCACGACGCCGGCATACCGTTCGCGCTGGTCACGCTCGCGCGGCACGCGGCACCGCAACATCCGCGATGCGGCGGCTACGATGCCGACGGCCGGCTGTTCGACCTGTACGGCGCGCGCGACGGCACCGTCTATCTCGTGCGTCCGGACGGACATGTGCTCGGCCGCTGGCACGATGCGCGCGTCACCGACCTGAGCGCCGCACTCGAGCGCGTGCTGCACCCGCACACGTCATCCGATCCTCAGGAGAACGCATGATGACCGACACCGAACGCGACATCCTTTACACCGACCTGTGCCGCACGATGACTCGCATCGGCGAAACCGATGCATCGCTCTTTCTCGCGCGCTTCGCACTGCTCGCGATCGAGGCGATCGGCGACGCGGCGACCGTCACCCGCCTGATTGCCGACGCCGGTGACGGCCTGCCCGACACCGACGCATCGACGCCGACGCACGGACGATGACACATGGCGCCCCTTTCCTTGCAGATTCATTGCGTAGCCAGACGAATCCCCTGGAAAAACCCGTTAAGGGTGCATAACATTACTTAACGATTCCGACCCGTCTATCGCGTTACATTGCGTGGGCGGCGCGGCGGGTCGCATGCCGCCTTCATGCAGCTTGCGGCGAAACAGCCGACGTCCGGTCATTTCGACTCAACACAAGGAGAGGATCACCATGACTCATGGCTTGATTATGTGGCTCATCATCGGCGCGATCGCCGGCTGGCTGGCGGGCCTGCTCGTCAAGGGCGGCGGGTTCGGCCTGATCGTCGACATCATCGTCGGCATCGTCGGCGCGGTGATCGGCGGCTGGCTGGCCGGGGTGCTCGGCATCAGCCTCGGCAGCGGCTTCATCGGTTCGGTGATCGTCGCGGTCATCGGCGCCGTGATCCTGCTGTTCGTGATCCGGCTGTTCAGGCGCGCGGCCTGACGATCTTCTTGCGCGCCTCCGGGCGCGCGCTTTCGATTCGTATTTGCATCGGAGCGGCGCGCGGCATCGCCCGCGCGCCACCTTCCGCTTTCACCGGCGCTTGCCGCCTTGCAACCAGCCGTCGAGCACGTCGGTCGTCAGCAATCCGCTGCGCGCCTCGCGTGCACCATCGCGTCCGATCCACACGGTACGCGGCATTTCTCCCCGCCACCTCGCATCGAGTGCCGCTCGCAGACGCTCGGGCATCGGCTCCGCGTTCGCATATTGCGCGACCTGCGGCGGCAGGTTCATTTGCGCGAGCGCCTGTGCGATTGCCGCACCGTTGTCGTCGTACGCGTCCATCGAGACCATCGCGAGCCGCACGTCCGGATGCCGGCGCTGCCACGCGACCAGATGCACGGCGTTCTCGCGGCAGTAGCCGCAATCGAGCGACCAGATCTCGACCGCGAGCGGCCGTTCTGTCGCCGTCGCGTACAACTTCGCGACCTCGGCCGCGCGCAGCGGCTGCAGTTCACCGGCCCATGCGGGCAAGCTCGCAAGCACGGCGCCGATCGACACCATCAGTCGTTTCATTGCTCTCCCTCCACGGGAATGAGTCGATAGCCGTCGTGGCGCGTACGCCACGACAGGTAGATGCGTCCTGCATCGTCGAGCAGTTGCGGGTTGTCGCTCGCACCCGACGTCGACGCGATCACGCGCGGCGCCGACCAGTGCTCGCCGCGATCGTCCGAGCGGCGCAGCTTGATCTGCATCGTGTCGCCGTCGAACGCCTTCCATGCGAGCCACACGACATCGCCGCGCGCGACGAGCGCCGCATGCGATGCTTGCTCGGCCGGTACCGCCGGATTCGCGCCGAACGCCCAGGGCGTGCCGAGCGCCCGGTCATCGGCGCCGATGCGCGAATAGAACACGTCGGCGCGACCCTCGACGACGCCGAACCACGCAATGTGGCGCGTGCCGTCCGGCGTGATCGCGAGCGCCGGCCCGTGCTCGGGGCACGCCTCGACGTGCCAGTTCGAGAACGTCGCGCGCACCGGCGCGACGGGCTCCGACGCCGACACGGGCAGCACCGCGAGCGCATGATCGCGGATCTGCCCCGGGAACACGTTGCGCCACACCGCTTCGATATGTCCGGCCGGATCGATCGCCATCGCGATGCGGCAGCATTCGCATGTGTGATCGGTGACCTTGCGCTCGGGCTCGAACGACGCGCCGCCGTCGCGCGACACGGCGAAGTAGACGGCCGCGCCGTCGTACGTCTGCCCCGCCGCCTTCGCCGCGACGAGATCGCGCTTGTCGATCCACGCGATCGCGATGTTGCCGGCCGGATCGACCGCCATCATGTCGAAGCGGTGCGTGATCGCCTGCCGGTCGCGATGCACGGTGACGGGCACGCTCCAGGTCGCGCCGCCGTCGAGCGAACGCGAGAAGCGCACCATGCCGGTGTACGGCGCATCGAGCGGCATCGACCACGACACGTACACCGCGCGACCGTCCGGGCTCGTCGCGATCTTCGGGCGATTCTCCGCACTCGTGTAGATCGGCTCGGGCATCGCGTTGACGGTCGTGGGTGCGGACAGCGTGCGGCCCGCGTCGTCCGAGTGCGCGACGACGACGTGCGCGCCTTCAACCCATGCGACCCACAGCCGGTGCCGCGCGTCGAATGCGGCGCCGGTCGCGAGCGGCTGCTTCTGCTGCGCCGGCGCGGCCTGCATGCTCATGTGCGCCGCATGCGGATCGACGGCGTTCGGCGCGTCGTGCGCGCGTGCGGGCGACAGCGCCGCGAGCCACAGCGCACAGCCTGCCGCGAACGATTTCACAGCGACCATTTCAGTTCTCCGAAGAAAGTGCGGCCCGGATACGGGTGGAACACGTAATAGCGACGGTCGGTCAGGTTGTCGATGCCGAGCGATGCGGTCCAGTGACGGTCGAACCGGTAGCGCGCCTTCAGGTCGACGACCGTGAAGATGCTCGTGCCGCCGTACACGTCCGGATTCACGTCGCCGTTGTCGAGCGTATTGAACTGGCGGCCCGAGTAGCGGACGCCGACGCTCGCGAGCCAGTGCTCGTCGAAGCGGTACGACGCGAGCAGGTTCGCGCGCATGCGCGGGATGCGCGGAAAGCGCGAACCGACGTAAGCCGGATTCGCGGTGTCGGCCAGAATCTGCGCGTTGCTCGCCGACACGTTCGCGTCGATGTCGAGCCCGCGCAGCCCGACGCTCTGACCGCTGAATGCGAGTTCGACGCCGCGTACGCGCACGCGATCGACGTTCGAGATGTTGGTGACGGTCGATGCGCCCGACACCGTCGTCTGGCTGTAGATCGAATCGCGCAGATCGCTCTGGAACACGCTCGCGCGCACGACGCCGACGCCCACGTCGCGCTCGGCCGTGAAGTCCCAGTCGATCGCCTTTTCCGGACGCAGGTTCGGGTTGTTGTTGAGGATCGCGTTGTTCGAGATCGTGCCCTGGAACAGTTCGCCGACCGTCGGAAAGCGCGTGCCGGTCGCGAACGACAGCCGGAAGCGCCAGACGTCCGTCGCGTCCCATTGCAGTGCGACTTTCGGCGACAGCGCATTCGCGCCGCGGTCCGCGTAGCCGAGCATGCCGTTGGCGTTGCCGAGCGCGCCGCCGTATGCATCCCAGCGCTCGTAGCGCAGGCCGAGGGTCGCGAGCCAGCCGGGCGCGAAACGCCACGCGTCCTGCGCGAACAGCGCCTGCGTGCGCGTGTCGCCCCGGTAGACGCTCGCGACCGACGTAGTCGGCCCTGCCAGCCAGTCGGCCGTGTTGTACGTGACGTTGCGCAGGAAATAGTTGTCGTAGTGATAGCCGAACGTGAATGCGTGGCCCTTCACTTCCTGCGCATCGGCCTTCAGGTCGAACGTGCGCCAGCCCGTGCCGTCGCCCTGGAACAGCGTGCCCGCCCCGCCCTGCACGGTCGACGCCGCGCGCAGCACGTCGCGCGACACGTCGTACGCCGACACCACGCCCGACAGCCGCCAGCCCGAATCGAGCCGGCCGTTCAGGCCGAGCGCGTACAGCCAGTTCTCCTGGTCGCCGCGCTGCGGCGCGAACGCGCTCGGCGCGACGGTCATGTTCCGGCCGCCGATCGACACGTTGCCGCCGTAGACGGGATTGCCGGCCGCATCGCGCAGGAAGGTTTCGCCGTGCTGCCGGTAATGGTTTTCCCAGTGCCCGAGCGTCAGTGTCGCGTCGACGCGGTCCGTGAACGCGTAGCCCATCCGCACCGTCCCGTTGAGCTGCTCGGTCCGCTCGATGGTCTGCGCGCCGACGATCGTGCGCGGCTTGCCGTTCGGTCCGATGTCGGTAGCCGCCCCCGTCACCGGCACCGCGGCGCCGAGCTTCGGGTTGTAGGCTGAATTGGGGCCCGCATACTGCATCGGCTGGCCGTTGTTCTCCAGCCGGTCGAGCGACAGCGAAAACCAGAACTTGCCGATGCGGTTCGCGATCCGCGCGGTCTGGTGATTGCCGCCGAAGCTGTCCGCGAAGCCGTAGCCGTCGTGATAGCGCTGCGTGAAGAACTGCGTCGACAGCGACGCCTCGAGTGCGTCGGGACGCCGCGTCGTCAGCAGCACGGTCGAGCCGATCGCGTTGCCGGGATACAGCGCGGAAAAGGGACCATACAGCACGTCGACGCGCGCGATATCGTCGGGCGCGATCAGCGACCAGCGCGGCGGATACGCATAGCTCGACCCGAGCAGGTTCGACAGCAACAGGCCGTCGGCGTAGACGAGCCCGCGCGCGCTCTGCAGCTCGTTGAAGTCGCGGCCGGCGAACACGCTGTTGCGGTCGCCGATGTAGCGCTTGCGAACCATCAGGTTGGGGGCGTACTTCAGCGCGTCCTCGGTGGTGACGTTGGTGTGCGCGTCGATCTGCTCGCGCGTGATCGACTCGACGACGGCCGGCGTATCGGGATCGACGGGTCGCCGCCGAGCGATGACGCTGACGGCGGTCAACGTGTCGCCGGTCGGCGCGGGCGCGGCAACCGGTGCGGCATGGCCGGCCGGGTCGCCCGGACTGCCGGGCGCCGGGTCAGCGGATACGCCATCGATCGTGGCCGCCTGCGCGGCAGGCCAGGCAAAAACGGCCACGCAGGCGAGCGCGAGCCGGCCGCGCGACGGCCGCGCGGCGAAGGTGAACGACATGGATGAATTCCTGGAAACGTGACCGGACACCGCCGGGCGCGAGCCGACGCGCCGCGCGCACACGGCGCGGCGCGCGGACCGGGCCGCGGGCGGCACGCGCGCCACCGGGGCGCGCGGACGATATCAATCAGATCGGGACGTTTTCAGGCGGGCCGCGCGGCTGCGCGAGACGGATGCCCTTGCGGGGAAAAACGGGAACGGCCGGGGCGGTCGCCCGGTACGCGAAGGCGCGCACGAAGCCCGGCAACGCAGGCAGGCTCGTGCCGAGCGCCACGTTCGCCGCGAAGCCGGGACAGTACACGCAGTGCGGCACGCCGGCATGGTCGAACGACGATGTGCCGCGGTCGTCGCCCGACTGCGCGAGGACGATCTGACGCGCACCTGCCGCACTGCACAATTCGAGCGTGAGCTCGCCGGAACCGTTCGATGCGAGACGCGCGTAGCCGACGACGGGCGACAGTACGTTCAGTACGAGCGCCAACCATACGAGGCCGATCCATCGCGTCGTTCGTTTCATCGCGGTCCAGGAAAAAGTGCGCGCAAGTATAACAAGCGGCCTGATCGTTGCCGACGTGCGAGGTGCAATAGTCGGCATCGCACGGTGCGCAGCAGCGCATGTGCCGTTAATACAACAGAGACAAAATCTAACGATTCGCCTCTGGCAAAAATCCGAGCGCGAGGTTGATAATTATTGAACCTGCTGGAGAAATGACCATGGACGAAAGACCAACCCGCATGCCCCCGCCCGAGCAAGTGATGAGCCCGGATCCGGAACCCGTCGGCGTGGAATTCCTCGCCGAGTTGCCCGAGTATGTCCGGGCATTCTTCGACGAGCAGCACAAGCTGTACTCGCCGAAGTGAATCTACGTTCCGTTCTGTAACCGCCACGTGTCGATCGATATCGTGCGGTTCATCGCTGCGTTTTCGGCGCAGATCGCTTCGCACCCGGGCTGCAACGGCCTGACGGTGCCGGATCAGCGCGTCCGCTGATTCTTCTGTCGCGTCGTTCCGCCGCGCGACTGTCTTCGTCTATCCTTCTGGTTTTCCACCTCCGGCCCGTCCGGTTCTCCCGATCGTTCCGATGAAACAAGCCATTCGTGCCAGCGTCGCTGTCGCCGCGCTCGGCGTCGCCCTTTTTTCGTCGCCGCACATCGCACGCGCGGACGGCGACGACACCGCGCTCACCAATCTCGTCGCGCTCGCATCGCAGCGGCTCGCCCTGGCCGAACCCGTCGCGCGATGGAAATGGGCGAATCACAAGGCAATCGAGGACCAACCGCGCGAAGCGGCACTGCTCGCATCGGTCGAGAAGCGCGCCGCACAGTCCGGCGTGGATCCGGCGTTTGCGCGCACGTTCTTCGAGGATCAGATCGCCGCGAGCAAGGACGTGCAGAACGCGCTCTTTGCAACGTGGCGCGCGACGCGGCCGCCGGAAGGCTCCCCGCCCGACCTCGCGACCAGCACGCGGCCGGCGCTCGATCAGCTCACGCAAAAGATGCTGGCCGGCCTCGCGCAGGTCGCACCGCTGCGCGACGCACCCGACTGCCAGGCGCGGCTCGCACGCAGCATCGCGAACTGGAAAACACTGACCCGCTACGACCGCACCCAGACGCAGGCGCTCGGCATCGCGCTGTCGCACGTCTGCTCCGCCGGCGGCGCCAGCGCGATCGGCTGACGGCGCACGGCCATTGCGCGCGGCAGCCGGCCGTGCTCAGTCGGCAGGCGTGAGCGCCGCTAGCGGAATCAGTTGCAGGCCGCGCGCGAGATGCGTCTGCAGCAGGCGATGGGTATGCGGTTCGAACGCACCGTCCGCGCCGTCGGCCACGAGCCGCGCGGCCGCATCGAGCGATTCGGCCGCACCGAGGTAGCGCCAGCCGTCGATCACGTGAAACAGGCGGCGCTCGCCGCTCGCCTCGAACGCGACCGGGCCGTCGAACGGCCAGGGCGCATTGCCGGCACGGCCACTTTCGGCCGCGGGACGCCGGTTGTATGACGGACGCAGGCGAGCAATCCACTGGGCTTCCGCAAGCATCGCGCCGAGTTCGTTGCCGGTCTCCCGCCATTCGACACGCCGCACCTGCTGCGCAATCCGCATTTCCTTCGACGAACGCCGCTCGCCGGTCAGCAGCGCACGCAAGCGCTGCCGCACGCGCACGCTGCGGCCGACGTACAGCGCTTCGTCGCCCTCCCCGAACAGCGCGTACGCACCGCATCCGGCCGGCGCGGTATCGAGCCACGCTTCGGTCATGCCGCCCGCGAGACGGAAGTGGCGCGTCGTGCGCGCAATCTGGTCGCGCAGACGCTCGAGCGGCACGATCTCGTGCAATTGCCGCCAGAACTGCCAAAGGAGATCGGCATCCGCTAGCGCCCGGTGGCGGGCGGCGGGGACGAGACCGTGGCGTTCGATCAGCGCATCGAGTCCGTGTCGCGCCTCCCGCGGAAACAGCGCGCGCGACAGCCGCACCGTGCACAGTACGTCCGGATTGAACGCGAAGCCGGCGCGCTCGAATTCGGCACGCAGGAAGCCCCGATCGAAGCTCGCGTTGTGCGCGACGAACAGCTTGCCGTCGAGCCGCTCGAACAGCACGGGCGCGAGCGACGCGAACGACGGCGCGTCGCGCACCATCTCATCGGAAATGCCCGTCAGTTGCTGGATGAACGGCGGAATCGATTGCCCCGGGTTGACCAACGTCGTCCATGTCGATATGCCCAGCGGGCCGATTTCGACCACGCCGATTTCAGTGATGCGGTGCTCGGCGGACGAACCACCGGTGGTTTCGAGGTCGACGAAGACGAGCGGCTGTTCGCAGGCGGAATCTGACGGGCTGAAATCGGACATAAAAGGCGGGAGAAACGATGCTTCCGTGAGTATGCACCGGCAGGCGCGTTCGCGACCAGTCCGAAGCGGATTCGATTCACCGGTCTCGGGTTTTCGGGCCCCAAAAAGCAAAAAGCCCCCGCGATGCGGGGGCCGGACGAGTTCGGCAATGCGTGGCGCGTCAGACCGCCTGGATATTCGCTGCCTGCTTGCCTTTCGGCCCGACTTTCACTTCGAAGGAAACGCGCTGGTTTTCCTTCAGCGTTTTGAAGCCGTCCATGCGGATTTCGGAAAAGTGCGCAAACAAATCTTCGCCGCCATTGTCGGACGTAATAAAGCCGAAACCTTTAGCATCGTTAAACCATTTTACGATACCGGTATCCATACCTTCATTCCCCACTCGATTAGATCAAAAAAGCTACTGTTTATAGCCGCTTCCCGAAATCCCGCAACGGCGCGCCGACACCCACCCCCAGCGCTCCGCCCGGGGACGGAGTGCTGACTTTATAAATTGGACAATCCAGGCGCGTCAAGGGAATTTTTGACGCTTTCTTTATCAAAAAAACGTCAATACCACTGGAATCGGTACACCATCGTCTTTTATTAATTGATCCGCATCAAAAACCTGTCAATATTACCGGGATCGAATCCCACATAATCGAAACGGTGAAAAACCTACCGGGGACAAATCGGGTCGGTAAAATCCTCGGGTTTTTTCCGGATTGCGAAGAACGAGGGACGTTGCGATGCTGGTGCAAGGCAATGGAAGGAGAAGGTCATGTGGCTGGACGGAATCAAACGCTTCGCGAGCCGACTCGCACGCGTGCGCCGCAAGTCCCGCGCGTTGGCCGAGTCCCGTGACACACCTTGCGACACCGAATTCGACCCGACGTGGCACGGCGATCATTGGCAGAACCTGCTGGCGTCACCGCTGGACGCCCGTCACTACGTGATGGAAGACTGGACGTATACGCCGCCGCAAGCCGAAGCCGACGACCCGCCGCCGACGAGCAAGCGCAAGCGACGCTCGTAAACGCGATAGGGATCGGGGCGAAGGGCAAAAAAAAAGCGCGACTGGGAAGTCGCGCCGACAAAGGTTTGGAGATCTTTTCCGTCAACGAAAAAGTCTGCTTCGGAAAGCAGAGATCGCAGTATAGCGAGAGATCATCCTTTCATTATCCATGCCCCACACAAACCTCTATTGCCGATGTGTCAATAATCGCGCTAGTCCTACTTCCGCCCGCCAGTGAGTGCCTGTCGCGATCGCGCAACGTCCACGACACCCTTTACGCAGTCCTGAGCACCTTCTCCACCTGCTGCGCTGCCGCAAAGCCTTGGTGGCCGGGGCTCCCGGCGCATACACTTATTCTTGCGGGATTCAAAATACAGTATTGCCGGAAGCAATTTTCTTCTGCACCCGGCCCCATCCGTACACTGCAAATGGATTTCCGACGAGGGTGCCGCGCTCCACGCGCACGGTGTCGCCGACCCGCGACGCCGCCGATGCCCGCAGCAGGTTCGATCGACATCATCCTGTTTGGAGACAGATCATGAAAAAGCCCCTGATCGTCGCGGCATTGACCGGCATGTGCGCCACTGCCGCCCATGCGCAAAGCAGCGTCACGCTGTACGGCCTGATCGACGCCGGCATCACTTATACGAACAACCAGGGTGGCCACAGCGCGTGGCAGGAGACGAGCGGCTCGATCAACGGCAGCCGCTGGGGCCTGCGCGGCACCGAGGATCTCGGTGGCGGACTGAAAGCCATCTTCACGTTGGAAAACGGCTTCGGCATCAACAACGGTTCACTCAAGCAGAACGGCCGCGAATTCGGCCGCCAGGCGTTCGTCGGCCTCGCGCACGAGAGCTACGGGTCGCTCACGCTCGGCCGCCAGTACGACAGCGTCGTCGATTTCCTCGGCCCGCTGTCGCTGACCGGCACCCAATACGGCGGCACGCAGTTCGCGCACCCGTTCGATAACGACAACCTGAACAACTCGTTCCGGATCAACAACTCGGTCAAGTATCAGAGTGCCAATTACGGTGGCCTGAAGTTCGGCGCGCTGTACGGCTTCTCGAATTCCAGCGATTTCTCGAACAACCGCGCATACAGCGTGGGCGCGTCGTACAGCTACATGGGCTTCAACGTCGCGGCCGCGTACATGCAGCTCAACAACAACATCAACGCGCTGTCGCTCGCAGCCAGCGACCCCGGCGCGGTGGCCGGCGACTGGGCGTTTGCCGCCAGCCGTCAGCGCACCTGGGGCGCGGGCCTCAACTACACGTTCGGGCCCGCGACGGCCGGCTTCGTGTTCACGCAGACGCGCCTGACCGATTCGGCCAGGATCAGCGCCGGGCAGTCCGGTGTGTCGGGCGGCATCCCGCTCACCGGCGGCACGCGCTTCAACAATTACGAAGTGAACGGCCGCTACGCGCTGACACCGGCGTTCTCGCTCGCGGGCTCGTACACGTACACCGACGGCCGCCTCGACGGCCAGACGCCGAGCTGGCACCAGTTCAACCTGCAGGCCGACTATGCGCTGTCGAAGCGCACCGACCTGTATCTGCAGGGCGAGTACCAGCGGGTCAATGCGGACGGCCTGGCGGTCGGCGCGAACATCAACGGGCTCGGCACCGCGTCGTCGACGAACAAGCAGATCGCGGTCACGGCCGGCATGCGCCACCGCTTCTGAGCAACGCAATCGCTCCCGCCTCTTCGGCCAGGAGCGTCATGACAAGCGCCCCACCCCGGGGCGCTCGTCGTTTCAGGGCGGCACTGCGCGGATGCACCACTCGCTGCTCACGCGCTGCCCGGTGCCGGATAGCGAACGTCGAGCACGTCGATCGGCTGGGGACCGGCCGGCGTCATCAGCGTGACGGTGTCGCCGATCTTCGCCTTGATGAGTGCCCGCGCGACCGGCGAGATCCAGCTGACACAACCGCGATCGAGATCGACCTCGTCGATCCCCACGATCGTGACGGTGTGATCCTCGCCGTCCGGCGTCGCGTAATCGACGGTCGCGCCGAAAAACACCTGGTCGACATTCTCCTGCCGGCTCGCGTCGACGACTTCGGCGAGATCGAGCCGCTTCGTCAGGAAGCGGATCCGGCGGTCGATCTCGCGCAACCGCCGCTTGCCGTAGATGTAGTCGCCGTTCTCCGACCGATCGCCGTTCGACGCGGCCCACGACACCAGCCGCACGACCTCGGGACGCTCGACGTCGATCAGGTTCAGGAGTTCGTCCCTGAGCCGCTTGTGGCCGGCCGGGGTGATGTAGTTCTTCGTGCCCGCCGGAATCGCGGGTTGACTCGGGTCGAGATCGTCGTCGTCGCCGTCCGACTCTTTGACAAACGCCTTGTTCATGATGCAGATTCAACACATGGATGACTGATGCATCAAGGGTACACGAACGCGGCCGCCCAAGATCGGGTGACATTTTTTGCGAATAAGGCTTCCCTTTTTATACAACCCTGCTATACTTCCGCTTCTGCGTGCGGCTGTAGCTCAGTTGGATAGAGTACTTGGCTACGAACCAAGGGGTCGTGGGTTCGAATCCTGCCAGCCGCGCCACCTTTTTGGGGGCCTTCCCATCGCAGAAGGTTCCGACAGTTGAAGCAGTACCGTTTTGCGTGCGGCTGTAGCTCAGTTGGATAGAGTACTTGGCTACGAACCAAGGGGTCGTGGGTTCGAATCCTGCCAGCCGCGCCACCTCAGAAGGGCCTTCCTCCGGGAAGGCCCTTTTTTCTTTTCCGCCCCCCTCTTCTCTTCGGCCATCGCCCGCTCGGCCCGCGTCGGGTTGCCGCTGCGCGACACCGCCCGCCCCGCGGCACAAACGAAAACGGCGGCCCGTGGCCGCCGTCGTATCCCGCCGCAAACCAACGCGCGGCGTCAGTAATCCTGCCGCTCGCGCTCGATGCGCATGCCACCGTCGTGACGCGCATGCACGCTGTCGTCGGTCGAGCGCTCGCGCATGATCCGCATCACGTCCGGATTGGTCCGCACGCGCCGCATCACGTTCGCGAGATGCACGCGATCGCTGACCTGGATCACGAACCGCAGCACCGTCGATTCGTGCGTCAGATCCTCGTCCATCGCGATGTGCACGATGTTCGCGTCGGCCGACGTGATGTCCGCCGCGACGCGCGCGAAGATGCCCTTCGTGTTCTTCACGAGCGCCTTCACCGCGACGTCGAACAGACGACCCGGCTGCGGCGCCCACTCGACGTCGATCCAGCGGCCCGGATCGCGACGATGGATGCGCTGCGCGACCCGGCAATCGGTCGTATGAATCGCCATCCCGAGGCCGATGCCGATATAGCCCATGATCGCATCGCCCGGAATCGGCCGGCAGCACGCCGACAGTTGCACGGACATCCCTTCCGTGCCGGTAATCACGACCGGCGGCGCATTGTGTGCGGGATGCCGCTCGGACTTCGGCAGATCGTCGTCCGCATCGCGGCCGCTCATCAGCACCTCGATGCGCTTGGCCATCACCGCGGCGACGCGGCGGCCGAGGCCGATGTCCGCGAAGATTTCCTGGCGACTCTTGTTGCCCGTCCACTGGACGAGCTTCTCCCACACCTCGGGCGCGACATCGGCGAGCGCGAGCCCGTAACCCTTCAGACTCTGGTCGACGAGCCGCTCGCCGAGCTGCACCGACTCGTTCAGGCGCATCGTCTTCAGGTAGTGACGAATCGCCGAGCGGGCCTTGCCGGTGCGCACGAAGCCGAGCCACGCCGGGTTCGGCTTCGAATACGGCGCGGTGATCACCTCGACGATGTCGCCGCTCTTCAGCTCGGTACGCAACGGCAGCAACTCGTTGTTGATCTTCACGGCCACGCACTGGTTGCCGAGATCGCTGTGAATCGAATACGCGAAATCGAGCGCCGTCGCGCCGCGCGGCAACGCCATGATCTTCGACTTCGGCGTGAACACGTACACCGCATCCGGGAACAGGTCGATCTTCACGTGCTCGAGGAATTCGCTCGAATCGCCGGCTTCGCTCTGGATGTCGAGCAGCGACTTCAGCCACTGATGCGCGCGCTTCTGCACGTCGTTCAGATCCGCGCCGCCGTTCTTGTACAGCCAGTGCGCGGCCACGCCCGCCTCGGCGATCTCGTGCATCTTGCGCGTGCGCACCTGGAACTCGATCGGCGCGCCGAACGGGCCGACGAGCGTCGTGTGCAGCGACTGATAGCCGTTGATCTTCGGGATCGCGATGTAGTCCTTGAACTTGCCGGGCACGGGCTTGTACAGCGCGTGCAACGCACCGATGCACGTGTAGCAGTCGAGCGGATTCTCGACGACGACGCGAAAGCCGTATACGTCGAGCACCTGCGAGAACGACAGCTGCTTGTCGCGCATCTTGCGATAGATGCTGTAGATCGTCTTTTCGCGGCCGGTGATCTCGGCGTCGAGCTTCGCGTCGCCCATCGCGCGCTGTGCGGCCTCGAGGATCTTGCTGATCACTTCGCGGCGATTGCCGCGCGCGGCCTTCACGGCCTTCTCGAGCGTCGCGTAGCGATGCGGGTTGAAGTTCGCGAAGCTCATGTCCTGCAGCTCGCGATACGTGTTGTTCAACCCGAGGCGGTGCGCGATCGGCGCGTAGATGTCGAGCGTCTCGCGTGCGACGCGGCGGCGCTTTTCCATCGGCACCGCGCCGAGCGTGCGCATGTTGTGCAGACGGTCGGCAAGCTTGACGAGGATGACCCGCACGTCGCGCGCCATCGCGAGCAGCATCTTGCGGAAGTTTTCCGCTTGCGCTTCCTCGCGGCTGCGGAACTCCATCTTGTCGAGCTTCGACAGGCCGTCGACCAGCTCGGCGACCTTCGGGCCGAACCGTTCGGCCAGCTCGCTCTTCGTCACGCCCTGGTCTTCCATCACGTCGTGCAGGAGCGCGGCCATCACGGCTTGCGCGTCGAGCTTCCAGCCGGCGCAGATTTCCGCGACGGCGACGGGATGGGTGATATAGGGTTCGCCGCTCTGGCGATATTGACCGAGGTGGGCTTCGTCGCTGAAGTGGAACGCCGCCTTGACCTCTTTGATTTCTTCCGGAGGGAGATACTCGGCAAGCGCGGTCGTCAGTTTCGCGATCGAAACGACGCCGTGCTTGCGCGGCTGCTCCGGAGTGGCGGTCGGCCCGAACAGATGCCGGAAGGACTGTTCGAGGACCGCGTCGATGTACTGGCGCGCAGGCGACTGGGCCGTGGCTTCGGTGGTCGAATCCGCGGAGGCGGACGATGGGGTGGTGCTCATATTCGCCTCCAGGTCGAGTCGTTGCGCGCGTGGACTACATGGCTGGAACGGGCCGGATGCGCGTTACACCGGCACCTTCTTCAGCATCTCGACGCCGACCTGGCCGGCGGCGATCTCGCGCAGCGCGACGACGGTCGGCTTGTCGCGGCTCTCGATCTTCGGCGTATGGCCTTGCGCGAGCTGCCGCGCGCGGTAAGTGGCGGCGAGCGCCAGTTCGAAGCGGTTGGGGATTTGCTTCAGGCAGTCTTCGACGGTAATGCGAGCCATGTTGGTAATTCCTTCTGAATATAGTCCCTATTCTACCTTATGTCCCTCTACCCCCGCGTCATTCCGCGTGGGGCAAATGGATGCCGAGCTCGATGAACAGCTCGGCATGTCGCGCGTACTGCGAAGCAAAGCGCAGGCGCGTCGCCGCGACGATGCATTCGAGCTCGGCCAGTGCACGATCGAAATTCTCGTTGATCACGACGTATTCCGCTTCGGACGCGTGCGCCATCTCGCTGCCCGCCGCGAGCAGGCGTCGCGTGATTACGTTCGGTTCGTCCTGGCCGCGCTTCTTCAGACGTTCCTCGAGCGCGTCGAGCGACGGCGGCAGAATGAAGATGCCGACCGCGTTGCGGAACTGCTTCTTCACCTGCTGCGCGCCCTGCCAGTCGATCTCGAGCAGCACGTCGTGGCCGTTCATCATCTGCTCTTCGATCCAGACGCGCGACGTACCGTAATAGTTGCCGTGCACTTCCGCGCTTTCGAGGAATTCGTGCGCGGCGTGGCGCGTGCGGAAATCCTCGACGGTCGTGAAGTGGTAGTGCTGGCCGTCCTGCTCGCCCGGGCGCGGCTTGCGCGTCGTGTACGAAATCGACAGGCAGATGTCGCTGTCCTTCGACAGCAGCGCGTTCACGAGCGTCGACTTGCCGGCGCCCGACGGCGCGATGACCATGAACAGGTTGCCGGGATAGACGCCGCCGTGCAGCGCATGCGATGCGTGGCCGTCGTGAGTGGGGTGGGTCATGTTGCGTTACTCCAGGTTTTGCACTTGCTCACGCATCTGCTCGATCAACAGCTTGAGCGCCATCGATGCGTCGGCCAGTTCCTTTGCCGCCGCCTTCGAGCCGAGCGTGTTTGCTTCTCGATTCAGTTCCTGCATCATGAAGTCGAGACGCTTGCCGACGCGGCCGCCCTTCTCGATCACGTGACGCGTTTCGTTCAGGTGCGCGGTGAGTCGCGACAGTTCTTCCGCGATGTCGATCCGGATGCCGTACATCGTCACTTCCTGACGAATGCGTTCCGCGGCTTCCTCGCGCGTGACGATCGGCGCGCTGCCTTCGGGCGCCGCGAGGCCGAGCGCTTCCTGCAGCCGCTCGACGATCTTCTGCTGATGCTTCGCGATCAGCTCCGGCACGAGCGGCGTGATGCGCGCGACGATCGCTTCCATTTCGGTGACGTTCGACAGCAGCATCGTCGCCAGCTGCGCGCCTTCGCGCGAACGCACGACGACGAGCTCGCCGATCGCTTCCTTGCCGCACGCGAGCACCGCGTCGCGGATCGCTTCCGCCGACACGCCGCTCTCGGCGAGCACGCCCGGCCAGCGCAGGATCTCGCCCGCGCGCAGGCGGCCGACGCCCGGGAACGAATCGAGCACCGAACGCTCGAGCTCGGCAAGCTGGCCGAGGGCCGTCTGGTTCAGCGCGCCGGCGCCGATGCTCTGCTCGCCGCGCTGCAGGTTGATGCGCACGTCGACCTTGCCGCGCGACAGCTTGTTCATCAGCATTTCGCGCAGCGCGGGCTCGCACGCGCGCACGTCGTCCGGCATGCGGAAATTCAGGTCGAGGAAGCGCGAGTTCACGGTGCGCAGTTCGACCGACACGCTGGTGCCGCCGTTGCCGGTAGCCGTCGCGAGTTCGCGCGTCGCGCTCGCATAGCCCGTCATGCTGTAGATCATGGTTCGTCTCGCCGTCTGGGTGCCCTTCTCGGGCGGGAATATGTCGAGGCGCCCGGCGCATTGCAAGGCGCGGGGCGGGAAGCGCGCATTATCCCATTTTTGCGCCCCACCCCGCCGGGCAAGGCTGCCGTTCGGCGCTAAAATCGAAGTTTTCTCTTCCGTCCACGATTCCCCCATGACGTCTTCCCTGTCCCGCCCGAGCGGCCGCCGCGCCGACGAACTGCGCAAGGTCGCCCTCACGCGCCATTACACGAAACACGCCGAAGGCTCGGTACTCGTCGAATTCGGCGATACCAAGGTGATCTGCACCGCGAGCGTCGCCGAACGCGTGCCCGAATTCCTGCGCGATCGCGGCCAGGGCTGGCTGACGGCGGAATACGGGATGCTGCCGCGCGCGACGCACACGCGCAGCGACCGTGAAGCCGCG
Source organism: Burkholderia sp. BCC1638 (assembly GCF_902833195.1). Lineage (NCBI taxonomy): Bacteria > Pseudomonadati > Pseudomonadota > Betaproteobacteria > Burkholderiales > Burkholderiaceae > Burkholderia > Burkholderia sp. BCC1638. Next base: position 181,763 of record NZ_CADFEC010000004.1, read on the forward strand.
CGCGGCAAGCAGACGGGCCGCACGCAGGAAATTCAGCGCCTGATCGGCCGCGCGCTGCGCGCGGTGTTCGATCTCGAAGCGCTCGGCCCGCGCACGATCCACATCGACTGCGACGTGATCCAGGCCGACGGCGGCACGCGCACGGCCAGCATCACCGGCGCCTTCGTCGCCGCGCACGACGCCGTGTCGAAGCTGATCGCCGCCGGCAAGCTCGCGCGCTCGCCGATCACCGACCACGTCGCCGCGATCTCGGTCGGCGTGTACGAAGGCGCGCCCGTGCTCGATCTCGACTACGCGGAAGATTCGCGCTGCGACACCGACATGAACGTCGTGATGACGGGCGCCGGCGGCTTCGTCGAAGTCCAGGGCACCGCCGAAGGCGTGCCGTTCTCGCGCGCCGAGATGAACGCGCTGCTCGACCTCGCGCAAAGCGGGATCGGCCAGCTCGTGCAGCTGCAGAAGGACGTGCTGGGCGCCGGCCATGCCTGACGATCGCACCCTCGCGCCGCTGTCGCGCATCGTGCTCGCGTCGAACAACGCCGGCAAGCTGCGCGAGTTCACCGCGCTGTTCTCGACGGTCGGCATCGAGATCGTGCCGCAGGGCGACCTGGCCGTGCCGGAGGCTGAAGAGCCGTTCGGCACGTTCATCGAGAACGCGCTGACGAAGGCGCGCCACGCGTCGCGGCTCACCGGCCTGCCGGCGATCGCCGACGATTCGGGCCTGTGCGTGCGCGCGCTGCGCGGCGCGCCGGGCGTCTATTCGGCACGCTACGCGCAGCGCGCGGGCGGCGACAAGGGCGACGCGGCGAACAATGCGTACCTCGTCGAGCAGCTGCGCGGCGTCGACGACCGGCGCGCATACTACTGCTGCGTGCTCGCGCTGGTGCGCCATGCGGACGATCCCGAGCCGCTGTTCGCCGAAGGTCGCTGGGCGGGCGAGATCGTCGACACGCCGCGCGGCGAGCACGGATTCGGCTACGACCCGTATTTCCACCTGCCGTCGCTCGGCGCGACGGCGGCCGAACTCGAGCCGGCCGTGAAGAACACGCACAGCCATCGCGCGCTCGCGCTGAAGGCACTGCTCGCGCGGCTCGCGGAGGAACCGGCATGATCGTCCTCGTCACGCATTCGCAACCGGAGGCCACATGAGCCAGGCGGCGGAGACCGGCGCGCGCGTCGTCGCGGCCTTCACGTCGCCCGGGCAGGTACGGCTCACGTCGCTGCCGCCGCTCGCGCTGTACGTGCATTTTCCGTGGTGCGTGCGCAAGTGCCCGTACTGCGATTTCAATTCGCACGAGTGGAAGGGCGAGCGGTTTCCGGAAACCGAGTACCTCGACGCGCTGCGCGCCGATCTCGAACAGGCGCTGCCGCTCGTCTGGGGCCGGCAGGTGCATACGGTGTTCATCGGCGGCGGCACGCCTAGCCTGCTGTCCGCGGCCGGTCTCGACCGGCTGCTGTCCGACGTGCGCGCGCTGCTGCCGCTCGATGCCGACGCCGAGATCACGCTCGAGGCAAATCCGGGCACGTTCGAGGCCGCGAAGTTCGCACAGTTCCGCGCGAGCGGCGTGAACCGCCTGTCGGTCGGCATCCAGAGCTTCAACGAAGGCCATCTGAAGGCGCTCGGCCGCATTCACGACACCGCGCAGGCGCGAGCGGCCGTCGAGATCGCCGCGAAGACGTTCGACAACTTCAACCTCGATCTGATGTTCGCGCTGCCGAACCAGACGCTCGACGAATGCCGGGCCGACATCGAGACCGCGCTGTCGTTCGCGCCGCCGCATCTGTCGCTGTATCACCTGACGCTCGAACCGAACACGCTGTTCGCGAAGTTTCCGCCCGCGGTGCCCGACGACGACGCGTCGGCCGACATGCAGGAATGGATCCACGCGCGCACGGCCGAGGCCGGTTACGACCGCTACGAAGTGTCCGCTTACGCGAAGCCGAATCATCAGTGCAAGCACAACCTGAACTACTGGCGCTTCGGCGACTATCTCGGGATCGGCGCGGGCGCGCACACGAAACTGTCGTTCCCGAACCGGATCCTGCGGCAGGCACGCTACAAACATCCGGCCACCTTCATCGAACAGGCGATGGCCGGCACGCCGGTTCAGGAGGAACGTGAAGTCGGTGCGCGCGACCTGCCGTTCGAGTTCATGCTGAACACGCTGCGGCTCGTCGAGGGCTTCCCCGTGCACAGCTTCGTCGAGCGCACGGGTATGCCGATCGGCACGATCGAGCCGGCCCTCAAGGAAGCGGAGCAGCGCGGACTGATCACGCGCGATTTTGCGCAGATCGCGCCGACGCCGCTTGGCCAACGTTTCCTCAACGACTTGCAGGAATTGTTCCTGCGCGACGATTGAGGCTGAACGAGGCGGCATTTCGGTTACAATGCCGCCTCGTGTGGAAGCGTGGCCGAGCGGTTTAAGGCACCGGTCTTGAAAACCGGCGACGGGAAACTGTCCGTGAGTTCGAATCTCACCGCTTCCGCCAGGAAGTTCGCCAAACCCCGTCCATTCATCGAATGACGGGGTTTTTGTTTGTCCGCCGCGCGCCGCGCACGGTGTCCGCCCGGCGTGCCGACGCATCTCGCCCGATGCCGTTACAATCCGGCGCTCCGATTCGCGAAACGGGAAACCACGTCATGAAGCCCTTCATCGCCTCGTCGCTCGTCGCCCTGCTGGCTGCCGTCGGCACGCACGCCGTGGCCGCCGATTCCGCCTCCGGCACGGACGCGCAAACACCATCGTGCGCGATCGCGTACGTGAAGGGCGTCGGCGGCTCGCCGCGCAGCCTGCGCGAATATCTCGCGAGCCCGACGCCGTACAACTACCTGAAGGAAAACGAGATCCAGTGCAAGGTGTCGGACGATGGGCGCGCATCGAACTGCACCGGCGTGACCTATATCCGCAATGAACAGGTCAGCGTGTACGACGATTCCGACCCGGCGACGCTGACGGTCGTCGCGCCTGTGGAACTCGAGCACGGCGAGAAGTATCCCGTGATCCTCGTGGTGCAGCGCAAGGACGCGCGCTGCACGCGGTAACGCGCGACACGGCACGCCCGCCGTGGCAGTCGACGACGCGCGCGAGCCTCACGAGCCGGGCCGCCATCGCCTAGAATTCGATCAGCACGGCGACACGACCGCCGCCGCGACTCGATGCCGCCCGCGCCATCCGTGCGTGCGGCCCACGGAGACCGCCATGACCGAACTGTCGACAGCGACGGATCACGTCGATTACGAAGGCTTCGAGATCCATGTGGTGCCGGGCCTCGCTCCCGGCAGCGACACGCGTTACACCTACACCGGCTATGTCTGCCATCCCGGCGTGAATCCAGCGTTGCCCGATCATGCGGTGCCCTTCCACGCCGACGGCGAGGAAAGCTTCGCGAGCGTCGACGAAGCGGTTCAGGAAGCCGTGCACATCGGCAAGAGCATCATCGACGGCACGCATCCGGACCTGTCCGTTCTGTCGCTCGTCACGCACGGCTACTGAGCGGGCCGGTCGGGCCACGCCCACCGCCACGGCGCGCGATACGCGAGCACATATCGCGCCCGCGCCGTCACATGTCACGTCACATCGCGACGCATGCCGGTCGGCCCACCGATCGCCATCCTCCGTGAATCGCCACGTCGCGCTTCGCCCACTATGCGTTTCTCCCGATAACAGGTCGCGCCGGGACGCCTATCATTTTTTTATAGTCACCCTCCGGCACTCCGCCATGTCCCCCCTTCCCCTCTCATGCGCCAGCCGGCTGCGTATTGCCGCGCTGGTCGCCGCCTCGTTACTTGCCGCGTGCACGATCACGCCGCCGCCGTCGGTGCACTCGGTGCTGACGATCCCGTCCGTCATCCGCAGCGCGAATCGCGACCAATATCGCGTGGAAGTCGCGCGGTGCGTGACGGAGCACAATCCGTCCGGCGTATCGCGCGGGACGCCGCAGGCGATGCTGCGCTCGCTCGTCGTCGTCGCGTACACCGTCGATGGCAGCGGCCGCCTCGTCAACGCGTCCGTCTATCGCAGCAACGGCGACAGCGAAGCGGAAGGGCTCGCGCTCGCGTCGCTGCGCCGCTCGGCACCGCTGCCGCCACCACCGTCGAAACTGCTGGACGGCAATGGCCGGCTCGAGATGATGGAAGGCTGGCTGTTCAACGACGACGGCCATTTCCAGTTGCAAAGCACTGCATCCGCACAGGCGCAATCGCTCGACTGAGCCCGCGCCCGCACGCGATTGCCGCTATGTCGCGGCGCTGGCTATAATTTTCCGCAATCGCGCGGCCACCCGCCCGCGCGCGCGTTCGCGCGCCGCACCCGGCATGCGAGCCGACCATGCCGGCACAGGGCGGCGGCGGCCTATCCGTCTCCATCGTCGACCGGCGGGTGACGTCCGCGCCACGACGCGCGTCCACGCCGCTACCGCATCATCCGCCCGGCTGCGCTCTCCCGGCAGGCGTCCACCTGCTTGCCCGAGCGCACGCTCAGTCGAATGCCCCAACGACAAAACGGAGACATCCATGTCCGCATCTCCCCCGGCCGTTGCACACGCAACCGGTTCGGCCGGCGCCGTCAGCCACCGGCGCATCGTGTTCGCGAGCTTCATCGGCACCGCGATCGAGTTCTACGACTTCTACGTGTATGCGACCGCCGCAGCACTCGTCATCGGCCCCGTGTTCTTTCCCCACGGCTCCGCGACCGCACAAGCGCTGTCCGCATTCGTCACGTTCGGCATCGCCTTCATTGCGCGGCCGATCGGCTCGTTCCTGTTCGGCCACTTCGGCGACCGCATCGGCCGCAAGTCGACGCTCGTCGCGTCGCTGCTCGTCATGGGCGTGTCCACCACCGCGATCGGCTTCGTGCCCGGCTACGACACGATCGGCACGCTCGCGCCGGTGCTGCTGTGCGTGCTGCGCTTCGGCCAGGGCATCGGCCTCGGCGGCGAATGGGGCGGTGCGGCGCTGCTCGCGACCGAGCACGCGCCGCAAGGCAAGCGCGGCTGGTTCGGGATGTTCCCGCAACTGGGCCCGTCGGTGGGCTTCCTGATGTCGAACGGGCTGTTCTTCGCGCTCGCGCTGTCGCTGTCCGACGAACAATTCCGCAGCTGGGGCTGGCGCATCCCGTTCCTCGTCAGTGCGGTGCTCGTCGCGCTCGGCCTGTACGTGCGGCTGAAGATCACCGAGACGCCGGCGTTCCAGGCCGCACTCGACCGCAACGAACGCGTGCGCGTGCCGGTCGCGACGCTCGTCTCGCAACACTGGCAGCCCACGTTGCTCGGCGCGCTCGCGATGGTGGTCTGCTACACGCTGTTCTATATCTCGACGGTGTTTTCACTGTCGTACGGCGTGTCGACGCTGCATATTCCGCGCCAGAGCTTTCTCGGCCTGCTGTGCTTCGCTGTCGTGTTCATGGGGCTCGCGACGCCGCTGTCGGCGTGGGCGTCGGATCGCTTCGGCCGCAAGCCGGTGCTGGCCGTCGGCGCGATCGCCGCACTGCTGTCCGGCTTCGCGATGGAGCCGCTGCTCGGCAGCGGCTCGATGCCGCTCGTCGCGCTGTTCCTGACGCTCGAGCTGTTCCTGATGGGCGTGACGTTCGCACCGATGGGCGCGCTGCTGCCCGAGTTGTTCCCGACCAACGTCCGCTATACGGGCGCGGGCGTGGCGTACAACCTCGGCGGGATCCTCGGCGCGTCGATCGCGCCGTACATCGCGCAGCTGCTCGCCGCGCGAGGCGGCCTGTCGTGGGTCGGCGGCTATGTGTCGGTCGCGGCGGCGATCAGCCTGATCGGCGTGCTGCTGATGCGCGAAACGCGCGACGCATCGCTCGTTTGAGCCTCCGGGGCGCCCCGGGTTGTGCGGCGGGCGGCGCTGCCTATACTCGATCCGGGGGCGCCGTCGCGCCCCCTGGATCCCCGAAGGAGCCGCCGCGATGAACATCCACCTCAACAACGCCGACCTCGTGCTGATCCTGGCGCTCGCGCTGGGTGGCGCCCTGCTGCTCGCGGCACGCTTCCGGCCGAAAACCTGGCGTGGCCTTCTGTTCGAGGCGCTGCTCGCCAACCTGGCCGCCGTCGCCGCGGTGGTCACGGTCGAAGCGCTCCTCGCCTGAACCGGCCGGCTCCGTTTCCGCGGGGCCCATTCACGCCGAAAGCGGGCCTGTGGAGGCCCTAGGCCGTCAGCCGCTCGCGCTGCGCGTCGTAGGCCGGCCCGACCGCATCGATCGCATCGAGTGCCTGCTCCACCGACGGCGGCACGCCGGGCTCGCCGATCGACAGTGCATTCGGTGCGCCGCCGATGCCGCAATGGTGGCGCGAGGTCGCGACGAAGATCATCACGGTCGGCCGCTGCAGCGCGTGCGCCATGTGCACAAACCCGGTATCGACCCCCACCACGAGTGCAGCCCGGCCAATGGCCGCGCCCAGTTCGCGCACCGACATCGCGGGCAGCACGATCGCGCCCGACGCGCGGGCGGCAATGTCCTGCGCATCGTCGTGTTCGGCGGCCGATCCCCACGGCAACAGCACGCGCACGCCGCGCGCCATCATCCGGATGGCCAGCGCGGCCCAGTCGTCGGCCGGCCATTTCTTGTCGGGGTTGGACGTCGCGTGGAACAGCAGCATGAACGGTGCGCCGTCGGTCACGGCGGGCGGCAGATTCGCATCCTGCGGCGGGACGATCCCGTACGTGGCGCTGCCTTCGGGGACATAGCCCAGCGCCTCGCCGGCGCTCACGCGCATTCCATGCCACGCGTCGCAGTCCGGCCGCGGGCCGAAGCGATGCGAGTACGCGAAACGGGCACCCGTCTCGCCGAGATCCTGGGTCTGATAGCCGACACGGCGTGCGGCGCGCGCGAGTGCCGAGATGATCGCGCTCTTGTAGACGCCGTGCAGGTCGATGACGGCGTCGTAGCGGTGCGCGCGCAGCGCGCCGATCGACGCGGAGATCGCCTTCAGGTCGCCGCCGTTGCGCAGCTTCTTGAACCGCCGCAGCGGCGCGCAGAGCACCTCGCTCACGCCCGGATGCCACCGCACGACCTCCGCGCACGATTCGTCCACGGCCCAATCGACCGTCACGCCCGGGAAGGCGCGATGGAGGTCCGCGACGACAGGCAGCGTCTGGACGACGTCGCCGAGCGACGTCACTTTCACGATGAGGATGCGTTTCACGTTCGTTGTGAGGAATGGCTGGCCATTGCGCCATGCTAACGATGCTTGCGGTGCGCAGACATTACGCCGACATTACATTTGCAACAAAATGCGACGTTCTTGTGAATATTTGTCGAGCCCCGGCCGCATCGGTTCTTTTTATAATGCGTTCTTTGCTCTTCCGGCCCGCTGCCGATGCAACGCCCTCCCCTTCCCGCGCTGTTTCCTGCTCTCACCCGCCGGTCGCTTCGGATCTGGCGCCAGTATGGCGTGTTCTGGCTCGGCGCGATCGCCGTCGGCCTCGCGGCCGTGCTGTACGCGCGACTGATCGACTGGGGCTACGACACATTCCGCACGATGCGCGACCACGCCGCATGGCTGCCGCTGCTGCTGACGCCGTCGATCGCCGCGGCGTCGGCATGGCTCACGCGCCGCTTCTTCCGCGGTGCCGAAGGCAGCGGGATCCCGCAGGTCATCGCGACACTGCATGCGAGCCCGAGCGCATTCGGTGCGCGGCTGCTGACGCTGCGCATCCTGTTCGGCAAGGTCCTGATCTCGTTCCTGGGGATCCTCGGCGGCTTCACGATCGGCCGCGAAGGCCCGACCGTGCAGGTCGGCGCGGCGCTGATGTTCAACCTGCGGCGCTTCTACCCGCGCTCGAACGCGCAGATCGAACGGCAGCTCGTGCTCGCCGGCGCGGCGGCCGGCCTGTCGGCCGCGTTCAATACGCCGCTCGCCGGGATCGTGTTCGCGATCGAGGAGCTGACCCGCAGCTTCTCCGCCCGCGCAAGCGGCGTGCTGATCACCGCGATCATCCTCGCCGGTGTCGTCGCATTGGGCTTGAACGGCAATTACACGTACTTCGGCACGATCGACGCCGGTCAGCATTTTCCGAAGATGCTTGCCGTCGCCGTACTCGTCACCGCGATCGTGACGGGCATCGCGGGCGGCCTTTTCAGCTGGCTGCTGCTCAATACGGGCCGCTGGCTGCCCGCGCGCCTGCTCGGCCTGTATCGCGAGCGCCCGATCGCGTTCGCGGCGCTGTGCGGCTTCGTGATCGCGGTCGTCGGCCTCGTGTCGGGCGGAACGACGTTCGGCAGCGGCTATGCCGAGGCGCGCGGCCTGCTCGACGGCCATGAACGCCTGTCGGTGCTTTATCCATTCCTGAAGATGGTGTCGATGGTCGCGTCGTACCTGCCGGGCATCCCGGGCGGGATCTTCGCGCCTTCGCTGTCGATCGGCGCCGGGTTCGGCAACCTGCTGCACATCGTGTTCGGCGACATGAGCCTGCCGATGCTGATCGCGCTCGCGATGGTCGGCTACCTCGCGGCGGTCACGCAGTCGCCGATCACGTCGTTCGTGATCGTGATGGAGATGATCAACGGTCACGCGCTCGTGATTTCGCTAATGGCGACCGCGCTGGTATCGAGTCGCATGGCGCGCTTTTTCGCGCCGCCGCTCTACGAAACACTCGCCGAGCGCTATCTCGCACCGCCCGCGGCCACCGCCGCCCCCGCCGCGGCACCGGCGGCTGCGGCCGGTGTCGTCGAGCCGCAGGATGCAGCCGCCGCGCCCGCCGATCCGCTCGACACGCTGCGCGAGCAGGACGCTGGCGAGCCGGGGGCCCCGGTGGCCGGCAACGTCGCCGCGCACACGCCGGTGACGCCGCACGAACCCGATCCGGCCGCATCCGGTGCGAGCGGCCCGGCGCGGACGGGCCCGCGTGACCCTCAGTAGATCACCACCGGCGCCGGCCGATAGTAGACGGGACGGGCCGGCACGACGATACAGCCGGCGAGCGTGATCGCGACGAGCGCGATGGCAATGGCGGTTCGTTTCATCGCATGCCTCCGTCAGGCCCAGTGGCCGCGGCTCCAGAACCAGTTCGGGCCTCGCTGATCCCAGTGGCCCGGCACCCAGTGCATGCCGATGCGCTCGGTTTCCCAGTGACCGCCGATCCAGACGTAGCGGCCGTGATCCCAGCGCCAGTGCCCGCGCTCCCACACATAGCCGACGCGCGCGTCGGGCACGACCTCGTAGCGCACGGGCGGCGGCGCATTCGGCGCGACGACGACGATTTCCTCGACGGGCGCCGCCACCGGTTCGGCGACGACCATCCGGCCCGACTGCACCATCACCGGCGCACCGACGAGAATTTCGTCCGCGCGTGCGGCAAGCGGCGCGGCGATGGCTGACAGGCCCGCGGCGAACAGCGCGAGCGAAACGATACGACGTCGAACGGTAGAGACAGCCATTACAACCTCCTGATTAACAAATGACGCGAGCGTATTCGTTCAATGCGGGAGGTCGATCAGCGGCCGACAGGCGCCGTGTTACGGCGAGCCCGAAAGTGCAACAGGGCGTAAGACGCGCACGACGGCATGCGCCGCCGTGCGGGGGGACAGGCAAGCGTCAGGCCTGCGGGATCTCAATCTTCACTTCGAGGACTTCGAGATCGTCCTGGCGCTCGAGGCTCACGCGGATGTCATCGTTCGAAATATGGACGTACTTCGAGATGACCGCGACCAGCTCCTTCTGCAGCGCCGGCAGGTAATCGGCCGGTGGCCGGCCGCCGACCCGCTCGTGCGCGATGATGAGCTGCAGGCGCTCCTTCGCGACCGATGCGGACTTCTTCTTCTCGCCGAGGAGAAACGAAAGGATGGACATGGGCGGCCTCCGTTACTTGCTGCCGAAGAGGCGCTGCAGCAGGCCCGGCTTCTGATAATCGGTGAAGCGCAGCGGCTTGTCCTCGCCGAGGAAGCGAGCGACGACGTCCTTGTACGCTTCCGCAACGTCGGTGCCGTCGATATGCACCGCCGGCAGACCCTGGTTCGATGCGTGCAGCACGGCTTCCGATTCCGGCACCACGCCGATCAGCTTGATGCGCAGGATCTCGCTGATGTCCTCGAGCGACAGCATTTCGCCTTCGCTCACGCGCTTCGGGCTGTAGCGCGTGATCAGCAGGTGTTCCTTGATCGGATCCTTGCCTTCGGCTGCGCGCTTCGTCTTCGACGACAGGATGCCGAGAATGCGGTCCGAGTCGCGCACCGACGACACTTCCGGGTTCGTGACGATCAGCGCTTCGTCCGCGAAGTACATCGCGTGCAGCGCGCCCGCCTCGATACCGGCCGGCGAATCGCAGACGATGTATTCGAAGTCCATCGCGACCAGGTCGTTCAGCACCTTCTCGACGCCGTCACGCGTGAGCGCATCCTTGTCGCGCGTCTGCGACGCCGGCAGGATGAACAGGTTCTCGCACTTCTTGTCCTTGATCAGCGCCTGGTTCAGGTTCGCTTCGCCCTGGATCACGTTGACCAGGTCATACACCACGCGACGCTCGCAGCCCATGATGAGATCGAGGTTGCGCAGGCCGACGTCGAAGTCGATCACGGCCGTCTTGTGGCCGCGCAGCGCGAGGCCGGACGCGAAGCTCGCGCTGGTCGTCGTCTTGCCCACGCCGCCCTTGCCCGAAGTCACCACGATGATTTTTGCCATTTACCCAATACCCTGTGTTCGTCAATGAGAGCCGATCGATCCGGAGCGTGCCGCGTGAATCACGTCAGGCGCAGCGGTTCGATCATCAGTTTTTCCTCTTCGAGCCGGATCTGCACCGATTTGCCCAGTATGTCGGCGGGCAACGGGTTCTCGGTCGTTCGATAGATACCCGCGATCGAAATCAGTTCCGGCTCCAGACACGTGCAGAAAATGCGCGCGTCGTGATTGCCGTGCACGCCCGCGAGTGCGCGGCCGCGCAACGGCGCGTAGATGTGGATGTTGCCTTCCGCGATGATTTCGGCGCCGTGACTGACCGGCGCAAGCACCACGAGGTCTCCTTTCGCGTAAATCTGCTGCCCCGAACGCAGCGGCCGATCGATCACCAGCGTCTGGCCGCCTGCCGGAATCGGCGTCGGCGCGGGCTCCGGCGCCGGTTCGGCCGCCACGGCAGCGGCCGTGGCAACGACAGGCGCCGGCTCCGCTTCCTCGGCCGGCTTCGCCGTCGACACGCGGCGGTCGCGCGCCTCGAGCAACGGCAGGCCGGCTTCCCCCGCCCATCCCTGCGTGGCGAGCGCGACGACGCCCACCGGGCGCATCCGCACATCGTTCAGCATCTGGCGGATGTCGGCAAGCGCGACGCGTTCGCCGTCCGCGAGGCGGCGGACGTCGATCGCGACGACATCATCGGCAAAAAACTCGGGAGTCGCTTCGAAGCGCTTGACCAGTTCGGTACGCAACGCATCGAGATCGGTCGTCTTCACGGTGAACAGCAACGTATCGACCGATCCGCTGCGCAGCTCGAAGAATGGCGATTTTTTAAGCGACATGGACACTCTGCAAAAAATTTTTGCGTATTTTACAGGCGTCCACGCGCGCGGCCATTATTTTTGGGGAGCCGGGTGGCGACGGTCGCGGCGAGCGCGCAACCGGCAGGCGGGCAATCGGACGGGCGGCCGGGAATTCATCGCACCGTGCGGCCCGCGCATTCATTCGTCAGGGCGTGTTGACGTGCGACACGAACAACGACTTCATCGCGCCGGGCATCCGCGCGATCGGCGCATGCTCGCCCGTGTTGCCGAAACCCGCGCGTTCGTAGAAACGGATCGCGTTGCGGTTCGCATCGGCGATCCATGCGTAGACGTCCTGCGCACCGCGTTCGGCCAGCCACGCGGTGGCCGTTTCGAGCAACAGCACGCCGCCGCGCAGGTGGCGGACCGCGTGCGCGACCCACAGCTCGCTGACGAACGCTCGCCGCTCGGGCGTATTGTCGAAATACGCGCCGATCATGCCGGCCGGATGGCCTTCGGTATACAGCAGGAAAGTCGTCGACTCGTCGGACGCGGCACGCAGCGCGGCGACGGCCGCCGCCGCGTCGGAATCGACGTTCAGCAATTCGGCCTCCGGCGCTTCACCGGGCGCGTAGGGCTCGCGCAGCGATGCGGCGCGGAGTTCGCGATACACGCGGCCTTGGTCGGCAGCGATACGACGAACGGTCAAGGTCGAACTCATGCAGGCACAGCCCCCTTCGGACAGCAAGCTATTAGCTTCAACCGAAAGCGGGGCATGAGTCAAATCGTAATTTTCAAATGGCGGCGCCGATCGAAAGGCAATCGATGTCGCGCACACGTCGGTGTGCAGGTGCAGCATCGATGCGTCGACGTGCGGCGACGCATGCAGCCCGCACTGCGAGACCGGGGGCGTCGCCTCGCTCGCCTTGTCATGCATGGCACTCATGCGGCGAGGGTCCTGCATTTCGTCGTCGAGACTGTAATGGTTCGTTACATATGTATCCAAACGAACCGCGCTGCCGGGCGGCGTCGCGCCACGTCTGCTGCGTCGCAACATTCGTTGCGAACTTCGCCGCCGAATGCACGCGTGCGTCGCGCCGAGCATTCATCTGACAAGAACGCAGGCCGTGCAAGCGAATCGGCCCGCGCCAGCCCGTTTCAATCACCCCATGCCGGCCCTTCCCAACCGGTGTCATGCACGGTTCGCCGTTTGGAGTTGCACGCCTAACGCGAGGGTTTGGAAAGCGTGCGCGACGGTCGTATAACTGGCACAACCGGACCAACGATCCGTGCCGCGCGTCGCGCCGCGGACCCACGACGATTCCAACGACGACGAACGCGTCACGCGGCCGCCGCGCCCGCACACGCGGGAGCCGGCCAAAACAAGGAGGGAGACAATGGCAATGACCGACGCATCGGCCTCGGGCTGGTCGGATGGCAAACGTTATCTATGGCTGCTCGGCGCGGTGACGATCACGCTGCCGATCCTCTCGGCCCAGCTCGCACTGTCGACGGGCCTTCACGTGTTCTGGTGGTTCGGCCCGCTGTTCGCGTTCGGCGTGATCCCGGTCCTCGATACGCTGATCGGCGACGATCGCGACAATCCGCCCGAAGCCGCCGTCCCGCACCTCGAACGCGAGCGCTACTACCGCTACATCGTCTATCTCGCGACGCTGGTCGAATACATCGCGTTCTTCATGTGCGTGTGGATCGTCGGCACGCATGCGCTCGCATGGTACGACTACGTCGGCTTCGCGCTGTCGCTCGGCGCCGCGACGGGCATCTCGATCAACACCGCGCACGAACTCGGGCACAAGACCAACCGCTTCGAGCGCTGGCTCGCGAAAGTCACGCTCGCGCCGGTCGCGTACGGGCATTTCTTCGTCGAGCACAATCGCGGCCATCACGTGCGCGTCGCGACGGCCGAGGATCCGGCGAGCGCGCGCTACGGCGAATCGTTCTGGGCGTTCCTGCCGCGCACCGTGACCGGCAGCATCCGCTCGGCCTGGCGACTCGAGACGGCGCGCCTCGAGCGCCTCGGGCATTCGCCGTGGACCTGGCGCAACGAGGTGCTGCACGCGTGGGCAATGACCGTCGTCGTGTGGGGCGTCGCGATCGCGATGGCCGGCAAGATCGTGATTCCGTTCCTCGTGATCCAGGCCGTGTACGGTGCGTCGCTGCTCGAAGTCGTCAACTACGTCGAACACTACGGGCTCGGCCGCCGCAAGCTGCCGAGCGGCCGCTACGAACGCTGCACGCCGCAGCATTCGTGGAACAGCAATCACGTCGTCACCAACCTGTTCCTGTATCAGTTGCAGCGGCACGCCGACCATCACGCGAACCCGACGCGCTCGTACCAGGCGCTGCGCCACTTCGACGACTCGCCGCAACTGCCGGCCGGCTACGCGACGATGATCCTGTTCGCGTATGTGCCGCCGCTCTGGTATCGCGTGATGAACCCGCGTGTCGTCGCGCATTACCGCGGCGACATGGCGCAGTCGAACATCAAGCCGTCGATCCGCGCGCGCGTGCTCGCGCAGCATTCGGCCGCGGCGTGATGCACGACGGTGTAGTCGCGGTCTGCGATATCGTCACGCGGCCTGCGGCAGCCTGAACACGGCGACCGCGTGCCGCAGCGCGCTCGCCTGCTCGGCCAGCGCCTGCGTCGCGGCCGACGCCTGTTCGACCAGCGCCGCGTTGCGCTGTGTCGCCTCGTCCATCTGCGTGACCGCGACGTTCACCTGCTGGATCCCGCCGCTCTGCTCCTGCGATGCGGACGAAATCTCGCCGACGATCGACGTGACCCGCTGCACCGCGCCGACGATCTCGTGGATCGATTCGCCCGCGCGCGCGATCAGCACGGCGCCCTCGTCGACCCGCCGCGTCGATTGCTCGATCAGCGCCTTGATCTCCTTCGCGGCCGCCGCGCTGCGCTGCGCGAGCGTGCGCACCTCCGACGCGACGACCGCGAAGCCACGCCCCTGCTCCCCCGCGCGCGCCGCCTCGACGGCCGCGTTCAGCGCGAGGATGTTGGTCTGGAACGCGATGCCGTCGATGACCGCGATGATCTCGCCGACCTTCGCCGCGCTGGCGGCGATCCCGCCCATCGTGTCGACGGCGTCGGTCATCACGCCGCCGCCCGCGGACGCGATGTCCGACGCGTCGCGCGCCAGCTGCGCCGCGTGCTGCGCGTGCTCGGCCGACTGACGCACGATACCCGTCAGTTCGGTGATGCTGGCGGCAGTTTCCTCGAGCGACGCAGCCTGCGCCTCGGTGCGCGACGATAGGTCATGATTGCCCGCCGCGATCTGCGCGCTCGCAGTCGCGACGGCTTCGGCATGCGTACGTACCTCGAGCACGACGCCCGACAGGCTGGCCTGCATCGAGCGCAATGCCCGCAGCAGATCGGCGATCTCGTCACGACCGGCCGCGTCGACATCGCGCGTCAGGTCGCCGCCCGCTACTGCCTGCGCACAGGCCACGGCGCGATCGAGCGGCCGCAAGATCGCGCGGCTGAACAGGAACGCACCGATCATCGCGATGCCGAGCACGATCAGCATCAGCACGACGCTCGCCGCGGTGGCGTGGCTCGCATCGCGGCTCGCTTGCGCCGACACGGCGGCGCTCTCGTCGGCAATCGCCTTCGCCGCGCGCTCGAGCAGCGCGGCGGGTGCCCGGTCGACGCCCGCGACGGCCTCATCCCCGGCCGTCGGCTCGAAGCCAGCGGCCTTGAATGCGTCGAACCCGCGCCGATAGCCGTCACCCATCGCGGCATGCGCGCGCATGAACTGCTCGACGAGCGTACGGCTCTCGCCGGGCGGCAACTGGTTCACGAGCTGCGCGGCGAGCGTATCGACCGTGCGCTCACGCGTCTGGAATGCCTGCCAGTACTTGTCGAGCTTGTCGGGCTGCTTGCCGCGCAGCAGCGTGTCCTTCCATTCCTGGACCTGCAGCTTGAACTGCACGAGCGTCGCCGACACGAGCCGCTCGTCGGCGACCCGGGTCTGCACGTCATTCGCGAACGTATCGATCGAGCGATTGAGGATGCGGATGCCGTACAGCGCGCCGCAGAACATCAGCAGCAGCGCAACGGCGAATGCGAGGGGAATCTTGTAGCTCAGCTTCATGGGACCTTGAATCGACGGGAAACGGCGACGACGCAAAAGGCGCGTGCCGTCGCCCATTGTTAACGGCGTGCGAAACCAAGGCTGAAGCAGGGCATCGGCAGCGGGAATCCGCCGGAGCGGCCGCGAGGAGGACGGCGGTTCGGCGACGGTGAGGAACCTGGCCCGCCGGCAAGCACGGGGAAATTGCGACTCTGGCGTCGCGCGATCAGGTCGGGCTTGCCGCGTGCGGTCCGGCCGCCTCGATCGCGCGTCGACCGCCCATCCAGCGACGCACCGCGGCGATCGACAGCGCGCCGCACACGATCCCGGCGATCACGTCGGCGAGATAGTGGCCGCCCTGCGTCGGCGTCGACGCGATCATCACCGCATTCAGCACGATCGCAGCCGGAAACACGTAGCGGACATGCCGCACCGCATACGCGAACAGCAGCGCCAGCATCACGTGAAACGATGGCAACGACACGAGCCCCTGCGCGTCGGCCAGATTCAGTTGACGGAGTTGCCCGCTGCGCAACAGGCCGTAGTGCGTCACCGTCGATGCGGTGCCCGGGTCGGTGATGCCGAAATGGACGAATGCGCTGGCGGCGGGGAACGGCGTGGAGACGAGCACGACCACGATCACCGCGAACATGAACTGCGCGACGAACTCGGCGAGATCGTCGACGCGACGGACCGCCGCGAGGATGAACGGCACCGCAAGCAGTTGCGGCATGCCGCTGCGATACGCGAGGTCGAGCACACGGTGCAGGCTGGCTTGCGCCGTCACCCATCGGTACAGGTCCGGCCAATGGAAACCGAGCATCGCATCGAAGCGAACGAGATGGCTTTCGATCGACGGCGGGGCGATCGCCACGCAAAGATAATCGAGCACGGCGACGGCCGCGCCGAGCGTTGCGAGCAGCGCCACGCTCAGTAGCGCGAATGCGAATTCGCGACAGCGCAGCGTTCGCGTGATGTCGCGATAGCGGCGCACACGAGACAGCACGGCAAGGAACGCGCTTGCTGCAAACCCGAGCGCGACGTGCTGCGCGAACTCGACGACGCTGCCAGGATTCACGACCGAATCCGCATGCATGACACACATGCCGGCGGCAAGCGCCGTCAGCAATACCGCCCCGGTCAGCATCCCCCAGATTCGCGTGCTCGCTCTCATCGTGGCTTTTTTGTGGTTCGTGTGACGGCCCCCAACGCCTGCGCGCTATCGTACACCGCCATCGACGCAGCGTTCACTCACGCGCGACCCAAACGAAAAACCCCGTGATCCTTCCGGATCACGGGGTTTCGTATTTTGGCGGAGAGGGTGGGATTCGAACCCACGGTACGGGGAAACCGTACGCCTGATTTCGAGTCAGGTACATTCGACCACTCTGCCACCTCTCCTTCCTTGCTGCTTCATTTCCCGGTTGGTCGTGTCCGGGAAAGGAAAGATTATAGAACGATCTCTTTGAATCTCACAAGCCCTTTTTGCAAATTTTTTGCGGGGCCTTCAAAGACCGATCGCGGAGCGATCTCACGACGCCTGCGCAGGCGCTTCGATTCGCTCCATGCCGCCCATGTACGGACGCAGTGCCTCCGGCACCGTGACCGAACCGTCGGCATTCTGGTAGTTCTCCAGCACGGCCACGAGCGTGCGGCCGACCGCGAGGCCGGAACCGTTCAGCGTATGCACGAGTTCCGGCTTGCCCTGCGCGTTGCGGAAACGTGCCTGCATGCGGCGCGCCTGGAACGCTTCGGTGTTCGAGCAGCTCGAGATCTCGCGATAGGTGTTCTGCGCGGGCAGCCACACTTCGAGGTCGAACGTCTTCGCGGCCGAAAAGCCCATGTCGCCCGTGCAAAGCGTGATCACGCGGTACGGCAGGCCGAGCTTCTGCAGGATCGCTTCCGCGTGGCCGACCATCTCGTCGAGTGCCGCGTACGAAGCGTCCGGCGCGACGACCTGCACCATCTCGACCTTGTCGAACTGATGCTGGCGGATCATGCCGCGCGTGTCGCGGCCGTACGAACCGGCTTCCGAACGGAAACACGGCGAATGCGCGGTCAGCTTGATCGGCAGCGCGGCGCCTTCGACGATCGATTCGCGCACGGTGTTCGTCAGCGAAATCTCGGACGTGGAGATCAGGTACTGCGTGATCGTGTTTTCGGCGCCGCCCTTCTCGACGCGGAACATGTCGTCGGCGAACTTCGGCAGCTGGCCCGTGCCGTAGAGGATTTCGGGGTTCACGATGTACGGCGTGTACGTCTCGCTGTAGCCGTGCTGCAGCGTGTGCGTGTCGATCATGAACTGTGCGAGCGCGCGGTGCAGGCGTGCGATCGAGCCGCGCAGCATCGTGAAGCGCGCACCGGCGAGCTTCGCGCCGGTTTCGAAATCGAGGCCGAGCGGCGTGCCGACGTCGACGTGATCCTTCACCTTGAAGTCGAACTCGCGCGGCGTGCCCCAGCGGCGCACCTCGACGTTGTCGGCCTCGTCCTTGCCGACCGGCACGCTTTCGTGCGCGATGTTCGGCATGCCCAGCATCAGGTCGGACAGGCGCGTCTGGATCTCGCCGAGCTTGGTCTCCGACGCCTTCATCTCGTCGCCGATCCCGCCGACTTCGGCCATGACGGCCGACGTGTCCTCGCCCTTCCCCTTCATCGCGCCGATCTGCTTCGACAGGCTGTTGCGGCGTGCCTGGAGCTCTTCGGTACGGGTCTGGATCGCACGGCGTTCCGCTTCGAGTGCGGAGAACGCGGCGACGTCGAGGGTGTAGCCGCGATCGGCGAGGCGCTTCGCGACGCCGTCGAGGTCTTTGCGCAGCAACTGGATGTCGAGCATGGGAGGACTTGGAAAATCGTTGTGTAAGACGGGAATTCTAACGCACCGCGGGGCCGCCACGGCACTGGCCGGATGGACAGTGCCGCAAACGCGCGACGGGCGTGGGAATATCGCAATCCCGGCTGCGCGTCGGCAGCCGGCGAAACGCGTCGCGCGGCGCCGCCGCTCGGCGTGCGTCAGCAGCCCGGCCAGGGACCCCCGCAAGCGCTGATGCGCTCCAAGCCGCGCGCGGTCGGTCAGTCCTTCTTGCCGGCCTCACGGTCGAGTTCGCGCAGCCACGCGAGCTTGTCGGCGATCTTCGATTCGAGCCCGCGCGGCACCGGCTTGTACCAGCGCGGCTCGCGCATTCCTTCCGGCAGGTACGACTCGCCGGCCGCGTAGGCATTCGGCTCGTCGTGCGCGTAGCGATACGCGTGACCGTAGCCGAGTTCCTTCATCAGCTTGGTCGGCGCATTGCGCAGATGCACGGGGACCTCGCGCGACTTGTCCTGCTTCACGAACGCCATCGCCTGGTTGAACGCGTTGTAGCCCGCGTTGCTCTTCGCCGCGCACGCGAGATAGATCACCGCCTGCCCGAGCGCCAGCTCGCCTTCCGGCGAGCCGAGCCGCTCGTAGGTCTCGGCCGCATCGTTCGCCACCTGCAGCGCGCGCGGGTCGGCGAGGCCGATGTCTTCCCACGCCATCCGCACGATCCGCCGCGCGAGATATTTCGGATCCGCGCCGCCGTCGATCATCCGGCAGAACCAGTACAGCGCGCCGTCCGGGCTCGAACCGCGCACCGACTTGTGCAGCGCCGAGATCTGGTCGTAGAAGTTGTCGCCGCCCTTGTCGAAGCGCCGCGCGTTCAGCGTCATCGCGCTGCTGACGAAATCGGCATCGATGGTCGTGACCCTGGCGGACGATGCGGCCGTCTGCGCCTGTTCGAGCAGGTTCAGGAAGCGCCGCGCGTCGCCGTCGGCATAACCGATCAGCGTATCGATCGCCTTGTCGTCGAACGCGAGGCCGTCGAGCGCGATTTCCTGCGCGCGCTTGAGCAACTGGCGCATCTCGTCGTCGTTCAGCGACTGCAGCACGTACACCTGCGCCCGCGACAGCAGCGCCGAGTTGACTTCGAAGCTCGGGTTCTCGGTCGTCGCTCCGATGAAGGTCACGAGCCCCGACTCGACGAACGGCAGCAGCGCGTCCTGCTGCCCCTTGTTGAAGCGGTGGATTTCGTCGACGAACAGGATCGTGTGGCGGCCGGTGCGGTTCAGCGTGTCCTTCGCCTGCTCCATCGACTCGCGGATGTCCTTCACGCCGCCCAGCACCGCGGACAGCGCGATGAACTCGCAGTCGAACGCGAGCGCGGTAAGACGCGCGAGCGTCGTCTTGCCGACGCCGGGCGGCCCCCACAGGATCATCGAATGCGGCTTGCCGGATTCGAACGCGAGCCGCAGCGGCTTGCCTTCGCCCAGCAGATGCGTCTGGCCGATCACCTCGGCGAGCGTCTTCGGCCGCAGCGCCTCGGCGAGCGGCCGGCGCGGCTCGACTTGAAACAGGTCGGACATGAACCCTCGCTCCAGATCAAACGATGGCGGCCGAACCGGCCGCCGGACCCGACATTATGACAGCCGCACGACGGCATCGCCGGGCCCGGTGCCCGCGCCCGATGCCCGCTCCGGAAAACAACACGGGCCTGCCGTCGCCGGCAGGCCCGTGTCGGGAAAATGGTGCGGTGCCGATCAGCCGTTGATCACGTCCGCGCCCTTCGGCACGACGAACTTGAACGCATCGCTCTTCAGCGGCGGGTTCGTCTGGATGTTCGTGAAGGTGAGCAGCGTGACGTTGCCGAACACGTCGTGCAGTTCCATCGCGGCGAGCGTGCCGTTGCGGAAACCGATGCCGATCCGCTGGAACTGCGTGTCCTGCGCCTTCGGCAGCATCTCCAGCCACTCGATGCCGCCCTTCTCGCCGGCGTCGCGCAGCGTGTAGTTCTTGTCGAGATCGTTGCTGCCGAACAGGATCGCGGCCGGGCTCGCGCCCAGCGCGCCGTTCAGCTTGCGCTCGGTGACCTGGTTCAGGTCGCGGTCGTACACGTAGAGCTTGTCGCCGTCGGCCTGCAGCACCTGCTGGTACGGCTTCTGGTACGTCCAGATGAACTTGCCCGGACGCGAGAACACGAACGTGCCGCTCGAGTTGTCGTTCGGCTTCGGCGCGGCCTGTGCGGCGCTCGCGCCCTTGGTCGGCGCCTTGACGATCTGCTGCGTGAAATCGCCTTTGGCCGATCGCACCTGCGACACGAAGGCCTTCAGTTGCTCGGTGCCGCCCGCGAACGCGTGCGTCGCCGCGAGCATCAGCGATGCGCCGGCGAACGCCGCGCCGAGCCAGCGCCGCGTCGAACGAAGGGAAGGGACGAACGAAAGTTGCTGCATGTTGCGGTTTTCTCCCTGGGTGGCCGGCGCTGCGGGCGCCGCGGACTCATTCCGCGTCGCGCGCCGGCACAAGAATTTCGCGGTTGCCGCTCGACGACATCGCCGACACGAGCCCCGACTGTTCCATCTGTTCGAGCAGCCGCGCCGCGCGGTTGTAGCCGATCCGCAAATGGCGCTGCACGAGCGAAATCGACGCGCGGCGGTTCTTGATGACGATCTCGACCGCCTGGTCGTACAACGGATCAGACTCGCCGCCGCCTTCGCCGGTTCCCGCGCCGGCCGAACCCTCGTCGCCGTCGACGGTGCCGCCCTCGAGCAGCCCTTCGACGTAGTTCGGCTCGCCCTGCTCCTTGAGCTTGTCGACGACGCGATGCACTTCGTCGTCGGCGACGAACGCGCCGTGCACGCGCACCGGCAGCCCGGTGCCCGGCGGCAGGTACAACATGTCGCCCATCCCGAGCAGCGATTCGGCGCCCATCTGGTCGAGAATCGTGCGCGAGTCGATCTTCGACGACACCTGGAACGCGATCCGCGTCGGCACGTTCGCCTTGATCAGGCCGGTGATCACGTCGACGGACGGACGCTGCGTCGCGAGGATCAGGTGGATGCCGGCCGCGCGCGCCTTCTGCGCGATCCGCGCGATCAGCTCCTCGACCTTCTTGCCGACGACCATCATCAGGTCGGCCAGCTCGTCGATCACGACGACGATGTTCGGCAGTCGGCCGAGCGGTTCGGGATCGTCCGGCGTCAGGCTGAACGGATTCGGAATCTTTTCCTCGCGCTTCGCCGCTTCGTCGATCTTGTTGTTGTAGCCCGCCAGGTTACGCACGCCGAGCTTGCTCATCAGCTTGTAGCGACGCTCCATCTCCGCGACGGTCCAGTTCAGCGCATGGCCGGCCTGGCGCATGTCGGTGACGACCGGGCACAGCAGGTGCGGAATGCCTTCGTAGACGCTCATTTCGAGCATCTTCGGATCGATCAGGATCAGACGCACCTGCTCCGCGGTGGCCTTGTAGAGCAGCGACAGGATCATCGCGTTGATCCCGACCGACTTGCCCGAACCGGTCGTGCCGGCGACCAGCAAGTGCGGCATCTTCGCGAGATCCGCGCACACCGGCTTGCCGCCGATGTCCTTGCCGAGGCTCAGCGTCAGCGCCGACGACGCGGCCGCATAGACTTCCGAGCCGATGATCTCGGACAGGTGGACCGTCTGGCGGCGCTGGTTCGGCAGTTCGAGCGCCATGTAGTTCTTGCCGGGGATCGTCTCGACCACGCGGATCGACACGAGCGACAGCGAACGCGCGAGATCCTTCGCGAGGTTGACGATCTGGCTGCCCTTCACGCCGGTGGCCGGCTCGATTTCGTAGCGCGTGACGACCGGGCCCGGATACGCGGCGACGACGCTCGCCTCGACACCGAAGTCCTTCAGCTTCTTCTCGATCAGCCGCGACGTGAATTCGAGCGTATCGGCGGAAATCGCTTCCTGCGTCTTCGGCGCGGGATCGAGCAACGACACCGGCGGCAGCGTCGAATCGCCCGGCAGGTCGGTGAACAGCGGCACCTGGCGCTCGCGCTCGACGCGCTCGGACTTCGCCGGCGTGACGACCGGCGGCACGATCGTCACGGGCTCGTGATCCTCGATACGCACGCGCTCCTCTTCGACCTTCCCTTCGCGGCGCACGGCCGCGGCCTCGCCGAGCTTGCGGTCGCGTTCGGCCTCGCGGCGCAGCTTCGCGACGTTGACGGCGGACAGGATCGCGCCGCCGACGCGCTCGGCGACCGACAGCCACGAGAAGCGGAAATACAGCGACAGGCCGATCGCGAGCAGGATCAGGAGCAGCAGCGTGCCGCCGGTGAAGCCGAACGCATGCGACATCGCACCCGCGACGGCCTCGCCGATCACGCCGCCCGGCGCGCGCGGCAGCTGCACCTTCAGCGACCACATCCGCAGCGCCTCGATGCCGTCGCACGCGAGCACGACGAGCACGAACGCGAAGATCTCGGTGAGCCAGCCGATCGGCCGCTCCGGTTCGTCGGCGACCGCCTCGTGACGCGTGATGCGCCGGTAGTTGACCGCGATGCGCCGCCCGAGCGGCACGATCAGCCAGTAGGCCGACAGGCCGAACAGCAGCAGGATGATGTCGGCCGTCCATGCGCCGACGCGACCGGCCCAGTTCGAGATGTGGTCCACCTGCGCGGCGTGCGTCCAGCTCGGATCGCGCCGGCTGTAGCTCAACAGGGCCATCACCAGAAAAGCGCAGAGCGCGACCTGGAGAATCCAGCGGATCTCCGTGAGGAGCTTCGACATCCGGTGCGGCAACGCCTGTGCCTGGGCGGAATAAGGAGCTTTTGCCATGAATCCGTATAAAGAGGACGGGCCGCGCGCCCGCCTGTCGTTCGATCGCGCTTATTGTAAACGCTGCACCGGGGCGTCAAGTGTAAATGACGGTTACATAAGAGGGCCGGGGCGCCGAAGCGACCGCCGGGCAATGCTATCGCCACGATTGAAACTCTCGTTCGGCAGCGCAGCAACGGGGCCTTTATAATGCGCGTCTGATACCCATCTATGACGGCATCCCGGTCAACCCGGATCGTACGGCGGGCCTACCCCACCCGCCGCGGCCGCCTTTTACGGATTCGCACATGTCCACGCCCAAACACGCCAAAGTCCTGATTCTCGGTTCCGGCCCCGCCGGCTACACGGCTGCCGTCTACGCGGCACGCGCCAACCTGTCCCCGGTGCTGATCACCGGCATCGCGCAGGGCGGCCAGCTGATGACCACGACCGACGTCGAAAACTGGCCGGCGGACGCAAAGGGCGTGCAAGGCCCGGAACTGATGGCGCGCTTCCAGGAACACGCCGAGCGCTTCAACACCGAAATCGTATTCGATCACATCCACACCGCGAAACTGCACGAAAAGCCGATCCGGCTGATCGGCGACTCCGGCGAATACACGTGCGACTCGCTGATCATCGCGACCGGCGCGTCCGCGCAGTATCTCGGCCTGGCTTCCGAGGAAGCATTCATGGGCAAGGGCGTGTCGGCCTGCGCGACCTGTGACGGCTTCTTCTATCGCAACCAGGAAGTCGCGGTGATCGGCGGCGGCAACACGGCCGTCGAGGAAGCGCTCTACCTGACGGGCATCGCGAAGAAGGTCACGGTGATCCACCGCCGCGACAAGTTCCGCGCCGAGCCGATCCTGATCGACCGTCTGCTGGAGAAGGAAAAGGAAGGCGTCGTCGACATCAAGTGGGATCACGTGCTCGACGAGGTGACGGGCGAGGAATCGGGCGTGACGGGCCTGCGCATCAAGAACGTGAAGACCGGCGAGAAGCAGGATCTCACCGTGCAGGGCGTGTTCGTCGCGATCGGCCACAAGCCGAATACCGACCTGTTCCAGGGCCAGCTCGAGATGAAGGACGGCTACATCCTGACGAAGAGCGGCCTGCAAGGCAACGCGACGTCGACGAGCGTGCCGGGCGTGTTCGCCGCCGGCGACGTGCAGGACAACGTGTATCGCCAGGCGATCACGAGCGCCGGCACGGGCTGCATGGCCGCGCTCGACGCGCAGCGCTACCTCGAAAGCCTGCACGACAAGAAGTAAGCGTCAGGCCTTCGCGCGCCGGGCGCTACAATGGCGTCCGCTGCCGCGAAGCGGGCTCGACCGGAAAGCCGCTGCCGCCGTGCAGCGGCTTTTTTGTGCCCGCGCGTCCGAACGCGCCTGCCCGGTTACCGAATCATGGCAAAGAACCAGCCCCATCCGAGCGATCCCGCGAAGCGGCAGATCGCCGCCCGTCCGTCGAACCCCGCGCCCGCCGCGCCGCCGCCCGCGCCCGACGCAGCCGCGCTGCGCGGCCAGGGTCTGGCCGGCCTCGGCGCGTTGCGCAAGTCGCTGCAAGGCGAAGCCGACCGCCGCGAGCGCACCCGCGTCGAAACCGCGAAGGCCGCCCGCCAGGCCGAGGCCGACGCGAACCTGTTCCGCAACGAAATCGGCGCGATCCAGCCGCTGAACGCGCTGCCGCGCGCGAAGTCCGGCCGCACGCCGCCCGACCCGGTGCCGAAGCAGACTCAGCGCGACGAGGAAGACGTGCTGAACGCGACGCTGTCCGACGAATTCGATCCCGAGACGCTGCTCGACAGCGACGAATCGCTGTACTACCACCGCCCCGGCATCAGCCGCGACGTCGTGCGCAAGCTGAGGAGCGGCGCATGGATCGTGCAGGCGCAGCTCGACCTGCACGGGATGCGGCGCGACGAAGCGCGCGACGCGCTCGCGGAATTCATCCGCGAGGCCGGCAAGAAGGGGCTGCGGTGCCTGCGCGTGATTCACGGCAAGGGGCTCGGCTCGATCGGCAAGGAACCCGTGCTGAAGGGCAAAGTACGCGCGTGGCTCGTGCAGAAGGAGGAAGTGATCGCGTTCTGCGAGGCGCGCAGCCACGACGGCGGCGCGGGCGCGGTGCTCGTGCTGCTGCAGCCGCTCGCGGCGCCCGCCGATCGGGGGCCGCGTGCCGCATCCTAGGCTGACGCTCGCGATCGCGGTACTGGAAGCGATCGCGACGCTGGCGTTCGCGATCTCGGGTTTCATCGAGGCACGCAAGAACCGGCTCGATTCGGTCGGCACGTTCGTCGTCGCGCTCGCCACCGCGTTCGGCGGCGGCACGCTGCGCGACATCCTGCTCGAGCGCCGGCCGTTCTACTGGGTCGTGCACGACGACTACGTGATCGCGATCTTCGTGCTCGCGCTGTTCGCGCCGTTCGTGCTGCGGATGCTGTCGCGGCTGTCGGCCGAGCGGCTGCTGCTGGTAGCCGACGCGATCGGGCTCGGCATCTTCAGCATCTCCGGCACCGCGATCGCGCTCGATGCCGAGATGCCGCGCTTCATCGCGGTGATGATGGGCGTGATCACGGGCGTGGTGGGCGGGATCATCCGCGACGTGTTGTGCAACGACATCCCGCTGATCCTGCGCGATTCGCGGCCGTACGCGACCTGCACGTTCATCGGCTGCTGGTTCTACCTGCTGCTCGCATGGCTGCAGTTCGATTCCGTGTACAGCGTGCTGCTCGCGACCGGCTTCATCCTCGTCGCGCGGCTCGCGACGTTCAAGTTCGACGTGCGGTTGCCACACTGAATTCAAGCATCGCTTGAAACACAAGGGATGGTTGGAACACCTCCTTGTTGTTGCACGCCATTGATTCGAAACCATGCGATTTATCAGACACAGTTTTTTACATTCCCATTTCAATACTCAGTACTGCCATGCTACGTTCTGCTCGACAAGTTCAAACGAGTGACACGGCATGACCATTTTTTTTGCGGTAGTGGAAGACGATCCGCTGGACAGCGGCGGCTACGTACTGGACGGAGGTAAATGCGGAACGATCGTGGGAGAAGACGGCAAGCGTCGGAAAATCACATTCGTCGGACAACGCGCGTGGTGCAGCAGTTGCGAAAGCTTCGGAACGATTGAAGCAGCACCCGGCGCCCCGAACAAGAAGCGAATGCGTGACTTCACTTCCGCAGGGAGAGTTCAAGCCTTGAGCGGCGATTGGGTCCGATGTCGCTGTGATCGCTCTCCCCGCATCATTTCCCGATATGGACGCAAATGGAAAATTGACACTCGGGATTGCGATACCGGATCGGAATCTGGGCTCGCCGCAACGCAGGCGGTTACGGCAACTGCATCCTCCACCTTTGACGACCGCTTCGTCTTTCGGGACGCTGCTGGCAATCCGCTAAGCAACGTCGCTTATGCGTTACAGCGCGACACGGGAGCATTCGAATACGGCCGAACGGACGCATATGGACAAACTCACATGCTCACGTCCGCGCCGCATGCCGAAAACATCACGATCTATCTCGCGGAATAGCCATGCCGGAACATATCCACGTTTCTCCTGAAGGCAATCGGTACAAACGGATCGCGGCACGAAAAACCACGCCAACGAGCGATGCGTCACCGAAGCCTGTCACTGCCCGATTCAAGACATTCTGGAAAACGAGTCGCAAATGGACCGACGCTGACATCGACGAATACCACCTTGCCGTCCCACAACTGGCGAGGCAACTCCAAACGGAAATGTCCTGGGATCGCAACGGCAGCGCGCGTGTGAATCAATTTACGTGCGAAGATTTCGCGTTGCGGCTGCTTATCCAGTTTGCCGCATTGCAAGGGTTGCCCCTGAAGCTGACGACCGGCGTACGAAGTTATCGGAGCGTGGAAATCTACGGTGAATCCGAGCACCATCGATACGATTCGACGATGTACGGTTTCGCCGACATGGTGTCATTGACCTTCGGCGCACCAGACACGCAACGCACGGATTCAAATACCTCGCGACTTCATACACCGGGGTCGCTCCTGCCCGGGGATATGCTTGTACAGGCCAACGATCGTGCAGGTATCGGACATCACGTCCAATTGGTCACAAGCGCTTCACCTTCGTCCATTTCGATCATGCAGGGCAATTCGAGCGGCGTAATCGTGCGCCCGTTCACGACGATCATGCGGATCTTCGGCCGGAACCGTGCGGACCCCCAAAGTGCCAACTACGCAGGCATGGGGGTCGAAAACGGACACTACACGCCCAGTGAAGACGGGTGGGACTACAGAAACGAGACAACTGGCGCCGAAGTCAAAGATTTCCTGAAGCAGTTCCAACTGTATCGCTGGAATTTCGCTGCATTCAATCGGTAAGCCGTGGAGCAAAGATGCTTGCGCTATTTTCGATAGTCGCAGATAGCGACCTGTTCGGCGCACTCGCGACAGTTTGTCTGATCGTCGCAGTGGCCGGCCTTTTTTCCACCATACGCCGCTCGAGGTTTTATTTTCCGATCGTCTTCGCGTGCCTTCTGTTCATGCCGGTACTGCATGCGATCGGTTCGTATTTCTTGTCACTGCCCAGTCCATGACTGCCGCCCGCCGGCCACTATGCGGCGGGCTGAAGATGACCTCTGCACTGAATTCAAGAACATCTCGTGAGACGGGGCGATCGACGGGCATCCGAATCGAATACGATCCGGATCGCGTCGTCGATGCCTCGAATCCGTTCGCCTCACGCGATCCGCTCTTCCGACGCCGGATCGAACAGCACCGCCTTCGACACGTCGAACAGCAGCGACTGCGTCTGCCCCGGCTGCGGATTCGCGGCCGGATGCACGCGGCTCACGATCCGCTTGCCGTTGACCTGCGCGAACACGTGCGTGTCCGGCCCGGTCGGCTCCGTCACGTCGACGCGCACGTCGATCGGCTGCAGCTGCGACGTCTCGCCGTGGTGCGCGTTGCGCACGTCGGTGATACGCTCCGGGCGCAGGCCGAGAATCACCTCGCGGCCCACGTGGCCGTTCATCCGCTTCGCGTCGAACGGCAGGTTCAGCGCGCCACGCGCGAGGCCCGTGTCGATCTCGAGCGCGATCCCGCTGCCCTGCTCGACCAGCTTGCCGTTGATGAAGTTCATCGGCGGCGCGCCGATGAAGCCCGCGACGAACAGGTTCGACGGCGAATCGTAGATTTCCTGCGGCGCGCCGAACTGCTGGACCACACCGTCCTTCATCACCGCGATCCGGTCGCCGAGCGTCATCGCCTCGATCTGGTCGTGCGTCACGTAGACGATCGTCGTGCCGAGGCGCTGGTGCAGCAGCTTGATTTCCGCGCGCATCTCGATGCGCAGCTTCGCGTCGAGGTTCGACAGCGGTTCGTCGAACAGGAACAGCGACGGATCGCGCGCGAGCGCACGGCCCATCGCGACACGCTGGCGCTGGCCGCCCGACAGCTGGCCCGGCTTGCGGTCGAGCAGATGCTGGATCTGCAGCATTGCCGACACGCGCTCGACGATCTGCTGCTGCTCGCTCTTCGGCACCTTGCGGATGTTCAGGCCGAACGAGATGTTCTCGCGCACCGTCATCGACGGATACAGCGCGTACGACTGGAACACCATCGCGATGTCGCGATCCTTCGGCGACAGGTCGTTCACGACCTTGCCGTCGATGCAGATCTCGCCGCTCGTCACGGTCTCGAGGCCGGCGATCATGTTGAGCAGCGTCGACTTCCCGCAGCCCGACCCGCCGACCAGGATCAGGAACTGTCCGTCCTCGATCTCGATGTCGACACCCTTCAGGACCGGCACCCCGTTCGGGTAGGTCTTGTACACGTCACGGATGGAAAGGCTTGCCATGCTGTGAATCCTCTGTCTCGTCTCGCGCGGCGCACTGCGGCGCCGCGTCGGGTTCGTTTCGATGCGCCGCGCGTCGTGCGCGGCCGGTTCGTCGTATCGGATGAATCCGCGCTTACCCCTTCACGGCGCCCGCCGTCAGCCCGCGCACGAAGTAGCGGCCGGCGACCACGTAGACGAGCAGCGTCGGCAGCGCGGCGATGATCGCGCCGGCCATGTCGACGTTGTATTCCTTCACGCCCGTCGACGTGTTGACGAGGTTGTTCAGCGCGACCGTGATCGGCATCGAGTCGACGCCGGAGAACACGATCCCGAACAGGAAGTCGTTCCAGATCTGCGTGAATTGCCAGATCAGGCACACCATGAAGATCGGCAGCGACACGGGCAGCAGGATCTTCGTGAAGATCGTGAAGAAGCCCGCGCCGTCGATGCGCGCGGCCTTCACCAGCTCGGCAGGCACGCTCACGTAGAAGTTGCGGAAGAACATCGTCGTGAACGCGATCCCGTACACGACGTGCACGAACACGAGGCCCGGAATCGTGTTGGCGAGGCCGAGCATGCCCTGCAGGCGCGCCATCGGCAGCAGGATCACCTGGAACGGAATGAAGCAGCCGACCAGCATCATCGTGAACAGCGCATCCGCGCCGCGAAAGCGCCAGTGCGTGAGCACGTAGCCGTTGAACGCGCCGATCAGCGACGAGATCAGCACGGCCGGGATCACCATCTGCAGCGAATTCAGGAAGAACGGCTTCATGCCGTCGCAGCGCACGCCGGTACACGCGCCGCTCCATGCCTTCACCCACGGATCGACGGTCCAGTGCGTCGGCGGCGTCAGCAGGTTGCCGGTACGCAACTGGTCGAGATCCTTGAAGGACGTCGACAGCATCACGTAGATCGGGAACAGGAAATACAGCGCGAACAGGATCAGCGCCGCATAGATCACTGCCCGGCTGATCGTCATCTTAGGCTGCATTGCGGGTGCTCCTCGATTCCATATACATCAGCGGCACCAGCACGGCGACCACGGTCGCGAGCATCATCACCGACGACGCCGCGCCGAGCCCGAGCTGGCCGCGGTTGAACGAAAACGTGTACATGAACATGGCCGGCAGCGACGACGACGTGCCGGGGCCGCCCGCCGTCAACGCGACCACCAGGTCGAAGGTCTTGATCGTGATGTGGCAGAGAATCAGCAGCACCGAGAAGAACACCGGGCGCATGCTCGGGATCACGATCTTGCGGTAGATGGTCGGCAGCGTCGCGCCGTCGACCTGCGCGGCCTTGAAGATCTCGGCGTCGACACCGCGCAACCCGGCGAGGAACAGCGCCATCACGAAGCCGGTCGACTGCCACACGGCGGCGATCACGATACAGAAGATCGCCTTGTCCGGATCGTCGAGCCAGCCGAACGAGAAGCTCGTCCAGCCCCAGTCGTGCATCACCTTCTCCAGGCCGAGGCCCGGGTTCAGGATCCACTGCCATGCGGTGCCCGTGACGATGAACGACAGCGCCATCGGATACAGGAAGATCGCGCGCAGCGCGCCTTCGTTGCGGATCCGCTGGTCGAGCAGGATCGCGAGGAACAGCCCGAGCGCGACGCAGATCGCGATGAACGGAATCCCGAACCAGCCGAGGTTCGCGGCAGAGGTCCACCACACGTCGTTCTGGAACAGGTCCGTGTAACGGCCGAAGCCGTCGAATTCGTAGTTCGGCAACAGCCGCGAGTTGGTCAGCGACAGATAGCCGGTAATCAGGATGAAGCCGTAGATGAACACCACGGCGATCGCGAGGCTCGGCGCGAGCACGAGCTTCGGGATCCAGCGATCGGCGAAGGCCGACATCGGCGACGTGCGCCGTGCGGCGGCAGCGCCGGATCCGTTTCCGCTAAGAGGGGCAGCCACTTGATTCGACTCCTGGAACGAGGGTGACGCAGGCCGGGCCGGCGCCGGGTACGGCACGGGCCCGCGGGCGAGCCCGTTTGCTGCACTTGCAAAAACGCCCGGCCGTTGAAGCGTTTCCGGCCGGGCGCCTGTCGCGCTTTACTTCACCTTCGCGGCTTTCGCGAGCGCGGCGACCGCGCTCTTCGAATCCTGCTGCGAGTTCATGAACTTCGTCACGACGTCGGTGATCGCGCCGGCCGTTGCGTCGCCCTGCGCCATCCCGTGCGCGAGCGACGGCACGAAGCCGCCCGACTTGATCGCGGTCTGCTCGTCGGCGTACGACTTCTTCGCGCAGTCGTCGAACTTGTCCATCTTCACGCCGAGGCGCACCGGGACCGAGCCCTTCAGCAGGCTGAACTGCTCCTGGAAGTCCGGCGTCATGATCGTCTTCGCGAGTGCCAGCTGGCCCGGCGTCGCGTCCTTCTGGCCCTTCTGCTGGAAGAACACGAACGAGTCGACGTTGAACGTGTACGAATTCGCCGTACCCGGCACCGCCGCGCAGATGTAGTCCTTGCCCGCCTTCTTGCCGGCGTTCTCGAACTCGCCCTTCGCCCAGTCGCCCATGAACTGCATGCCGGCCTTGCCATTGATGACCATCGCGGTCGCGAGGTTCCAGTCGCGGCCGTTACGGCCGGTATCGAAGTAGCCCTGGATCTTGCGAACCGTGTCGAACACGGACAGCATCTGCGGCGACGTCAGCGTCGCCTGGTCGAGATCGACCAGCGCCTTCTTGTAGAAGCCCGGGCCCTGCGACAGCACGACGTCTTCCCACAGCGTCAGGTCCTGCCACGGCTGGCCGCCCATCGCGACCGGCTGGATGCCCGCGGCCTTCAGCTTGTCGGCGACCGCGAAGAATTCCGGCCAGGTCGTCGGCACCTTCGCGCCGACCTTGTCGAGCGCGGCCTTGTTGATATAGAGCCAGTTCACGCGGTGCACCGAGAACGGCGCGGCGACGGTGTGGCCCTTGTACTTGATGATCTTGTCGATTTCCGGCGGCAGGTTCTGCTTCCAGTCGCCAGCGGCGGAATCGATGTTGACGAGCACGCCCTGGTCGGCCCAGTCCTGGATCAGCGGGCCCTTGATCTGCGCGGCCGACGGTGCGTCGCCGCTGATCACCTTGGTCTTCAGCGCGGTCATGGCCGCGGCGCCGGCGCCGCCCGCGACCGCGAAGTCCTTCCACACGTAGCCCTGCTTCTGCACGTCGTCCTTCAGCACGCCGACGGCCTTCGACTCGCCGCCCGAGGTCCACCAGTGCAGCACGGTTACATTCTCGGCCGCCTGCGCCGCCACGGCGCCAGCCATCA
The DNA here is from genome assembly GCF_902833195.1 of Burkholderia sp. BCC1638. Classification (NCBI taxonomy): domain Bacteria; kingdom Pseudomonadati; phylum Pseudomonadota; class Betaproteobacteria; order Burkholderiales; family Burkholderiaceae; genus Burkholderia; species Burkholderia sp. BCC1638. Next base: position 213,948 of record NZ_CADFEC010000004.1, read on the forward strand.
GACCCGCGGCGCAGAGCGCGCCCATGATCGAGCGAACTTTCATTACTTATCTCCTCCAGACTGAATCAACTCGTGAAGTTCCCCGACGGGGAACCGGCTTCTTGATAAACGACGGGGAAATCGAGCCGCGGGACGCATGCAGCGTACGGGGCCGATGACCGGCCGGGCTCTTACAGAAAGCGTGAATCGAGATTCAACGGCGTGTCTCCTCTTTGTGTTTCTGGCCCGCCGCGATGCTGCGGCGCGAGCCCGGGGGCGACGGCGCGCGGACGATGCGCACCGTCAATGTCCGATAACATTCGGCACAAGGCGTTCCCGAAGGCGAAGCTCGCGCGGTTCATCGACCGCACTTCTTTTTTTCTTCACCCAGGTGCTACCCCTTGCGGCGGATTGTAGTTAAACTACAATTCAGTGTCAAAAATATTTTTATCGCACTACGGATCGCTTCCCAGCACCCCAACCGGCGGAGACACATGCATACCGATTCCAGCTTTACCTTCGTACTTTTCGGCGGCACCGGCGACCTGTCGATGCGCAAGATCCTGCCCGCGCTGTTCGAAGCGCACCGCGGCAACATGCTCGCGGAAAGCGGCCGGATCGTTGCCGTCGCGCGGCACGAATCGGATCGGGCCGGCTATCTCGAGTGGGTCGACACGCATGTGAAGCCGCACGCGGCGAAGGCGGCCGGCAAGGCCTTCGACGACACCGCGTGGAAATCCTTCCTCGAACGCATCGAATACGTGAAGCTCGACCTCGGTCGCGCGGAGGACTACGTCGTGCTGCGCGACGCGGTCGCGCAACTTCCCGGCATCCGCGTGTTCTATCTCGCGACGGGGCCGTCGCTGTTCGTGCCGATCTGCAAGGCGCTCGCGTCGGTCGGGCTGAACGAAGGCGCGCGCATCGTGCTCGAGAAGCCGCTCGGCTACGACCTGCGCTCGTCGAACGCGATCAACGACGCGGTCGGCGAGATCTTCGCGGAAGACCAGATCTACCGGATCGACCACTACCTCGGGAAGGAGCCGGTGCAGAACCTGCTCGCGCTGCGCTTCGGCAATGCGCTGTTCGAGCCGCTGTGGCGCCGCGAATGGGTCGAGAGCATCCAGATCACGATCGCCGAGGAGCTCGGCGTCGAGGCACGCGGCGATTTCTACGACAATACGGGCGCGCTGCGCGACATGGTGCAGAACCACCTGCTGCAGCTGCTGTCGATCGTCGCCATGGAGCCGCCGCATTCGATGGACTCCGACTCGGTGCGCGACGAAAAGCTGCGCGTGCTGCGCGCGCTGAAACCCGTCGATTCGCGCGACATCGGCAAGGTCGCGGTGCGCGGCCAGTATCATGCGGGCGTGATCAAGGGCGCGCAGGTGCCGGCCTACGCGACCGAGCCGGGCGTGAAGCCGGACAGCCCGACCGAAACCTTCGTCGCGCTGAAGGTCGAGATCGAGAACTGGCGCTGGGCCGGCGTGCCGTTCTTCCTGCGCACCGGCAAGCGTCTCGCCGATCGCGTCGCGGAAATCGTCGTCAACTTCCGGCCGGTGCCGCACTCGGCCCTCGGGCCGACCGCGCTGCGCGCCGGCTCGAACCGCCTCGTGATCCGGCTGCAGCCGAACGAGACGATTCGCCTGTACTGCCTCGCGAAGCAGCCCGGCGAAGGGATGAACCTCGCGAGCGTGCACCTCGACCTCGCGTTCGACCGTTTCTTCAAGGAAGGGCAGATGGAGGCGTACCAGCGCCTCCTGCTCGACGTGATCAACGGCCGCCTCGCGCTGTTCGTGCGTCGCGACGAGCAGGAAGCCGCGTGGCGCTGGGTCGAGCCGATCCTGAACGAATGGGCCCGCTCGCTGAAGCCGCCGAAGCCGTATGCGGCAGGCACGTGGGGGCCGGCCGCGGCGAGCGCGATGCTCGCGCAGCACGGCACCTGCTGGCTCGAAGAAGAAAACTGATGCAAACCGTTGTCGTGCGCGCAAGCGCGCGGCAACGTGCCCCACGATTCGCACGAATTGAACAGACAAAGCAGTCCGGAGGAGATGTGATCGAGATTCACGCTTTCGACACCCAGGAAGCGCAAAGCGAAGCGCTCGCGCGCGCCGTCGGCGATGCGCTGCGCGCCGCGCTCGGCGGCCCGGCGCGCCCGACGCTCGCGGTGTCCGGCGGCACGAGCCCGCGCCCGTTCCTGCAAACGCTGTCGCACGCGGCGCTCGACTGGGCCGGCGTCGACGTCACGCTGGTCGACGACCGCTGGGTGCCGGAGGACGATGCGGCCAGCAACGCGCACCTCGTGCGCGACACGCTGCTGCAGCACGCGGCGGCCCCTGCCCGCTTCCTGCCGCTCGTCGACACGCGCGTCTCGCTCGACGCGCACGTCGCCGCGCTCAACGCGAACGCCGACTACCGCGTACCGACCGTCGCCGTGCTCGGCATGGGCGAGGACGGCCACACCGCGTCGATCTTCGCGGACGCGCCCGAATGGAACCACGCGATCGCGACGCCCGAGCGCTTCGTCGCCGTGCATCCCGGCGCCGCGCCGCATGCGCGGGTGAGCTTCTCGCTCGATGCGCTCAAGCGCGTCGACCGGCTGTTCCTGCTGATCGCGGGCGAACGCAAACGCGCGGTGCTCGACGCAGCGGCCGCATCGCTGCAGAAGAACGCGATTTCCCAACTGGCCAACGACAAGGGGACCAAGCTCGATGTCTACTGGTGCGCAAAGTAAGGCTGTCGTCGCGGGCCAGCATGCCGACGGCCCGCGCCTGCTCGCGGACGTCGGCGGCACGAACGCGCGTTTCGCGCTGGAAACCGGCCCCGGCGAGATCACGCAGATCCGCGTCTACCCCGGCGCCGACTATCCGACGCTCACCGACGCGATCCGCAAGTATCTGAAGGACGTGAAGATCAGCCGCGTGAACCACGCGGCGATCGCGATCGCGAACCCGGTCGACGGCGACCAGGTCACGATGACCAATCACGACTGGAGCTTCTCGATCGAGGCCACGCGCCGCGCGCTCGGCTTCGACACGCTGCTCGTCGTGAACGACTTCACCGCGCTCGCGATGGCGCTGCCGGGCCTGACCGATGCGCAGCGCGTGCAGATCGGCGGCGGCACGCGCCGCCAGAACAGCGTGATCGGGCTGCTCGGGCCTGGCACCGGGCTCGGCGTCTCCGGCCTGATTCCCGCGGACGACCGCTGGATCGCGCTCGGCAGCGAAGGCGGTCACGCATCGTTCGCGCCGCAGGACGAGCGCGAGGACCTCGTGCTGCAATACGCGCGCAAGAAGTTTCCGCACGTGTCGTTCGAACGCGTGTGCGCGGGCCCCGGCATCGAGGTCATCTACCGCGCGCTCGCCGCGCGCGACAAGAAGCGCGTGGCCGCGACCGTCGACACGGCGGAGATCGTCGAGCGCGCGCATGCGGGCGACGATCTCGCGCTCGAGGCGGTCGAATGCTTCTGCGGCATCCTCGGCTCGTTCGCCGGCAGCCTCGCGCTGACGCTCGGCGCGCTCGGCGGCGTGTACATCGGCGGCGGCGTCGCGCTGAAGCTCGGCGAACTGTTCACGCGCTCGTCGTTCCGCGCGCGCTTCGAGGCGAAGGGCCGCTTCGCGCAGTATCTCCAGAACATCCCGACCTACCTGATCACCGCCGAATATCCGGCGTTCCTCGGCGTGTCGGCGATCCTCGCGGAGCAGTTGTCGAACCGGTCGGGCGGCGCATCGTCGGCCGTGTTCGAGCGGATCCGCCAGATGCGCGACGCGCTGACGCCGGCCGAGCGCCGCGTCGCCGATCTCGCGCTGAACCATCCGCGCTCGATCATCAACGACCCGATCGTCGACATCGCACGCAAGGCGGACGTGAGCCAGCCGACGGTGATCCGCTTCTGCCGCTCGCTCGGCTGCCAGGGGCTGTCGGACTTCAAGCTGAAGCTCGCGACCGGCCTCACCGGCACGATTCCGATGAGCCACAGCCAGGTGCATCTCGGCGACACGGCCACCGACTTCGGCGCGAAGGTGCTCGACAACACGGTGTCCGCGATCCTGCAGTTGCGCGAACACCTGAACTTCGAGCACGTCGAGAACGCGATCGAGATCCTGAACGGCGCGCGGCGCATCGAGTTCTACGGGCTCGGCAACTCGAACATCGTCGCGCAGGACGCGCATTACAAGTTCTTCCGCTTCGGGATTCCGACGATCGCGTACGGCGACCTGTACATGCAGGCCGCATCGGCCGCGCTGCTCGGCAAGGGCGACGTGATCGTCGCGGTGTCGAAGTCGGGACGCGCGCCGGAATTGCTCCGCGTGCTCGAAGTCGCGATGCAGGCCGGCGCGAAGGTGATCGCGATCACGTCGAGCAACACGCCGCTCGCGAAGCGCGCGACCGTCGCGCTCGAGACCGACCACATCGAAATGCGCGAATCGCAGCTGTCGATGATCTCGCGGATCCTGCATCTGCTGATGATCGACATCCTCGCGGTCGGCGTCGCGATCCGTCGCGCATCGACCAACGGCGAACTGCCGGAGGCCGTCGCGCAGGCGCGTGCGCGGGCGAGCGACGACGAAACGGCCGACGTGCTCGACTGGCTGAGCCACGGCGCGTCGCCGGCGGCGAAGGACGTCGCGCGGGACTGACGCCCGCCACGGCACGGCGGCGGCCGCTTTCCGCCCGCCCCAAAAAAAACGCCACCGACGCATCGCGCGGTGGCGTTTTTTCATGCCGCGGCGGCTCAGGCGCCTGCTTTCACCGGCCGGCCATGCCAGCGCAGCACGAGGGAGCGGCCGACGAAACACAGCACGCCGGTGACGCCGATCGTCACGCCCATCGCGAACGGCGTGCCGTCCGCGAGTGCGCCGATCGCGACGCTCGCGACCGCGCCGAGCGCGAGCTGCATCGCGCCGAACACGGCCGCCGACGCGCCCGCGTTGTGCGGATAGCGATGCATCAGGTCGGTCGTGCAGTTCGCGGACAGGATTCCGACCACGCCGACCACGAAGAACAGGCACACGACGATCGACCACAACCCGCCCCACCCGGTCAGCGCGACGAGCGCGACCGCCAGCGACGCGACGCAGCTCACGAGCGACGCGGCCGCGATGATGCGCAGCGAGCCGATGCGGCCGACGAGCCGCGTATTCGCGAAATTGCCGATCATGATCCCGACGACGTTCAGGCCGAACAGCAGCCCGTAGTGCTGCGGCGACACGTGAAAATACTCGATGTACACGAACGGCGTCGCGGTGATGTACGAGAACATCGACGCGAACGCCATCCCGCCGCACAGCATGTGCCCCCACGCGACCGGATCGGAGAGGATGCGCCCGTACGATGCGAACGACGCGAGCACGGCCGCGCTCTTGCGCCGCTCCTTCGGCCAGGTTTCAGGCACGCGCAGGTACGCGGTCGTCGCGCACACCGCACCGAACACGGCCAGCACGACGAACACGCCGCGCCAGCCCGAGAAGCGCAGGATCTGCCCACCGATCAGCGGCGCGAGCAGCGGCCCGACCGCGGTGACGATCGCGACCATCGACAGCACCTTCGCCGCATCGGTCGGCTCGTGCGCGTCGCGCGCGATCGCACGCGACAGCACCGACGCCGCGCCTGCGCCGAGCGCCTGCAGGAACCGCACGAGAATCAGCATGTCGATCGAGTTCGACACGAAGCAGCCGATGCTCGCGAGCGTGAACAGCGCGATGCCGCCGAGCAGCACGGGCCGGCGGCCCCACGTGTCGGACATCGGACCGTACAGCAGCATGCCGATCGAGAAGCCGGCCATGAAGCTCGTCAGCGTGCGCTGCGCGGCGCCGGGACTGACGGAAAAGCCGTCGGCGATCGACGGCAGGCTCGGCAGGTACATGTCGGTGGCGATCGGCCCGCAAGCGGCGAGCGCGCCAAGCAACAGGATCAGCCGGGCATCGGGCCGGCGCCGGACGACGTGGGACATGGGTATCCGGAATGGAGGCCCGCGCGCATCGGGGCGCGCGTGGCGGTGAAGACGGGAGGCCGCGCCGCGGACGGCGCTCAGGCCCATGATTGTACGCGCAACTTTTTCGCGTGCCGGCGGCCGGGTGCCGCGCACGGCCGAACGGCCGGTCACTGCCGCTGTCGCACGAGGCGGCACGAGACCGCACGCGGATTCGATTAAGCTTGCGGCTCCCCGCTCTTCCTGTCCGCCCCAATCGACGCACGACCGAACCGATGACCGCTTTCCTGCTGATCTGGAGCCCCAAGAAATGGCCGTGGCCCGAGCTGCCCGACGTCGCCGCGCGCGTGAAGGCCGGCGAGGCCGTGCACGACGTGTGGGGCTGCGGCTTCGCGCGCGGCATCCTGCCGGGCGATCGCGTGTTCCTGCACCGCGTCGCGAAGGAGCCGAAGGGCGTGTTCGGCTCGGGCTACGTGACGCGCGCGCCCTACGAAGTGCCGGACCCGGCGACGAAGCGCGGCTACCGGCTGTGCATCGATTTCGTCTACGACTGGCTGGTCGACGCCCACCAGGACGTCGTGATCCCGCGCGACGCGCTGCGCGTGCATCCATACTCGGTGCAGACCTGGGACGCGCAGTCCTCCGGCACGTCGATCAAGCCGATGGTCGAAGGCCCGCTGGAGAAGCGCTGGGCCGAACTGACCGGCAAGCGCAAGCCGCCGCGATAACCGGGCCGGATCGGACGCCGGCCAAGCGCGCCGGCCAATCCCCCGCGTGCCGAAAGGCCGCAGACCGCGCGGCGGGCCCGTCATGCGCGTCTCCGGTACAATCGGACGATCGTTCCGCCCAGGCGCCGCGGCCCGTGCACAGGCCCCCGCGCCCTTCTCTCGCAGGTTTCGCACATGTCCAACAATCAGATCCTCTTCGAACGCGCCCAGAAGACCATTCCGGGCGGCGTCAACTCGCCGGTGCGCGCCTTCCGCTCGGTCGGCGGCACGCCGCGTTTCGTCTCGCGCGCGCAGGGCCCGTACTTCTGGGATGCCGACGGCAAGCAGTACATCGACTACATCGGCTCGTGGGGCCCGATGATCGTCGGCCACGTTCATCCGGAAGTGCTGTCGGCCGTGCAGAACGTGCTCGCCGACGGCTTCTCGTTCGGCGCGCCGACCGAGGCGGAAATCGAGATCGCCGAGGAAATCTGCAAGCTCGTGCCGTCGATCGAGCAGGTGCGGATGGTGTCGAGCGGCACCGAGGCCACGATGAGCGCGCTGCGTCTCGCGCGCGGCTTCACGGGCCGCAGCCGCATCGTCAAGTTCGAGGGCTGCTATCACGGCCACGCGGACAGCCTGCTGGTCAAGGCCGGCTCCGGCCTGCTGACGTTCGGCAACCCGACGTCGGCCGGCGTGCCCGCCGACATCGCGAAACACACGACCGTCCTCGAATACAACAACGTCGCCGCGCTCGAAGAAGCGTTCGGCGCGTTCGGCGACGAGATCGCCGCGGTGATCGTCGAGCCCGTCGCGGGCAACATGAACCTCGTGCGCGGCACGCCCGAATTCCTGAACGCGCTGCGCGCGCTGTGCACGAAGCACGGCGCCGTGCTGATCTTCGACGAGGTGATGTGCGGCTTCCGCGTCGCGCTGGGCGGCGCGCAGGCGTACTACGGGATCGCGGCCGACCTCACCTGCCTCGGCAAGGTGATCGGCGGCGGGATGCCGGCCGCCGCGTTCGGCGGCCGTCGCGACATCATGGCCCACCTCGCGCCGCTCGGCGGCGTGTACCAGGCCGGCACGCTGTCGGGCAACCCGATCGCGGTCGCCGCGGGCCTGAAGACGCTGCAACTGATCCAGGCGCCCGGCTTCTACGACGCGCTGACCGCGCAGACGAAACGCCTCGCCGACGGCCTCGCGGCCGAAGCACGCGCGGCCGGCGTGCCGTTCGCCGCCGACTCGATCGGCGCGATGTTCGGCCTGTACTTCGCCGAGCGCGTGCCGGTCAGCTTCGCGGAAGTGACGAAGAGCAACGTCGAGCGCTTCAACCGCTTCTTCCACCTGATGCTCGACGAAGGCGTGTACTTCGCGCCGTCCGCGTACGAGGCCGGCTTCGTGTCGAGCACGCACGACGACGCGGTGATCGACGCGACGCTCGCGGCCGCACGCCGCGCATTCGCGGCCCTCGCCGCCTGACCCGGGTCCGCACGCATGTTCTCGGATACCGATTTCGCCCACATGCAGCGCGCGCTGACGCTCGCGGCGCGCGGCATGTATACGACCGCGCCGAACCCGCGCGTCGGCTGCGTGATCGTCAAGGACGGCGACGTGATCGGCGAAGGCTTCACGCAGCCGGACGGCCAGGACCACGCGGAAGTGCAGGCGCTGAAGGACGCGCGTGCGCGCGGCCATGACGTCGCCGGCTCCACCGTGTACGTGACGCTCGAGCCGTGCAGCCACTTCGGCCGCACGCCGCCGTGCGCGAACGCGCTGATCGACGCGCGCGTCGCGAAGGTCGTCGCGGCGATGGAAGACCCGAATCCGCAGGTGTCGGGGCGCGGCCTCGGGATGCTGCGCGACGCGGGCATCGACGTGCGCTGCGGGCTGCTCGCGAACGAAGCGGGCGAACTGAACATCGGCTTCGTGTCACGGATGACGCGCGGCCGCCCGTGGGTGCGGATGAAGACGGCCGCGTCGCTCGACGCACGCACCGCGCTGCCGTCCGGCGAAAGCCAGTGGATCACCGGCGAGGCCGCGCGCCTCGACGGCCATGCTTGGCGCGCGCGCGCGTGCGCGATCCTCACCGGGATCGGTACCGTGCGCGAGGACAACCCGCTCTTGACCGTGCGCGGCGTCGACACGCCGCGCCAGCCGCAGCGCGTGCTGGTCGACAGCCGCCTCGACCTGCCGCTCGATGCGCGCCTGCTCGAAGGCGCGCCGCTGCTGATCTTCTGCGGCCGGCTCGATGCCGCCGGCGAAGTGCGCGCGAACGTGCTGAAGTCGCGCGGCGCGGAAATCGTGCCGCTCGCGAATGCGTACGGCAAGGTCGACCTGCCCGCGATGCTGGCCGCGCTCGGCGCGCGCGGCGTCAACGAACTGCACGTCGAGGCCGGTCACAAGCTGAACGGCTCGCTGCTGCGCGAGCAGTGCGTCGACGAGCTGCTGGTCTACCTCGCGCCGAGCCTGCTCGGCAGCGACGCGGCCGGCATGTTCGACCTCGCCGCGCCGGCGAGCCTCGACGCCCGCACGCGACTCGCGTTCCACAGCGTCGAGCGGATCGGCGACGATCTGCGGATCCTGGCGCGCGTCGCGCCGCCCTCCGCCACTCTTTGAACGGAGCCGTCACGATGTTTACCGGAATTGTCGCGGCCGTCGGCCGCATCGAAGCGATCAACCCGCTCGGCACGTCGCCCGAGGCGGGCGTGCGGCTGACCGTGCAGGCCGGCGGGCTCGACCTGGCGGATGTCGCGCTCGGCGACAGCATCGCGATCCAGGGCGCGTGCATGACGGTGATCGAGAAAACCGACACCGGATTCGACGTCGACGTGTCGCGCGAAAGCCTGAACCGCACGGTCGGCCTCGCGCAGCCCGGCGAAGTGAACCTCGAGAAGGCGCTGCGCGCGCACGACCGCCTCGGCGGGCACATCGTGTCGGGCCACGTCGACGGCCTCGGCACCGTGACGCGCTTCGCGCCGGTCGGCGAATCGCACGAGTTGCGGATCGTCGCGCCGCGCGAGCTCGGCCGCTATCTCGCGTACAAGGGCTCGATCACGGTCAACGGCGTGAGCCTGACCGTCAACACGGTCGACGATCGCGCCGACGGCTGCGAGTTCTCGATCAACCTGATCCCGCATACGGTCGAGGTCACGACGCTGCGTCACGTGAAGGCCGGCGACAAGGTCAATCTCGAAATCGACATGATCGCGCGGTATGTGGAGCGGATGATGTCGGCATCGCAGGGCGTGCATCAGGACTGACCAGCCGGTTCCGCCCGCTGGATGGGAAATGGCGCCCGGCGGCGTGGCCCGGCACCTGGCCTGATGGCCAACGACGCGCACGGGTCATCCCGTCGCGCTAAGATGCAACGGCAGCGGTTTCGGCGCCGCGGCGCGCGGTGCGCCGCGTACCGGCTGCCCCTTTTCCTCCAGGAGTCGTCCCCATGTCCATCTCGATGTACCAGGCTTCGCTGCCCGTCCTGATCCGCGGCCTCACCAACCTGCAGCACATCCTCGGCAAGGCGCAGGCGCATGCGGCCGAGAAGCAGATCGACCCGTCGGTGTTCATCGGCGCACGCCTCTATCCGGACATGCTGCCGCTCGTCCGCCAGGTGTATATCGCGACCGACACGGCCAAGGGCTGCGCCGCGCGGCTCGCCGGCGTCGACATTCCGAGCTATCCCGACGTCGAGCAGACATTCGACGAACTGCACGCGCGCATCCAGAAGACGATCGACTATCTGAAAGGCTTCGACGCCGCGCAGATCGACGGCAGCGAAGCGCGCCAGGTCGTGCTCAAGATGCGCGTCGGCCCGATCGAGTTCACCGGCCAGTCGTATCTGCTGAACTTCGTGCTGCCCAACTTCTTCTTCCACGTGACGACGGCGTACGACATCCTGCGCCACAGCGGCGTCGAACTCGGCAAGCTCGACTACCTCGGCGGCCGTAACGACCAGGCGTGACGCACGGCCGGGCCTCGGCCGGCCTGCGGCGGCCCGTCTTCGGGCGGCCCGCGCCGGCCCGGGCAGGCCCGGCCCGACGGCCGGCCGCACCGCTTTCCGGCGCGCTCGCCGGCCGCGCGCAGCCGGTGCCAGCCGAAACGCGGTCCGGCTGGCGTAAAATACGCACTTTCCTCTTTCTCGCCCCCTTATGACGCTCGCCTCCACGCTCGACATCATCGCGGAGTTGAAAGCCGGCCGGATGGTGATCCTGGTCGACGAAGAAGACCGCGAAAACGAAGGCGACCTCGTGATCGCCGCCGAATTCGTCACGCCGGAAGCGATCAACTTCATGGCCAAGTACGGCCGTGGCCTGATTTGTCTGACGTTGACGCAGGAACGCTGCAAGCAGCTGCACCTGCCGCTGATGACCTACCGCAACGGCACGCAATACGGCACCGCGTTCACGGTCAGCATCGAAGCGGCCGAAGGCGTGACGACCGGCATCTCGGCCGCCGACCGCGCACACACGATCGCCACGGCGGTCGCGCACGACGTCCGCCCCGAGCACATCGTGCAGCCGGGCCACGTGTTCCCGATCATGGCGCAGCCGGGCGGCGTGCTCGTGCGCGCCGGCCACACCGAGGCCGGCTGCGACTTCACCGCGCTTGCCGGGCTCACGCCTGCCGCGGTGATCTGCGAGGTCATCAAGGACGACGGCACGATGGCGCGCCTGCCCGACCTGCTCGAGTTCGCGAAGGAACACGATCTGAAGATCGGCACGATCGCCGACCTGATCCAGTACCGCAGCCGCACCGAATCGATCATCGAGCGGATCGCCGAGCGCACGATGCAGACCGCGCACGGCACGTTCCGCGCGGTGCTGTACCGCGACCAGCCGAGCGGCTCGCCGCACATCGCGCTGGTGCGCGGCACGCCGTCGCCCGACGTTGATACGCCCGTGCGCGTGCACGAGCCGCTGTCGGTCCTCGATCTGCTCGAGACGGGCATCTCGACGCACTCGTGGACGCTCGACGCGGCGATGCACGAGATCGCGGAACGCGACCTCGGCGTGATCGTGCTGCTCAATTGCGGCGACACGAAGGAACATCTGATCGACGTCTTCAAGGCGTTCGACGAGGAAGAAAGGGCCGCTGCGCTGAAGCGCCGGCCGGTCGATTTCAAGACGTTCGGCATCGGCGCGCAGATCCTGCGCGACGTCGGCGTCGGCAAGATGCAGGTGCTGTCGAATCCGCGCAAGCTGGGCAGCATGTCCGGCTACGGCCTCGAAGTCACGGGCTTCATTCCGATGCCCGGCGGCGAAGCCAAGTCCTGCCCGGCGTCCCACGCGTAACCCGCCACGACGCTTTCGCCCTATAACCGTTCATCCACACCACGGACCAGATCATGGAAATCGGACAATACCAACCGAATCTCGAAGGCGACGGCCTGCGTATCGGCATCGTGCAATCCCGCTTCAACGAACCCGTCTGCAACGGCCTCGCCGATGCGTGCGTCGAGGAACTCGAGCGCCTCGGCGTCTCCGGTGAAGACGTGCTGCTCGTGTCGGTGCCCGGCGCGCTGGAAATCCCGCTCGCGCTGCAAAAGCTCGCGGAAAGCGGCCAGTTCGACGCACTGATCGCGCTCGGCGCGGTGATCCGCGGCGAGACGTACCACTTCGAACTCGTGTCGAACGAAAGCGGCGCGGGCATCACCCGCATCGGCCTCGACTTCAACCTGCCGATCGCCAACGCGGTCCTGACGACCGAAAACGACGAGCAAGCCGTCGCGCGCATGACCGAAAAGGGTCGTGACGCCGCACGCGTCGCGGTCGAGATGGCCAACCTGACGATGGCACTCGACCAGCTCGGCGACGACGAGGACGAAGAAGAAGAAGAAGAGGACGAAGACGACGAAGAGGAGCGCGCATGAAGAAGAGCGCCCGCCGACAATCGCGCGAGCTGGCGACGCAGGGCCTGTATCAGTGGCTGCTGTCGAACGCGGCCTCCGGCGAGATCGACGCGCAACTGCGCGGCGCGCTCGGTTACGACAAGGCCGACAAGGAGCTGCTCGACGCGATCCTGCACGGTGTGATTCGCGAGCATGCGACGCTCGTCGAAGCCCTCACGCCGTCGCTGGACCGTCCGGTCGATCAGCTGTCGCCGGTCGAACGCGCCGTGCTGCTGATCGCGACGTTCGAGCTCACGCATCATGTCGAAACGCCGTACCGCGTGATCATCAACGAAGCAGTCGAACTCGCGAAGACGTTCGGCGGCTCCGACGGCTACAAGTACGTCAACGGCGTGCTCGACAAGCTGGCCGCAAAGCTGCGCCCCGCCGAAACGCAGGCGCGCCGCAACGGCTGATTCCGCAGGCAGACGGGCGCGCAAGCGCCCGTTTTTCGTTCTCCCTCCCCCTCCCCGCTCCGCCCGACCGATGAATACCACCGCCGATTCGCTCGTCACGCTCGCCGCACGCGTCGACGCGATCCAGCCCTTCTACGTGATGGAACTGATGAAGGAGGCACAGCGGCTCGAGTCCTCCGGGCGCGATGTTATCCACATGGGCATCGGCGAACCGGATTTCACCGCGCCGGAGCCCGTCGTCGAGGCGGCGGCGGCCGCGCTGCGCCGCGGCGTCACGCAGTACACGAGCGCGCTCGGCATCGCGCCGCTGCGCGAAGCGATCGCCGCGCACTATGCGCGCGCCTACGGCCTCACGATCAGCCCCGAGCGGATCGTCGTGACGGCCGGCGCCTCCGCCGCGCTGCTGCTTGCGTGCCTCGCGCTCGTCGGCCGAGACGACGAGGTGCTGATGCCCGACCCGTCGTATCCGTGCAACCGGCACTTCGTCGCGGCGGCCGAAGGTCGGCCGGTGCTCGTGCCGAGCGGCCCGGAAGCGCGCTTCCAGCTCACCGCGGACGACGTCCGCACGCGCTGGGGCAGTCGCACGCGCGGCGTGCTGCTCGCGTCGCCGTCGAACCCGACCGGCACGTCGCTCGAGCCGGACGAGCTGAAGCGGATCGTCGAAGCCGTGCGCGCACGCGGCGGCTTCACGATCGTCGACGAAATCTACCAGGGGCTCAGCTACGACGCGGCGCCCGTGTCGGCGCTGTCGTTCGGCGACGACGTCGTCACCGTGAACAGCTTCTCGAAGTACTTCAGCATGACCGGCTGGCGGCTCGGCTGGCTCGTCGTGCCGCCCGCGCTCGTCGGTACCTTCGAAAAGCTGTCGCAGAACCTGTTCATCTGTCCGTCCGCGCTCGCGCAGCACGCGGCGCTCGCGTGCTTCGAGCCGGCGGCGCTCGACATCTACGAGGCGCGCCGCCTCGAATTCAAGCGTCGCCGCGACTTCATCGCGCCAGCGCTCGAGAAGCTCGGCTTCACCGTGCCCGTGATGCCGGACGGTGCGTTCTACGTGTATGCGCACTGCGGCGGCGTCGCTCATCCCGCGGCCGGCGACAGCGCGGCGCTCACGCAGGCGATGCTGCACGACGCGGGTGTCGTGCTGGTGCCGGGCATGGATTTCGGCGTGCATGCACCGCGCGACTATATCCGGCTGTCCTATGCGACTGCCTACTCGCGCCTCGAAGAGGCCGTCGAGCGGCTCGCGACACTCTTCGGCCGGCACTGACCGCGATCTGCTTTCCCGGCCGGCACGCCGGCCTTTCCTCCCGCACAAAAAGAAAAAGGCACCCGATTCGGGTGCCTTTTTGCTGGAGCCTGGCCGGAACCGCGCGACGTTACGCGCCGAGTTCCGAGTGGTCGCCGCCATGCGCCTGCTTCGCGGTATCGACGCTCGCGTCGTCCTGCTGCGGTGCGCCCTTCGGCGCGGCAGCCGCCTTAGCGGTGATCGGCTGCGCGCCGTCGAGCGTCGCATGCACGCGCTTGGCGCCGCCGGCCGATGCCGTCACGGCCGCGGTCACGATCGGCTTCGACGGCTGGGCCGGCGCCTGCGGCGCATTGACCGACACGCTGCGGCCATGCGCAACGTCGCGCAGGCGACCGCGCTCGGCCATGACCTTCGAGCCGTAGGCGGTGTCGTCCGGGTTGGTCGAGCCGTTGTACAGGCGCAGGCCGTTCGCGAGCGAGCCGCCGCGGGCGATGCAGTCCTTCAGCACGAGCGCGCCGACCTGCAGGTTCGCGAGCGGTTGCAGCGCGGTGTCGGTACCGCCGAAATACTCGAATTTGTCGGAATGAACCTTCGACATGACCTGCATCAGGCCTTGTGCGCCGACGCCGCTTTCCGCGTACGGGTTGAAGCCCGATTCGATCGCCATCACGGACAGCAGCAGCAGCGGATCGAGGCCGACGTCGCGGCCGGTCTGGAAAGCAGCCTTGACGAGCTGGCCGAGGGGCTCCTGCGCGACCCGGTAACGGCGCGACAGGTAGGTGGCGACCAACGCCTGTTCGCGGTTCGACGCGAGCGCGCGATCGTCGCGCGCATCGGCCGGGACCCGCTGGGTCGGGATCAGTTTCGCCAGCGCGACGGGCGACGGGCCGTTACGGGCCGGATCGGACGCATCGTTCTGCGCGGCGGTTTCCGGTGCGACGTCGAGACCGACGGCGAGCGCATCCGTTTCCGGGGCGTCTTCCTGCTGCGGCTGCGCGCCAGCGGGCGCGAAGTTCGGCAGCGGATGACCGGTCAGCAGACGGGCCGGACCGGCCTGCACGGCCGCGGATACGACCGGCATCAGCTTCGCGGCGAGATTCCCGCGCACGGTCGGCAGCAGCCAAAGGGCAAGTGCGACCGCGACAGCGAGACAGCCGACAACGCTGAATAGATGGTGACTGACACGCGTCCCGCGACGCAGCATGTTGCGCACGATTTGCGCATGCTGCTCACTGGGACGCCACGATAACCAAGCGTTCATTCAGATCATCTCCCATGAACATGACTCGTGCGGCTCGCTCTGCTCGATGGCGAGACAAAAAACGCGCCGCGGAATCACGACACCGCACGCCTTGGTTGGGACGCGCAAGCATCGGGGAAACGGTATAAGTACCGTTCGAGGCCACGGTGTAAGAGGGCCGGCACCTTCGCACAATGGGCGAGGCGGGCATACGCGGTGGCACCCACGCAAAAAACCAGCGTCTGGTGGCGCTGGCTGGGACTACGACAAAGGCCGTCGAATACGCCGTGCAGGTTTCGGCGGACGGTGACGCGCTGCGTCAAAGATCGGTGATTGGCGGCTCGAAGCCTTTTACCCTGCAACCAATGTGAGCGGATTCTAGCAGGGTTTTATAGATCGTCAACACTATAAAACTTTAAAATTATAACAAAAAGTAATTTTGAATCGCCCTTCAGATCGCCGGCCCCCTGCCGTAGAGGCTCTGCGCGTCGTCGACAATTTTCTCCGCCGGGCGTGCGAGCGGCCGCGCGGGTAAAATCGTCGGTCGATTCGGGGCGCAGCCGGCCGCTGCGCCCGCCCATCGCTGCCCGCCTTGCGGGCGGCCCGGACCTTCTTCATGAAATACAAAGACTTACGCGATTTCATCCAGCGCCTCGAGGCGCTCGGCGAACTGCGGCGCGTCACGCAGCCCGTGTCGCCCGTGCTCGAAATGACCGAATTGTGCGACCGCGTGCTGCGTGCCGGCGGCCCGGCGCTGCTGTTCGCAGCGCCGCCCGGCAATGCGTTCCCGGTGCTCGGCAACCTGTTCGGCACGCCGCGCCGCGTGGCGCTCGGCATGGGTGTCGATGCGGGCGACGACGCCGCGCTCGGCTCGCTGCGCGACCTCGGGCGGCTGCTGTCCGCGCTGAAGGAGCCGGATCCGCCGAAGAGCCTGAAGGACGCCGGCAAGCTGCTGTCGCTCGCGAAGGCCGTATGGGACATGGCGCCGAAATCGGTGTCGTCGCCGCCGTGCCAGGAGATCGTCTGGGAGGGCGCCGACGTCGACCTGAACAAGCTGCCGATCCAGACCTGCTGGCCCGGCGACGCGGGGCCGCTCGTCACGTGGGGCCTCACGGTCACGCGCGGGCCGAACAAGCCGCGCCAGAACCTCGGCATCTATCGCCAACAGCTGATCGGCCGCAACAAGCTGATCATGCGCTGGCTCGCGCATCGCGGCGGTGCGCTGGACTTCCGCGAATTCGCGCTGCAGAACCCCGGCAAGCCGTATCCGGTCGCGGTCGTGCTCGGCGCCGATCCGGCCACGACGCTCGGCGCGGTGACGCCCGTGCCCGATTCGCTGTCCGAGTATCAGTTCGCCGGCCTGCTGCGCGGCAGCCGCACCGAGCTCGCGAAGTGCCTGACGCCCGGCGTCGATACGCTGCAGGTGCCCGCGCGCGCGGAGATCGTGCTCGAAGGCTTCATCCATCCGCAGGAAGGCGCGCCCGCCCCTGCCCCGGCCGGCGCACCGCCGCGGCCGGCCGGCAACGCGGCCGCCGCATACGAACACGCGCTCGAAGGCCCATACGGCGACCACACCGGCTACTACAACGAGCAGGAGTGGTTCCCGGTGTTCACCGTCGAGCGGATCACGATGCGCCGCGACGCGATCTATCACTCGACCTATACCGGCAAGCCACCCGACGAGCCGGCCGTGCTCGGCGTCGCGCTCAACGAGGTGTTCGTGCCGCTGCTCCAGAAGCAGTTCACCGAGATCACCGACTTCTACCTGCCGCCGGAAGGCTGCAGCTACCGGATGGCCATCGTCCAGATGAAGAAGAGCTACGCCGGCCATGCGAAGCGCGTGATGTTCGGCGTGTGGAGCTTCCTGCGGCAGTTCATGTATACGAAGTTCATCGTGGTCGTCGACGAGGACGTGAACATCCGCGACTGGAACGAGGTGATCTGGGCGATCACGACGCGCGTCGACCCCGTGCGCGACACCGTGATGGTCGACAGCACGCCGATCGACTATCTCGATTTCGCGTCGCCCGTCGCGGGCCTCGGCTCGAAGATGGGGCTCGACGCGACCAACAAGTGGCCCGGCGAGACGAACCGCGAATGGGGTCGCCCGATCGAGATGGATGCGGCCGTGAAGGCGCGCGTCGACCGGCTCTGGCAGGAAATCGGACTGTAAGTCCACGCCTTGAACGCACCCGACAAGAACGACGATGAGCTTTCCCCCCGCCTCGATGCTGTCCGACGGGTTCTTCCTGTCGCTGTCGCTGTGTCTCGACATCGGCCTCGTCAACGTCGCGATGCTGTCGCTGACGCTGTCGCACGGCTTCCGGCCGGGCTTCTGGCTCGGCGTCGGCTCGTGCTTCGGCGATCTCGTCTACGCGGCGCTCGCGCTCGCGGGCATGGCCGTGCTGCTGCAGTTCGAGGCCGTGCGCTGGATCGTCTGGATCGGCGGCGGTGCGGTGCTGCTGTTCCTCACGTGGAAGATGGCGCGTGAAGCGCTCGCGCCGGCCGGCAGCGCCGACGACGGCACGGCCGACGAAACACCGCAGCCGCGTGCCAGCGCGCGGCGCAGCTTCGTGCGCGGGATGCTGCTTGCGATGTCGTCGCCGAGCGCGATCCTGTGGTTCGCGGCGGTCGGCGGCGCGCTGATCGCGAAGGCCGGCGCGACCACGCCGGCGACGGCGTCGGTGTTCCTGTCCGGCTTCTTCCTCGGCGGCCTCGCGTGGACGCTCTTCATGTGCACGCTCGCGAGCCAGGGCCGCAAGCGCGCGGGTGCGGGGATGATGCGCGCGTGCCACGTCGCGTCGGCGCTGCTGTTCGCGTATTTCTCGTACAGCGTGATCGTCGGCGGCTACCGCGACCTGATTGCCCACGCGGCGTGACCGCCGCGCGCCGAGCCGCGCCCCGAATGAAAAACGGCGCAACGCCCCGCGAGGGACGTTGCGCCGTTTTGCCGCGCGCGGTCAGGCCGCCACGCGGAATGCGTCAACGACGCCAGCCGTGGTGACCCCAGCCGCCGTAGCCGTGACGCCAGTACGGACGGCCGTAGTAGCCACCGTAGCCGCCGACGACCACGGCGGGCGGCGCATAGTAAGCCGGCGCCGGCGCGTAATACACGGGCGGCGGCGGTGCGTAGTACACGGGCGGAGGCGGCGCATACACGGGATACGCAGGTGCGACCGGGACACCGATGCCGACCCCGATCGACACGTGGGCCTGCGCGGCGCTTGCGGCACCCAGGGCCAGCGCGGCGACGGCGATGAACGGAATGAGCTTTTTCACTTCGATTCTCCTGCTGGAGCGGTAATTTGTGCGCTCCTGTCGGCAACGGCGGGCATGCACGTCGCATGGATGCAATGTAGCGAAAACCCGCCGCCCGCGTATCGCGCATTTGTTGCAAATTGCAATTCCACGCGGCCGCAGCCACCGTGCGGCAGGGCTGCGCGGACCGGCGATCCCCCTCGCGGGTCCCGCGATTCCGTCCGACCAGGGAAATCGCGCCATGCCGGCCGGTCAGTTTTACCGGATCCGGTAAGCGCGGCGCGGATGCTTCAGTAATCAACGATTACAAATTTGCGACAGGACGCCGACACGCCAAGCGGGGCACAGCCGCCGCGTGATTTGGGGCCGGATTGAGCCGCCTTCGACGGGACGAAGCCGCCGCGCGAATTTGCCGGTTGTCCGTACCGAACGCCGATCGTTCGGGCCGTCCCCGTTCGGCAACGCCGCCTATCCACGACCGCCCCGTCATTCCTGCGATACTGGCGTCTGCTCCGTTTGCGCTTCGTGACCCGCCATGCCCCTCCCCGACACTCCCCGCCTCGGCTTCATCGGCGCCGGCCGCCTGGCGCGCTGTCTCGCGCTGCGCTTCGCGGCGGCCGGCTTTCCGGTCGTCGCGATCGCGAGCCGCACGGCGGAATCGGCCGCGGCGCTTGCCGCGCGCATCGACGGCTGCCGGGCGGTCGACACGCCGCAGCAGGTCGTCGACACCGCCGACCTGATCTTCCTGACCGTGCCCGACGACCATCTCGCCTCGACCGCCGCCGCGCTGCGGTTCGACGCGGCGCGCGCGGCAAGCCAGGCGCTCGTCCACTGCAGCGGCGCGTCGGCGGTCGAGTTGCTCGATCCGGCAAAGCGGCAAGGCGCGGCCACGGGCGGCTTCCATCCGCTCTATCTGTTCGGCGGCACGGACGCCGATCTCACCCGCATCGACGGCTGCTCGGTCACGCTCGAAGCCGACGGCGCGCTGCACGCGACGCTGCTGCGACTTGCTGCCGCACTCGGCTGCCATCCGCTGTCGATTCCGGCCGGCGGCCGAATGCTGTATCACGCGGCCGCGCATTACGCGGCGAGTTTCGCGCTCTGCGGGCTGTCGGAAGCGGTCGAGCTGTGGCGCGGCCTCGGCTTCGACGAGGAAGCCGCGTTGCGCGCGCTGCTGCCGATGCTCACCGGCACGATCGCGACCGCGCGCGACAAGGGCCTCGCGAACGCCCTGGCGGGCCCGGTGTCGCGTGGCGACACCGGCATCGTCGAGCGTCAGCTCGCGCTGCTCGAGGCGCGCGGCGGCGACCATGCGACGCTGTATGCGCTGATGACCCGCCGCGCGGTCGCGCTCGCGGCGAAGCGCGCGGCGCCGCCGCCCGCGCTGCCGGCGCTTGCGCAGGCCGTCGAAACGTCGCTCGAGCGCACGATCGGGCACCCCTCCCCGCCGCGAGACGAGGCGTGATAAGGTGTCGGCCGATGCGCCGCCATCCGGCGTTGGCGGCCGCACGCTACTCGACTGTATAAAAAGGATGCCAACGATGTTCGGCGAGATCGCCCGTTTTCTGCTCAATACCGTCTTCACGCTGTTCGGCGCCGCGCTGATTCTGCGCGTCTGGATGCAGGCCGTCCGCGTGCCGCCGTACAACCCCGTCACGCAGGCCGTGCTGCAGGCGACCAACTGGCTCGTGCTGCCGCTGCGCCGCGTGATCGCGGGCGTGCGCGGCATCGACTGGGCAAGCGTCGTCGCCGCCCTCCTCACCGCGCTCGTCTATGTGGTGCTGATGGTCGTGATGGCCGGCCTGGATCCGGCCTCGGTGATCGCGACGCTCGTCGTGGTCGCGCTGCTCACCGTCGTGAAGTGGGCGCTCAATCTCGTGATCTGGATGACGATCCTGATGGCGCTGCTGTCGTGGCTCAATCCGCGCTCGCCGGCGATGCCGATCCTCTACCAGCTCACCGCGCCTTTCCTGAACCCGCTGCGCCGCGTGATTCCGAACCTAGGCGGCATCGACCTGTCGCCGATCCTGCTGTTCGTGATCGTCCAGGTGCTGCTGATGATCGTCACGCGCGCCGCCGTGTCGCTGACGATGTTCGGCATCTGACGTATTGCGCTACGCTGCCGGCCCCTGCGCCGGCGGCGCCTCGAGCGTGTCGATCACGCCGAAGCGCGCGGGAATCATCGCGTAGCACACGCGCACCTTCTCGCGCGTCAGCCGCTCGAGCAGTTGCTGCGCCTCGTCCTCGGTGACGATGAACTCGACCTCGATCGCGAGCGAACCCTGCAGCTCGAAAAAGCGGTCCTCGTGCAGCACCCGATGCCGGCCGAAGCCGGCCATCGCACGAAACGCCGAACCGCCCGCGACACCCATCCGGTTTCCCTCCTCCAGCAACCACTCCCACAGCGGCTTCCAGTGCAGCCGGTGCTGCTCGTGCACGTAGAAACGCAAGAAGACCCTGTCCATCGCGTCCTCCCGATGCCGACGCGCTCAGGCCACCGCGAACCACGCGCGCGCGGTCCACATGCCGAGCGCCGTCAGCGTGAACGATCCAGTCAAGTGTAGGGCAGCCACCGCGAACGCCCATCCCAATTCGCCCTGCACCGCGTGCGTCATCACTTCGACCGAATAGGTCGAGAACGTCGTGAGGCCGCCGAGGAAGCCGGTGATCACGAAGAGCCGCCACTCAGGCGGCAGCCCGACGCGGGTGGTAAACGCGACGGCCGCGATGCCGATCACGTAGCCGCCGATCAGGTTCGCGGCGAGCGTGCCGAGCGGCACGGCGGGAAAGAACGCGTTGAGCGCAAGGCTCAGGAACCAGCGCAGCAACGCGCCGAGCCCGGCGCCGACGAAGATCGCGACGATCGAATAGAACAAGGGAGCTCCTCGCTGACGAGGCCGCATGGCGGATGCGGCCTACGCCGAACTGTATGCGCAATCGCGCCGCGCCGGCAATGCCGGCCGGCACCCCGGCGCGCACCGGATCGTGTCGCGCCGGAATCACGCATTTCATTATTTCCATGCGACGCCGGGCTCGGCATTTTCCAATGCATTACGCAGGACATTACAAATCACTATAAACAAATCGATTATTCATCTGATTTTCCCGAAGTCGAAAAATCAGCCGCGCGGCCCCACGCCGCATGTTTTCCCTAATCCAGACATTCCCGAATCAGGCCGATATTCCATGCAATTCATTCGACCAGTTTCGTAAAATAATTTCGCCCACCACTCCATCGGCATGGAGACTCGAAAAATGAACAATTACCGCCTGTCATCCATGTTGATTCCGGCGCTGTGCGCGTCGCTGCTCGCATCGAGCGTCGCGCTCGCCGAGGACAACGGCCCCCCGTCCTACGTCGAAGGCAACCGCGCGCCGAAAGGCTATGCGCGCCCGCCATTCCATACGAAACAGCGCGCGAACACCGCCACGGTGGCCGGCCTCACACCCGTGCTCGTACGGCATGCGTACGGGTTCGATTCGATCGCCAACCAGGGCGACGGGATGGTCGTCGCGATCGTCGACGCGTACGACGATCCGAAAATCGAAGCCGATCTCGGCGTATTCAGCAACGCGTTCTCGCTACCGGCCTGCACTTCGTCGAACGGCTGCTTCACCAAGGTCTACGCGCGCGGCGCGCGACCCAAGACGGACGCGGGCTGGTCGCTCGAGATGTCGCTCGATGTCGAATGGGTGCATGCGATCGCGCCGAAGGCGAAGATCGTGCTCGTCGAAGCCGCGTCGGCCAGCTTCAGCGACCTGATGGCCGCGGTCGACGTCGCGGTCAAGCGCGGCGCATCGGTCGTGTCGATGAGCTTCGGCGGCAACGAGTTCGGCAGCGAGACCGGCTTCGACAGCCACTTCAACGTATCGGGCGTCACGTTCGTCGCATCGTCCGGCGACAGCGGCACCGGCACCGAGTACCCGGCGGCGTCGCCGTACGTGGTGGCGGTGGGCGGCACGACGTTGTCGACCGACGCGTCCGGCGCCTACGTCGGCGAGGCCGCGTGGAGCGGCAGCGGCGGCGGTGTCAGCTCGATCGAGGCCGAGCCGGCCGGGCAGACCGGCTGGCCGGTGCCGGTGGCCGGCAAGCGCGGCGTGCCCGATGTCAGCTACGACGCGAATCCGTCCAGCGGCTTCGCGGTGTACGACTCGGTCACCTATCAGGGGCAGGCGGGCTGGTTCCAGGTCGGCGGCACGAGCGCGGGCGCGCCGCAATGGTCGGCGCTCGTCGCGATCGCGAATTCGCTGCGTGCGGCGGCCGGCAAACACTCGCTGAGCGGCACCTACGACACGCTCTATACGATCGGGAAAAACGCCTACGGCAGCGACTATCACGACGTAACGACCGGATCCAACGGCACTTGCGGCAGCATCTGCAACGCAGCGGGCGGCTACGACTACGTGACGGGCCTCGGCTCGCCGATCGCGCCGGCGCTCGTCCAGGCGCTCGTCGCGCAGCCGTGATCGCGCGGCCGCGGCCGGCCGGTTCGTCCCGCGCCGCTCAGCCGCCGTGCCATGCTCGGTCGAGCGCGACGAGCGTCGCGAGCGCGCCGCCCTTCAACCCGATCACGTCCGCGCGGCGGGCATGGGCTTCGCGTGCGTTGATGCGAATCACGTCGGCACCAAGCCGTTCGCTCAAGAGACGCACGGTGGGAATCGCGGTGCCCGCGCCGACCTCGACGACGGTCACCCATCCCGCCTGTACGATCCAGTCCTGCAGCGCCCGCTCCTGCGCGTCGTAGCGTTCGCCGAGCCAGCCGTTGTCGCCGAACATCAGGATGTTCGGTCGCGCGAGGCCGCCGCAATGCGGGCAGCGCGGCAGCTCGCCGACCAGCCGGCACGCGGCCGCATCGACGTCGGGCGTGAACGGCGCGGCGCCCCAGGTGTCGTCCGAGCACGGTCGCAGGCACTGCATCGAATGAATCGAACCGTGAATCTCGGCGACACGCGCCGGATCGAAACCGGCCTTCTGGAACTGGCCGTCGACGTTGCTCGTCAGCACGAAGCCGCCGTTCGGCATCGCGTCCATCCAGCGCCGCAAAATCGCGAAGCCCGCGTGCGGCACCGTCTGCCGGTAAAGTCCGAGACGGTGGCCGTAAAAGCCCCACGCAAGCTGCGGATGCGCGCGGAACGCCTGCGGCGAGGCAATCTCGTGGAATTCGAAACGCTCGTGGCGCAGCGCCGGATACGCGCGCCAGAAGCCGTCCGTGCCGCGGAAATCAGGCAGCCCCGAATCGACGCCGATGCCGGCGCCGGCTGTCACGAGCAGGGCATCGGCGCGCGCGAGTGCCTCGACGGCGGACGCGACCAGATGAGCCGGCAGTGATGCGGCAGCGGCGCTGGAATCGGTGAAATCGGAGGAGTCGGAAATCGGCATGATGGAGCAGCGGAAGCGTCGAACGGTGCGCGAGTGGCGTCGCGCGATCATACGCCGGTTCGGGCGCCGCGCCGCGACATCACGCCGCCGCGGCGCGCCCGCTCGCGGGTTCCCGCAGCGCGACGTACTGCAGCAGCATGATCGTCTTCGCGTCGACGATCTCACCCCGCTCGACGGCATCCAGCGCCGCGTGCAGCGGCATCTCGACGACCTCGAGATCCTCGCCCTCCTCCGCGATGCCGCCGCCGTCGCCCGTGCGCAGCGACGCATCGTATTCGCCGACGAAGAAATGCAGCTTTTCCGTCACCGAGCCCGGACTCATGAACGCCTCGAACACCTTGCGCACGCCGCGCACGCGATAGCCGGTTTCCTCTTCGGCCTCCGCGCGAATCCGGGCGTCGGGCGTCGCGTCGTCGAGCAGGCCGGCGGCGGCTTCGAGCAGCATCCCGTCGTGTCCGTTGACGAACGCCGGCATCCGGAACTGCCGCGTGAGCAGCACGTCGCCCGTCGCCGCGTTGCGCAGCAGGATCGTCGCGCCGTTGCCGCGGTCGTACGTTTCGCGGCTCAGACGCTGCCACGTTCCGTCGCGGCGCAGAAAATCGAACGTTACCTTCTTCAGCACATACCAGTCATCGGACAGCACCGTCGTATCGACGATGCGGACACGGTCCCGCGTTGCGGCCATGGTGGTCTCCCATTCGACAAGTGACGGCACGCATGGTAACGTGCACATTCGTGCAATTTCAAGAAATTTTGTGCAATTCCGATGCTGACGACCCAACGCAAGAAAGCGATCCTCGACGCGCTCGCCCGCGACGGCCAGGTGCTGGCCGTCGAGCTGAGCGCGCAATTCGGCGTGTCCGAGGACACGATCCGGCGCGACCTGCGCGAACTGGCGGCCGAGGGCCTGCTGCAGCGCGTGCACGGCGGCGCATTGCCGGCGTCGCCGGCGGTCGCGCCGTTCGCGCAGCGCGAGGCGCTCGAAACCGCGGAAAAGCGGCGCATCGCGCGCCGGGCGGCGCAGATGATCGCGCCCGGACAAGTCGTGATCGTCGACGGCGGCACGACGTCGGCACTGCTCGTCAGCCAGTTGCCGCCCGAGCTACGCGCGACGATCGTCACGCACAGCCCGAGCGTCGCCGTCGCGCTGGCCGCGCATCCGTCGATCGACGTGATCCTGATCGGCGGACGGCTGTACAAGCATTCGATCGTCGCGGTGGGCGCCGCGGCGATGGAAGGCATCTCGCGCATCCACGCGGACCTGTATTTCATGGGCGTGACCGGCGTTCATCCGGTCGCGGGGCTGAGCACCGGCGACTTCGAGGAAGCAGCGATCAAGCGCGCATTGGCGGGGCGCGCCGGCGAGACGGTCGTGCTGGCTTCGCAATCCAAACTGCGAGCGGCGTCGCAGTTCGTGATCGGCGAGCTCGCGCTCGCGCAAGCGATCGTGGTCGAACAGGAAACCGATGCAGCGCTGACCGAGCCGATCGAGGCCGCGGGCGTGACGGTCGTGCGCGCATAGCCGAGCGGTGGCTTCGACGTCTGGACGTCGGCGGTGCGTGGCTACTGGTCGGCGTGCACGTGATCAGGTGACGGTGGCTCGCCTACGGCGTACGGTCATGCCGCGCGTGGTTCGACCGCGCGCTCACGTGGCGTGTGCTCGACCGGTTCATCGCGGTGACGAGGCTCGGATTCGCGGCCCGCTTCACGATCGACGCGCGCCGAGACCGGCCGCGCCGTTCACAAGCCGGCTACCGCGCGAAACGCGTGGTACGCATCGGCATGAAGCTCGAAGCCGATGCCCGGCGCCTGCGGCACGGCCGCGTAGCCGGCGTCAACCGATTCGCCGTCCGCCAGCCCGTTGAACGGACGGAACGCGAACGGGCTGACTTCGGCGCCGCCGAGCCCGAGCGCCGACACGACGTGCAGCGAGAACAGATGACCGCCGTGCGGCCAGAACGCATCGCGCCGCCAGCCGTTCGACACGAAATGGTCGACGATCTGCAGATAGCCCGGCAGGCCATAGCAATGAACCGGATCGAACACGAGGACGTCGCGGTCCGGGCGCAGACCGCCGTAGCGTTCGAGCAGCTTCGCTTCCGCGAGCGAAAACAACGCCTCGCCGGCCGCGACCGGCGGCGCGTATTGCGCGATCAGGTCCGCATGAAGCGGCAGGTCGAGCGGATCGCAGAGATCCTCGAACCACCAGAGTTCGAACGGTGCCAGCATCGCGGCGGCTGCGCGTCCGCTCGTCGCGTCGTACGCGTTCATCGCATCGACCGCGAGATGCGAACTGTCGGCAAGACACGCCGCGGCGGCTTCGATGCGTCTTTTGTCGTGATCGACATCCGCGCCGCCGATCTTGATCTTCGCGTGCGTGTAGCCGAGATCGGCGATGCGATGCATCTCGTCCGACAGGCGCGCGAGATCGTCGTGCGGATAGCGGTAACCGCCGCCCGCGTAGACACGCACGCGAGGTGCCGCGTCGCGCGCGAGCCGATCAGCGACGAAGCGATGGAGCGGCAGGCCCGCGATCTTCGCGGCGGCATCCCAGATCGCCATGTCGAGCACGCCGACCGCGACGCAGCGTTCGCCGTGCCCGCCGGGCTTCTCGCCCGCCATCATCGCGCGCCATGCGCGAAATGGATCAAGGTTCGTGCCGGCATCGTCGGCGATGGCGTCCGCGGCGGCCAGCAGACGCGGCGCGAACCGTTCGCGAATCAGCCCGCCCTGTGCATGACGGCCGACCGATGCGTAGCCGTAACCCGTGACCGGCCGGCCATCGCGCACGACATCGGTGACGATCGCGACGACGCTCGTCGTCAGGCCACCCGACGGAATCGCCGGATCGGCATAACGGGAAACCGGGATCGCTTGCTCGCGGATGTCGATGATGCGCATGGTCGGGGTTCCGGGAAAACGTTCGGCGTTCGCGGGCCATGCGCGCATTGCGGGCCGGCGCGACTGGCGGATCGCTGCATCATAGGCGCTTGCGCGATGTCGTGCAGGCGTGCGACCGTCACGATGCGGTGAAGGGATCGGACTCGATCGACATCATCCGAATCGCGCCGTGCCACGTCGAAGTGCGGACGAATGCCGCGTCATGTGCGAAGCGTGTTGCGGCCTCGACGTCGATCATCGCACCGCACCGGCACGGCCGCGAATTAGATGGACATCCGACGCGAAGCGCGTATGATGAATTTTGTCCGAGCTCGCGTCACTCCGCTCGCCCCGCCGTCTACCCTCTCACTGCGTCGCGCCGTTACCCGCACGCATTGCCGCCCTTTTCACCCCACCCGTCACGCCGCGCCGCGGCGATACCGGTCGGATGCGTTCGTCCACGCGATTTGTCGCGACCGAACCCAGGAGTTCATCATGAGCATGCATCTCTATCGTGGCTTCGAAATCTATCCACTGATCTACCCGCACATTCCGTCGCTGAACGGTAATCCGCACAACTACGACGGCGGCTTCGACGCGGCCGTTAAGATCTGCCTGCGCGGCACCGCCGACACGCTGACCCGCAGCGAAACGTTCCGGCTGCTCGAGAACGCACCGTTCGAATCGGCGGGCGAAGCGCGCCGGGCGTCCGTACGCTACGCGGAGGAAATCATCGACGGCAATCGCGGCGAGCAGCCGCTCTTCGCCGATTCCCCTTGACGCTTCCTGTCGCGGCAGCGCGGCGGCACTCTGATTCGGATGACGAAATGATCATCGATGAACTCCTCCGCCTGATCGAACGGCGCGAGATTTCCAGGACCGACGCGGTCCCGAACGACGGCCTCGCCGGTTCTGCGTTGCGTCACCAACCCGAGTTGCAGATGTTCGCTGCCGTACGCGCATTGTCGATCAGCGCCGGATATTCGGAATTCGAATCCGACGAGATCGCGAGTGCCGTCATGACCCGACTCGGCTAGTTTTCCTCCACGCATGTCTTGAAACAGGACCTACATGACGACGATCATCCTCAAGCCCGACGAACCTGTCGATGTCGCGCTCCGGCGCTTCCGTCGAAACATCGAGAAGACGGGCCTGATCCGCGAGTTGCGCGGTCGCACGAGCTATGAAAAGCCGACCACCGAGCGCAAGCGCAAGAAAGCCAGCGCCGTCGCGAGACAGCGCCTGCGCGCGAAACGCATGCTGCCGCCTCGCAAGCTCTACTAGGAGAACGCCGTGTACCAGCCGACCGTCGAAGATCCTCCGTTCTTCCCATTGACGAAATGCGAAGTCGATTTCGATCGACAGAACGACGCGATCACGCTTCTGCCGAGCTTCTACGCGTTCGGCTGCGAGTACACCAGTCGCGGCCTCCTGATCGGCCGAGACGATGCATTCAGATTGATTGCCGCGATCGAAAAGGCGTTGAGCATCGAGCATTGAACGCCGCCTCGACGTTGTCGAATCGCGTCGTGCTGGTCGGTGCGGCGCATGCGAGCGGCCTGACCGACTCAGGACTGGTCGAGCTTCTTTCTCATCGTCGAACCTGCGGATTCGATCCGCACTCTCCCATCACCACCGCTCTCGCAAGCGACAGGCAGTCGGCGCGATCGGTCGGACCGACGGGATAGCGGAACCGGCCGAGCGTGCGATCACGCTCGGCGTGTTGTTTCCGAACCGGAATGCGTTTCAACGCATCGATTCGACCGACGCTCGTACGCGAGTCGAATCGACGGGCCCGCTCAGGCAAACACGAAGTACTTGCGTACCGTCTCCACCACTTCCCACGTCCCTTTCATGCCGGGTTCGATGACGAACACGTCGCCGGCCTTCAGATGCACCGGCTCCTCGCCCTCCGGCGTGATGATGCAATAGCCGTCGAGGAAGTGGCAGTACTCCCATTTCTCGTAGTTCACCTCGAACTTGCCCGGCGTGCAGATCCACGTGCCCATGATCTTGCTGCCATCCTTCGAGAGGTAGGCGTTGAGGTTCACGGTGTGCGGATCGCCGCCGATGCGCTTCCACTTGGTCGCGTCGACGACCGGGGTCGGGCAGGTTTTGCGCAGAACGGTGATGAAATCGGACATGTCGGCTCCAAACTAACGATCGGGTAAGAGGTCTGTCACGTTAGTTCGAAAGCTTCACCGGGGCTTGTATGCGTCCGACACCGACTCGTCTATTTTCGACACGGGCCTGCGTGCGGGCGCGCGTCGTGTTCCGGTCGGCCTTGCGTTGACGGACGGATTCGGGCCGATCCTTGACACCCGCTCCCGGCGATCCGTCGGCCAACCACCAAGCTCATGCCTGCTTCGACGCAGTCGGCCGAAAACGGCTCGCTTGCAACATCCGGGCCAAACCCTGTAGAATTACGCGTTCTGCGGGCGTCGTATAATGGCCATTACCTCAGCTTCCCAAGCTGATGACGTGGGTTCGATTCCCATCGCCCGCTCCACCTTCGGCTGCTCGCAGCCTGCGCAAGAGCCGCCTCGTCGAAGGCGGCTTTTTTGTACCATCTGCCGGTTTATCCGGTAGCGCCGCTGCGCATGACGGGCCCGCGCCCGAACCGAGCCTTTCTCTGCCACCGATGATGCACGACGATCCGAACGAAGCCGGCCTGCCGCCGGACGACGCCGCCCTTCCCGACGAAGCCGCCGACGGCGCCGACGAAGTCAACCCGCTGCACCGCCGCCGCATCCGCAGCTTCGTGACTCGCGCCGGCCGCGTGTCGACCGGCCAGCGCCGCGCGCTCGACGATCTCGGCCCGCGCTTCGTCGTTCCGTACGCGGCGGAAATCCCGGACTGGGACGCCGTGTTCGGCCGCCGCGCGCCGCGTATCCTGGAGATCGGTTTCGGGATGGGCGCATCGACCGCGGAAATCGCCGCGCACCGCCCAGGCGACGACTTCCTCGGCGTCGAGGTGCACGAGCCGGGTGTCGGCGCGCTGCTGAAGCTGATCGGCGAGCAGGACCTGCCGAACATCCGCATCATCCAGCACGACGCGGTCGAGGTGCTCGAGCACATGCTCGCGCCGGAAAGCCTCGACGGGGTGCACATCTTCTTCCCGGATCCGTGGCACAAGGCGCGCCACCACAAGCGCCGGCTGATCCAGCCGCCGCTCGTCGCGCATCTCGCATCGCGCCTGAAGCCCGGTGCATACCTGCACTGCGCGACCGACTGGCAAAACTACGCGGAACAGATGCTGGAAGTGCTCGGCGCCGAACCAACGCTCGAAAACACGGCCGCCGACTACGCGCCGCGCCCCGACTATCGCCCCGTCACGAAGTTCGAACGGCGCGGGCTGCGGCTCGGCCACGGCGTATGGGACCTGGTGTTCCGCAAACGCGCCAGCTGAACACGGCGCGCAACGCACGCGACTCGCCGCACAATGACGAACGGCCCGACCGGCATCTGCTGCCGATCGGGCCGTTTTCTATTGGATGCGCCCCCGCCGCCGCACCGGCATCACGCCCAGTTCAGCCACCCGCTGTAACCCACCAGCAGCACGAACAGGCCGAACGCGATCCGGTACCACGCGAACACGGTGAAGTCGTGCGTCGCGACGAAACGCAACAGCCAGCGCACGCACACGAACGCGCTGACGAACGCGGCCACGAACCCGAGCGCGAACAGGCCGAGCGAATCGACCGTGAACGCCTGCCAGTCCTTGACCGTTTCATAGAGCGTCGCGCCGAAGATGATCGGAATCGCGAGGAAGAACGAGAATTCGGTCGCGACGCGCCGGTCGAGGCCGAACAGCATCCCGCCGATGATCGTCGAACCCGAACGCGACATGCCCGGCACCAGCGCGAAACATTGCGCGATGCCTACTTTCAGCGCGTCAAGCGGCGTGAGCGCATCGACCGACTGCACGCGCGGAGGCTCGCCGCGTTCGCGCTGCCGCGCCTCGGCCCACAGGATGATCGCGCCGCCGACGACGAGCGCG
Source organism: Burkholderia sp. BCC1638 (assembly GCF_902833195.1). Lineage (NCBI taxonomy): Bacteria > Pseudomonadati > Pseudomonadota > Betaproteobacteria > Burkholderiales > Burkholderiaceae > Burkholderia > Burkholderia sp. BCC1638. The sequence goes on from NZ_CADFEC010000004.1 coordinate 244,870, forward strand.
AACGCGACCGGCACCGGCGAGAACAGCACGGCCTTGATCTTCTTCTCGAACAGCAGGCCGAGCGCGATCGCGGGAATCGTCGCGATCACGACGTTCAGCGTGAAGCGCCGCGCGTCGGGCCGGCTCGGCAGCCCGGTCACGATGGACACGATCCGCTGCCGGTATTCCCAGCAGACCGCGAGGATCGCACCGAACTGGATCACGACATCGAAGGTCTTCGCGTGCGCATCGTTGAAATTCAGGAAGCTGCCCGCGACGATCAGGTGGCCGGTGCTCGACACCGGGAGGAATTCCGTCAGCCCCTCGACGACGCCGAGGATCAATGCCTTGCAGATCAGGATCCAGTCCATCCGTGGCCCAACTCCGAAGTAGTCGAAAGAAAGGGCCGCGTCACCGCCGCGGCCCGCCCGGCCGCGCGCGGTGCGCCGTCACTTTTCGACGATCGCCACGCGTATGCCGTTTGTAAGAATCGTAATTGTACCGGGTTCGTAGTTCACGCCGGCAAATTGCAGCTGCTCGGGCTTGAACGTGTAGATCGGGTAGTTGGTCAGCACCTGCGTGGCGAGCAGGCCGGCGGCCGCGCCGACCTGTTGCGCGTACATCTGCGCGTTGCCGTCGAGCACGAGGCTGTCGACGGCTGGCGCCTTCAGCACGACCGAGCGGCTCGGCGCGTCGTAAGCGAGCTGGCCCGACACGATGAACTTGCCGCTCACCGGTTCGCGCAGGAACGGACTCGCGAAATGCGCGTCGAGCTGCACGGCGACGCGGTTCTGGTCGGGCAGCAGGTTGACGGCCGGATTGGCGAGCGACACGTCGACGACCTGCGCGACCGTCTTCTGGTACGGAAACTTGCGCGCGACGGCTTTCTGCACGTCGCCGCGCGAGAACGTGTAGTGATCGGGGATGAACGGGAACGTCGACGCGCAGGCGGCGAGCGATACCGACACGCCGATGGCGCCGGCGCAGGCGGCGAGGAAGCGGCGCCGGCCGGGCGTGCAAGATGCGGTCATGCTGAACAATCTCCTGTATCGGGCAAAGCGGCAGTCGGGTTACCGGTTCGGCCGCAAGCCGGGCCGGGGACCGAAGTTAGTGCTTCGGCGCATGTCGCCGGTTCCGTACGCATGCCGGTGGACGGCAGCGCGGGCAATGCGTCAGCGGGCCGCGCCGGCGCCGGGCGACGGCTGCGTCGCGACCTCGAGGCGCGTCAGCCACGCGAGCGCGTCGTCGCGCGACGCACCGCACATCTCGACGGACGGTTGCAGCCCCGAACAGCACGCGGGACGCTCAGGCCGGCCGAAGATCCGGCAGCGCAGGTCGTCGCCGAGCTGCACGCAGCGCACGCCGGCCGGCTTGCCGTCGGGCATCCCCGGAATCGGCGAGGATATCGACGGCGCGATGCAGCACGCGCCGCACCGCTCGCGGCACGCATGCGGCGACGGGACATCGGCGGGCGCCGGACGGACAGGCATTTCGACGGACACTCTGCTCTCTCACGAACAACGAAAAACGGTGCGGCAACCGGACGCAGTGTGCGGCAGCCCACTGCGCATTGTGCCACCGCCGGCTGCGACGTTATTACACAATGCAGCCGGAATGCGCGTTTATATACTCGAAAGCATCTAAAAAGCGCGAGACCATCATGAGTTCCGGTTCTGCCGACACCCTGTTCCGTCCCGATTTGCTCGCGAAGTACGGCGCGAACGGGCCGCGCTATACGTCCTACCCCACCGCGCTGCAGTTTCGCGACGATTTCGACCCGGCCGACTACGTGCGCGCCGCGGGCGATCCCGGCGCGTCGTCGAGCGACCTGTCGCTGTACTTCCACATCCCGTTCTGCAACACGGCCTGCTTCTATTGCGGCTGCAACAAGATCGCGACCAACAACCGCCGCCGCGCGCGCCCGTATCTCGAGCAACTGAAGCGCGAGCTGGCGCTGCAGGCCGCGCTGTTCGATCCCGCGCGCCCGGTCACGCAGCTGCACTGGGGCGGCGGCACGCCGACCTTCCTGTCCGACGACGAAACGGCCGAGCTGATGGTCGCCACCCGCGAACACTTCACGCTCGCGCCGGACGCCGACGCGGAGTTCTCGATCGAGATCGACCCGCGCACGGTCACGCCCGCGACGCTCGTGCACCTGCGCAACATCGGCTTCAACCGGCTGAGCCTCGGCGTGCAGGATTTCGACCCGGTCGTGCAGCAGGCGATCAACCGGATCCAGCCGCTCGCGATGACGGCCGACCTGCTGTCGACCGCACGCACGACGGGCTTCCATTCGGTCAGCGTTGACCTGATCTACGGGCTGCCGCACCAGACGGTCGCCGTGTTCGCGCGTACGCTCGAGACGATCATCGAACTCGCGCCCGACCGCCTCTCGGTGTTCGGCTACGCGCACATGCCGCACCTGTTCAAGATGCAGCGGCAGATCGACGACGCGACGCTGCCGCCGCCCGCGACGCGCGTCGCGCTGCTCGGCCTCGCGATCGACATGCTGACGCAGGCCGGCTACGTGTACATCGGCATGGATCACTTCGCGCGGCCGACCGACGAACTCGTACGCGCGCAGCAAAACGGCACGCTGCAGCGCAATTTCCAGGGCTACAGCACGCGCGCGGATACGGACCTGGTCGGCTTCGGCGTGTCGTCGATCGGCAAGGTCGGCGACGTCTACGCGCAGAACGCGAAGGACCTCCCTGCGTATGGCGCCGCGCTCGACGCGGGCCGGCTGCCGATCGCGCGCGGCGTGCGGCTCACGGCTGACGACCGGCTGCGCCGGGACGTGATCACCCAGCTGATGTGCAACCTCGAACTGCCGTTCTCGCATATCGAGGCCGCGCACGGGATCCGCTTCGTCGACCACTTCGCACGCGAGCTCGACGCGCTGCGCGCGTTCGAGCAGGACGGGTTGCTGACCATCGCAGGCGACCGCCTGACGATCCACCCCGCCGGCCGAATGGTCGTGCGCAACATCGCAATGGCATTCGACGCCTACCTCGGCCAGACGCCGCGGCAACGCTACTCGCGCACCGTCTGACGCCGCACGGCCGCATGCGGGCGGCCGGTTTGATAAAGTAAGGGGCTCAACGCCCCTGCAAGAATCCGCACGATGCGCACCACCAAAGCAACCAACGCGGTCGAACGCCTGAAGACCCGTTCCGGCAACCCGCAATTCGCGGCCGTCGCGATGGCGGGCGGCCTGTTCTATCTGGTCGACCGCTCGGGCGGCACTGCCGAGAAGCGCAGCGAGCCGCTGCCGCTCGACGAATTCGTCAGGTTCGTCGACGAATTCGGCCCCAAAAAGCCGCGCAAGGCGAGCAAGCTCGACCTCGCATTCGAGGCGCAGATCAAGAAGAGCAAGGGGTAAAGGTCTGTTGCAGGCCGTCTGAAGGCTTCGCCGCTGCCCCGTTTGGTACAATCACGAAGTTTCTCTACCCCCGCTGATGGCCGACCTGGCTGCGTGACCACACCATGAATATCGAAAACGCGCGTTTCAACATGATCGAACAACAGATCCGGCCGTGGGACGTGCTGGATCTGGACGTCCTGGGCCTGCTGGCGATCGTCAAGCGTGAAAACTACGTGTTGCCCGAACACCGCGATCTCGCGTTCGCCGACCTCGAGCTGCCGCTGCCCGGCGGCAGCAGCAAGATGCTGTTTCCGCGCGTCGAAGCGCGCGTGCTGCAGGAACTGGCGGTCAAGAAGCACGAAAACGTGCTCGTGATCGGCGCGGGTTCGGGCTATCTGGCTGCGCTGTTCGCGCATCGCGCACAGCACGTGACGGCTGTCGATATCGATCCGACCATCGCAAAGTTTGCGGCGGACAACCTGCGCAACGACGGCGTGACGAACGCGGAAGTCGTGCTCGGCGACGGCTCGCTCGGTTGGCCCGACAAGGCGCCGTACGACGTGATCTGCGTCGCGGGCGGCCTGCCGGTCGTGCCGCAGCAGATGCTCGAACAGCTGAAGATCGGCGGCCGCCTGTCGGCGTTCGTCGGCGGCCGTCCGGTGATGAAGGCGCAAATCATCACGCGCATCGACGACAAGCAGTACCGTGTCGCCGACGTGTTCGAAACCTACGTCAATCACCTCGTCAACGCGATCGAACCGTCGCGCTTCAAGTTCTGAGCGGCGGAGCTTCCATGCAGATCCTGACGCCCGCGATGCTCGCGGAATGGCTTCGCGATCCGGCGCGTCCCGCGCCGATCGTGCTCGACGTGCGCGAGCCGTGGGAAATCTCGACCGCGCAGATCGCCGGCAGCATGTCGATCCCGATGCAGCAGATCCCCGCGCGCAGCGAGGAGCTCGACGACGAAGCGGAAATCGTCTGCGTGTGCCATCACGGGATGCGCAGCGCCCAGGTCGCGATGTTCCTCGAATCGCGCGGCTTCACGAAGCTGTACAACCTGCAGGGCGGGATCGACGCGTGGTCGCGCGACGTCGATCCGTCCGTGCCGCGTTACTGAGTGACTGACCTTCCGGCGGCGCATCGCGCGCCGCCACGGCGACCGGCCCGTTGCGGCCGATCGCTCCGATCCGCCGAACGGGCGCGCATGGCGCGCCCGTTTGCGTTTCTGCTTCCTCCTTCTTCGATTGCTTCACCGCGTCGCCCATCCGCGTTCGTTCGATGACGAACGGCGGCGGGCACCCGAACATGGCCCCCCCGTCGAGCGAAGCGCCTCGCCCTTCCCGTCGCACTTCACGATCACCGCGGCACGACGCGGCCGGATGCATCCGCATCGATCACGTTCCGCGCGTCCCTAAACAAGTGACCTTCGCGCTCGCACCCGGGCGCACGCCGTGCACCATTTGCGCCCGCGCGACTGCACCGCAACGGATCGCGCATGCTGCACGACGCGTCACGCGCACCACACCGACGCCCCGCGCCACCCCGCACAGGCACGCCCGGCGTGCATCGGTGCGACTGGCACATGCCTTGCGTTAGTCCGATGCCGGCGCCGACACGGCGCACGCCTATCCAACACGTCAAGGGGAACTCGATGAAACGTCGCAGTCTGCTGAAGTTCGGTTCGATGGCCGGTGCACTCGCGCTGGCGGGCAAGAGTCCGTTCGCGCACGCGGCCGATGCGGGCACGGGTCCGATCAAGGTCGGCATCCTGCATTCGCTGTCGGGCACGATGGCAATCTCCGAAACGTCGCTGAAGGACACGGCGCTGATGACGATCGCCGACATCAACAAGAGCGGCGGCGTGATGGGCCGCAAGCTCGAGCCCGTGGTCGTCGACCCCGCATCGAACTGGCCGCTGTTCGCCGAGAAGGCGCGCCAACTGCTCACGCAGGACAAGGTCGCGTGCGTGTTCGGCTGCTGGACGTCGGTGTCGCGCAAGTCGGTGCTGCCGGTGTTCGAGGAACTGAACGGCCTGCTCTACTACCCGGTGCAATATGAAGGCGAGGAAATGTCGCGCAACGTGTTCTACACGGGCGCCGCGCCGAACCAGCAGGCGATCCCCGCCGTCGAGTACCTGATGAGCGCGGAAGGCGGCGGCGCGAAGCGCTTCTTCCTGCTCGGCACCGACTACGTGTATCCGCGCACGACCAACAAGATCCTGCGTGCGTTCCTGAAATCGAAGGGCGTGAAAGACGCCGACATTCAGGAGGTCTACACACCGTTCGGCCACAGCGATTACCAGACGATCGTCGCGAACATCAAGAACTTCGCGCAGGGCGGCAAGACGACCGTGATCTCGACGATCAACGGCGATTCGAACGTGCCGTTCTACAAGGAGCTCGGCAACCAGGGGATCAAGGCGACCGACGTGCCGGTGGTCGCGTTCTCGGTCGGCGAGGAAGAGCTGCGCGGGATCGACACGAAGCCGCTCGTCGGCCATCTCGCCGCGTGGAACTACTTCATGTCGGTGAAGAACCCGACGAACACGAAGTTCAAGGACCAGTTCGCCGCGTGGGTGAAGGCGAACAACCTGCCGGGCGGCGCGAAGCGCGTGACCAACGATCCGATGGAAGCGACCTACGTCGGCATCCACATGTGGAAGCAGGCGGTCGAGAAGGCGAAGAGCACCGACGTCGACAAGGTGCGCGTCGCGATGATCGGACAGACGGTTGCCGCGCCGTCGGGCTTCACGCTCTCGATGGACGGCAACCATCACCTGCACAAGCCGGTGATGATCGGCGAGATTCGCGGCGACGGGCAGTTCAACGTCGTGTGGAAGACGAAGACGGCCGTGCGCGCGCAGCCCTGGAGCCCGTTCATCGCGGGCAACCAGGGCAAGCCGGACATCGTCAGCTCGATTCCGGCGTTCCTGCGCCGGCAGCGCGCGGCGCTCGCCTGATGCGATGCGGAGCGCCGCGCACCGGCGTGGCGCTCCGTTCGCAGGCCGGTGCAGGCACTCGCCGCGATTGCGGTAACGCGCCGCACGCGCTCGCGCACCGCCGCACGCATTCGCTTTCCCACGCCCGACAGGATTTCCCGATGCCTACACGCTTTCGCCGCGCCGCCGTCACGGTTGTCGCCTGTGCCGCGCTGGCGGGCGCGCTGCCGCGTGCCGCGTTCGCCCTGACGGCGGCCGATACCGCCGCGCTCGCCGGCGACGACTTCGACGCGAAGACGACCGCGATCGACCATCTCGCCGCCGATGCCGATCCGCGGGCCGTCGCGTTGCTCAATGCGCTGTCGACCGGCGACGCGCTCGCGACGGGCGACGGACGCCTGCTGATCCAGACCGGCGACACCGCGCACGACGCGCTCACGCAGGCCGCGACGCCGGCCGGCGACGCGCAGCCCGTGCTTCTGAACAACCTGCTGCGCACGAAGATCGCCGGTGCGCTGTCGGGTCTCGCCCTCGCCTCGCCCGATGTCGCCGCGCGCCGCGATGCAATCGACGCGCTGCTGAAGTCGCCCGACCCGGCACTCAAGCCGATGATCGATCGCGCCCGCGCGAAGGAAACCGATCCGGCATTGAAGCGCCGCCTCGACGCGCTATGGGCGATCGCCGCGCTGCACGATGCCGATCCGGCAAAGCGTCTCGAAGCCGTGCAGGTGGTGGCCGCGCGCCGCGACCTCGACATGATCGAACAGTTGCGTCCGCTCGTCGCGAAGAATACGGACGGCAGTTTCTCCGAGCCCGACGCACGCGTGCGCGAAGCCGCGCAGCAAGGGCTCGACGCATTGCACGCGCTGCAGCGCCGCGGCGAGATCGCGGGCACCGTGTTCGCGGGCCTGTCGCTCGGCAGCGTGCTGCTGCTCGCGGCGCTCGGCCTCGCGATCACATACGGACTGATCGGCGTGATCAACATGGCGCACGGCGAATTCCTGATGATCGGTGCGTACGCAACCTATGTCGTGCAGACGCTGATCCAGCGCTATGCGCCGGCCGCGTTCGACTGGTATCCGCTCGTCGCGGTGCCGGTGTCGTTCGCGGCGGCCGCACTGGTCGGCATCGTGCTGGAGCGGCTCGTGCTGCGGCACCTGTACGGCCGCCCGCTCGAGACGCTGCTCGCGACCTTCGGCGTGAGCCTGATCCTGATCCAGGCGACGCGCATGCTGTTCGGCGCGCAGAACGTGCAGGTCGTGAACCCGTCGTGGATGAGCGGCGGCGTGACCGTGATGCAGAACCTGATCCTGCCGTACAACCGGCTCGCGATCCTCGCGTTCGCCCTCGCGGTCGTGTGCATCGCCTGGGGCGTGCTGACGAAGACGCGGCTCGGCCTGTTCGTGCGCGCGGTCACGCAGAACCGCCGGATGGCCGCGTGCGTCGGCGTGAAGACCGCGCGCGTCGACGCGTATGCGTTCGCGTTCGGCGCGGGCATCGCGGGCCTCGGCGGCTGCGCGCTGTCGCAGATCGGCAACGTGGGCCCGGACCTCGGGCAAAACTACATCATCGATTCGTTCATGGCGGTCGTGCTCGGCGGCGTCGGCCAGATCGCCGGCACCGTGCTCGGCGGCTTCGGGCTCGGCCTCGTCAGCAAGGCGATCGAGCCGTTCTGGGGCGCCGTGCTCGCGAAGATCGCGGTGCTCGTGATGATCGTGCTGTTCATCCAGAAACGTCCGCAGGGCATGTTCGCCCCGAAGGGACGCAGCGCGGAGGCCTGACATGACTTCAATCACCGATTCGTTGTCGAACCCGATCGCCGACGCGCCGAAGCCCGCTGCCTCCGCGCGCGCAGACGGTTTCGCGCTCGGCCTGCCGCCCCGCCCCGCGCTGCTGTCGCGCCGCGCGTGGCTCGCGCTCGTCGCGCTGTGCATCGCGATCGGCATCGGCGTGCCGCTCGCCGCGCTGGTCGCGCCCGAGTCGAGCGCGTTCCATTTGTCCGCGTACGCGATGACGCTCACCGGAAAGCTGATGTGCTACGCGATCGCCGCGCTCGCGCTCGATCTCGTGTGGGGTTACTGCGGAATCCTGAGCCTCGGCCATGGCCTCTTCTTCGCGCTCGGCGGTTATGCGATCGGCATGTACCTGATGCGCGAGATCGGCCGCGACGGCAAGTACGGCAGCGACCTGCCCGACTTCATGGTGTTCCTCGACTGGCATCAGCTGCCTTGGTACTGGAGCGGCACTCAGCATCTCGCCTGGGCGCTCGCACTGGTCGTGCTCGTGCCGGCCGTGCTCGCATGGGTGTTCGGCTTCTTCACGTTCCGCTCGCGCGTGAAGGGCGTGTACCTGTCGATCATCACGCAGGCGCTGACGTTTGCCGCGATGCTGCTGTTCTTTCGCAACGAGACGGGTTTCGGCGGCAACAACGGCTTCACCGACTTCAAGCGCATCGCAGGGTTTTCGGTCACGTCGCCCGGCACGCGCACTGTGCTGTTGCTGCTGACTTTCGCGACGCTCGTGCTCGCGTTCATCGCCGCGCGCGCGATCGTCACCAGCAAGCTCGGGCGCGTGGTCACCGCGGTGCGCGACGGCGAGACGAGGCTGATGTTCCTCGGCTACAGCCCGCTCGCGTACAAGCTGTTCGTATGGACGCTGTCGGCCGTGCTGTGTGGAATCGCGGGCGCTTTGTACGTACCTCAGGTCGGCATCATCAACCCCGGCGAGATGTCGCCCGGCAACTCGATCGAAATGGCGATCTGGGTCGCGGTAGGCGGGCGCGGCACGCTGATCGGCCCGATCGTCGGCGCGTTCGCGGTGAACGGTGCGAAGAGCCTCTTTACCGCTTACTTCGCCGAGTACTGGCTGTTCTTTCTCGGGCTGATCTTCGTGCTCGTGCCGCTCTTGCTGCCGCGCGGCATCATGGGCCTCGTCGATACGCTGCTCGCAAAGGGGAAACGCGCATGAACGGCACGGCCCTCTACCAGTTCACGCCACCGGCCGAAGACGAGCTGCTGACCGTCAGCGGCACCGCATCGATGAGCCGCGTGGTGCCGCCCGGCATCGACACGTCGCACGGCACGATCCTCTACCTCGAGGACATCGAGGTGAGCTTCGACGGCTTCCGCGCGCTGAACAAGCTGTCGCTCGCGATCGACGCGGGCGAACTGCGCTGCGTGATCGGCCCGAACGGTGCTGGCAAGACGACGATGATGGACGTGATCACCGGCAAGACGCGCCCCGATGCGGGCAAGGTGTTTCTCGGCCAGACCATCGACCTCGCGCGGATGAACGAACCCGAGATCGCGCGTGCGGGGATCGGCCGCAAGTTCCAGAAGCCGACCGTGTTCGAACAGCATCCGGTGTGGGAAAACCTCGAACTGGCGATGCAGACCGACAAGGGCTGGCTCGCGTCGCTGCGCGCGCGGCTCGACCGCGCCGCGCAGGCGAAGATCGAGGAGACGCTCGCGCTGATCGGCCTCGAAAGCGACGCGTATCGCGCGGCCGGCGAGCTGTCGCACGGGCAGAAGCAGCGGCTCGAGATCGGCATGCTGCTGATGCAGCGCCCGGCTCTGCTGCTGCTCGACGAGCCGGCCGCCGGGATGACCGACCACGAGACGATGGAACTCGCGAAGCTGCTGAACACGCTGCGCGGCACCTGCTCGATGATGGTCGTCGAGCACGACATGGAATTCGTCGCGGCGCTCGCGGGCGACACGGGCCGCGTGACGGTGATGGCCGAAGGCGCGGTGCTCGCGCAAGGCACGCTCGATCAGGTCAAGCGCGACGATGCGGTGATCGAGTCCTACCTCGGACGGTAATCCAATGCTGAAGATCGATGCACTGAACCAGTATTACGGCGGCAGCCATATCCTGCGCAACGTCACGCTTGCCGCCGACGACGGCAAGCTCACCGTGCTGCTCGGCCGCAACGGCGTCGGCAAGAGCACGCTGCTGCGCTGCCTGATGGGCGTCGTCGCCGCGAAGAGCGGCAGCGTGTCGTGGCGCGGCACGGCGCTCGGCGCACTGCCGCCGTATGCGCGCGTCGCGGCCGGCCTCGCGTACGTGCCGCAGGGCCGCGACATCTTTCCGCGCCTCACCGTCGAGGAGAATCTGCTCGTCGGCGCGGCGAGCCGCAAGGCGCCGTCGAAAGTGCCCGACCGCATCTACGACCTGTTCCCGGTGCTGAAGGACATGCGCGCACGGCGCGGCGGCGACCTGTCGGGCGGCCAGCAGCAGCAGCTCGCGATCGGCCGCGCGCTGATGAGCGAGCCGCAACTGCTGATCCTCGACGAGCCGACCGAGGGCATCCAGCCGTCGATCATCCAGGACATCGGCCGCACGCTGCGCCAGCTCGTCGACGAATCGAAAATGACTGTGCTGCTCGTCGAGCAGTATTACGACTTCGCGCGCTCGATCGCGGACCATTACTGGGTGATGAGCCGCGGCGAGGTCATCGCGGGTGGCGAGGCGCGCGACATGGAAACCAACGGCGTGCGCGAGCTGATCGCGGTGTAGCCGAGGAATGCGGCACGCGATAACGTTGCTGCGAGGTGCCGGCGATCGACGCATGCCGGACGAACGTCGGCATCGCTGCCGCGCGGCCGCCCTTCCCCGTCGCCTCGTTCGGCATCCCGAACACCCAAGCGTATAGTGTTGCGGTAGCATCTCCGATCACCGCGCCCGTCTCCAGCTTCCCGCCGATGTCCGCCCTCGATTCCCACGCCCCGCTGTCCCGCCCCGCCGCCGCCAAGTCGTGGCGCGGCCGTCTCGAACTCGGTTTCGAGCGGCACGGCGCGCGTACGACGCTCGTCCACCGGCTGCACGACGGCCCGCTGCGCGTCCAGCGGCCGCTGTATCCGGAAGGCGACGCGATCTGCCATGCGGTCATCGTTCACCCGCCGGGCGGCGTCGCGGGCGGCGACCGGCTCGACATCGACATCACGCTCGGCGACGGCACGCACGCGGTGCTGACGACACCCGGCGCGACCAAGTGGTACAAGTCGAACGGCCTCGACGCGACGCAGCGCATCGGCATCACGGTCGGCGAGCACGCGAAGCTCGACTGGCTCCCGCAGAACAACCTGTTCTTCGACGCGGCCCACGCCGCGCTCGACTTCACCGTGACGCTCAGCGCCGGCGCGAGCGCGATCGGCTGGGACGCGACGCAGCTCGGCCGTCAGGCGGCCGGCGAAACGTGGTCGGCCGGCCGCATTGCGTCGGGTTCGGCACTCGTCGATGCCGACGGCCGGCCGCTCTGGACCGAGCGCGCGCTGCTCGACGCGCACGATCCGCTGCGTGGCGCGCTGCAGGGCCTCGGCGGCTTTCCCGTGTACGGCACGCTGTGGGCGGCCGGCGCCGCGTGCGATGCCGCGCTCGCCGAAGCGCTCGCCGCGCGGATGCCGTTCGACGACGCACTGCGCGCGGGCGCGACCTGCGTGACGCCGGGCGTCGTGCTGGTGCGCGCGGTATCGACGTCGATGGAAGCGTTGCAGCGTCACTTCGCCGACTGCTGGCTTTACCTGCGGCCGCTCGTGCACGGCGTCGACGCACGGCCGCTGCGCCTCTGGCAGACCTGAGCGCGCGGCCCGGCACGCACCGTTTCGGCGCAGCCGCGCCGCCCACCCTGCCCACGATTCATGCATCGCGCACCACGATAGCGCATCGAAGCCCGTTCCATCGACATGGCACGCACCTTGCTGCTTACATAACGGCTACACGACGCACGAAAAACGGCGCGGTGCTACGATGACCCGCGCCCCGGCTGGAACCCCGCGCACCGATAAAAATTACGTTTTCCTGAACGACTGCCTTCATGAAACTGACTCCCCGAGAAAAGGACAAGCTGCTGATCTTCACGGCGGCGCTGCTGGCCGAGCGCCGTCGCGCGCGCGGGCTGAAGCTCAACTATCCGGAAGCGGTCGCGTTCATCACCGCCGCGCTGATGGAAGCCGCGCGCGACGGCAAGACCGTCGCCGAGGTGATGCACTACGGCACGACGCTGCTCACGCGCGACGACGTGATGGACGGCGTGCCGGAGATGATTCCCGACATCCAGGTCGAGGCGACCTTTCCCGACGGCACCAAGCTCGTCACCGTCCACCACCCGATTCCGTGACCGAGGTAGCACGCATGATCCCCGGCGAAATCCTCACCGACGACGGCGAGCACGAACTGAACGCGGGCCGCGCGACGGTCTCGCTCGTCGTCGCGAATACCGGCGACCGCCCGGTGCAGGTCGGCTCGCATTACCACTTCTTCGAAGTCAACGACGCGCTGTCCTTCGACCGCGCCGCCGCGCGCGGCTTCCGGCTCAACATCGCCGCCGGCACGGCCGTGCGCTTCGAGCCGGGCCAGACGCGCACCGTCGAGCTCGTCGAGCTGGCCGGCGAACGCGCCGTCTACGGTTTTCAGGGCAAGGTGATGGGGCCGCTGTAAGCCGCGCCCCGCTCTTCAGGAACAGCACATGACACTACGCTTGAGCCGCCGCGCATACGCGGAAATGTTCGGGCCGACGACGGGCGACCGCGTGCGGCTCGCCGATACCGAACTGCTGATCGAGATCGAACGCGACTTCACGACCTACGGCGAGGAAGTGAAATTCGGCGGCGGGAAGGTGATCCGCGACGGGATGGGCCAATCGCAGCGGGTGGCCGCCGACGTGCCCGACACGATCATCACGAATGCGGTGATTCTCGATCACTGGGGCATCGTGAAGGCCGACATCGCGATCAAGCACGGCCGCATCGCCGCGATCGGCAAGGCGGGAAACCCGGACATCCAGCCGGGCGTGACGATCGCGATCGGCGCGGCGACCGAAGTGATCGCCGGCGAAGGGCTGATCGTGACGGCCGGCGGCATCGACACGCACATCCACTTCATCAGCCCGCAGCAGATCGACGAGGCGCTCGCCTCGGGCGTCACGACGATGCTCGGCGGCGGCACGGGGCCGGCCACCGGCACCAACGCGACGACCTGCACGCCGGGCCCGTGGCACATGGAGCGGATGCTGCAGGCCGCCGACGGCTGGCCGATCAACCTCGGCTTCCTCGGCAAGGGCAATGCGAGCCTGCCGCAGCCGCTCGTCGAGCAGATCGCGGCCGGCGCGATCGGCCTGAAGCTGCATGAAGACTGGGGCACGACGCCCGCCGCGATCGACAACTGCCTGTCGGTCGCCGACGACACCGACACCCAGGTCGCGATCCACACCGACACGCTGAACGAAGGCGGCTTCGTCGAATCGACGGTCGCCGCGTTCAAGGGCCGCACGATCCACACGTACCACACCGAAGGCGCGGGCGGCGGCCACGCGCCCGACATCCTGAAGGTGTGCGGCGAGGCGAACGTGCTGCCGTCGTCGACCAACCCGACGCGCCCGTACACGATCAACACGCTCGACGAACATCTCGACATGCTGATGGTGTGCCACCACCTCGATCCGTCGATCGCCGAGGACCTCGCGTTCGCCGAATCGCGGATCCGCCGAGAGACGATCGCGGCCGAGGACATCCTGCACGATCTCGGCGCGCTGTCGATGCTGTCGTCCGACTCGCAGGCGATGGGTCGCGTTGGCGAAGTGATCATCCGCACCTGGCAGACCGCGCACAAGATGAAGGTGCAGCGCGGCGCGCTGCCCGAGGACGGCGCACGCAACGACAACTTCCGCGCGAAACGCTACGTCGCGAAGTACACGATCAACCCGGCGCTCACGCACGGCATCGCGCACGAAGTCGGTTCGATCGAACCCGGCAAGTGGGCCGACCTCGTGTTGTGGGAGCCCGCATTCTTCGGGATCAAGCCGTCGATGATCCTGAAAGGCGGGATGATCGCCATGGCGCAGATGGGCGATCCGAACGCGTCGATTCCGACGCCGCAGCCCGTCCACTACCGCGAGATGTTCGCCACGCGCGGCGGTGCGCTCGCGCGCACGTCGCTGACCTTCGTGTCGCAGATGGCCGCCGATGCGGGCATCGCCGAACGCTACGGGCTCGCGAAACGCGTCGTGCCCGTGCGCAACTGCCGCAACGTGACGAAGGCCGACATGATCCACAACGCATGGCGCCCGTCGATCAGCGTCGATCCCGAAACCTACGACGTGATCGCCGACGGCCAGCTGCTCACCTGCGAGCCGGCGACGGTGCTGCCGATGGCGCAGCGCTATTTCCTGTTCTGATTTCCGGTTTTTCGTTCCATGCGCACCCTCGACAAACGCATTGCCCCGAACGTGAAGCTCGCCGCGTCGCTCGTCGCGCGCGCGCCGACGCTCACGCTCGCCTATGACGCCCGCTGCAAGAGCCGCCTCGCGGCGACGCTCGACACCGGCGAGGACGTTGCGGTCCTGCTGCCGCGCGGCACCGTGCTGCGCGACGGCGACGTGCTCGTCGCCGACGACGGCGCGCTCGTGCGCGTCGCCGCGGCGCCCGAGACCGTGCTGCTCGTGCGTGCGGCCGATCCGCTTACGCTGATGCGCGCCGCGTATCACCTCGGCAACCGTCACACGCCGGTCGAGATCGGCGACGGCTACCTGAAGCTCGAAGCCGATCCGGTGCTCGCGGACATGCTGCGCCGGCTCGGCACGCAGGTCGAAGAAACCAGCGCACCGTTCCAGCCGGAAGCCGGCGCATACGGCGGCGGCCACAAGCACGGACACGACGCGACGTTCGCCGAGGATTACGCACTCGCGCAGCAGGTATTCGGCGAACATCACGGCCACTCGCACGATCACGATCACGATCACGATCATCAGCATGGTCCGGGCTGCGCGCACGGCCACCACGGTCATGACCACCACTGAGCTCGTCGCGCTGCTGCATCTCGCGTCGCCCGCGCTGCCGATCGGCGCGTTCAGCTATTCGCAGGGGCTCGAAGCCGCGCTCGACGCGAACCTGATCCGTGACGCCGACACCGCGCGCGACTGGATCGCGAGCGGACTGACCGACGTGCTCGCGCACGGCGAGCTGCCGTTCCTCGCGCACCAGCTCGCGCGCTGGCACGCGCACGACGCCGATGCGCTCACACGCGAGAATGCGTGGTTCGTCGCGAGCCGCGAATCGTCGGAGCTGCGCCGCGAAACCGAGCAGATGGGCTGGTCGCTCGCGCAACTCTGCGCGTCGCTCGAATGGGGCGATGCCGCGCGCCGCGCGACGCTCGCGTCGATCTCGCCGATCGCGCTGCCGACGGCGTTCGCCTACGCGGCCGCCGCGCACGATGCCGGCGCCGACGCGACGCTCGCCGCCTATGCATTCGGCTGGGTCGAGAACCAGACGTCGGCCGCGCTGAAAGCCGTGCCGCTCGGCCAGCTCGCCGGCCAGCGCATCATCGTCGCGCTGCGCGGCGCGATCGACGCGGCCGTGCGCCGCGCGCTCGCGACGCCGCCCGACGCCATCAACACGTTCGCGCCGCAGCTCGGCATCCTGTCCGCGCGGCACGAAACCCAGTATTCGCGGTTGTTCCGCTCCTGAATCCCACCCACGCCATGAACGCACCCGCTCTCTCCTCCGCCCGCCGCACCAAGAAACTGCCGCCGCTGCGCGTCGGCATCGGCGGCCCGGTCGGCTCCGGCAAGACCACGCTGCTCGAAATGCTGTGCAAGGCGATGCGCGAGCGCTACGACCTCGTCGCGATCACGAACGACATCTACACGAAAGAAGACCAGCGCCTGCTGACGGTCGCGGGCGCGCTGCCCGAGGAACGCATCATGGGCGTCGAAACAGGCGGCTGCCCGCATACGGCGATCCGCGAGGATGCGTCGATCAACCTCGAGGCCGTCGACCGGATGCTGTCGCGCTTTCCCGACGCCGACATCGTGTTCATCGAATCGGGTGGCGACAATCTCGCGGCGACGTTCAGCCCCGAGCTGTCGGACCTGACGATCTACGTGATCGACGTCGCGGGCGGCGAGAAGATTCCGCGCAAGGGCGGCCCCGGCATCACGAAGTCCGACCTGCTCGTGATCAACAAGACGGACCTTGCGCCGCTCGTCGGCGCGAACCTCGACGTGATGGCGTCGGACACGAAGAAGATGCGCGGCGAGCGGCCTTACGTGATGACGAACCTGAAGGCGCTCGACGGCGTCGCGGACGTGATTGCGTTCATCGAGAAGAAGGGGTTGTTGACGGTTTGAATAAGTGTCCGGGCCGGCACTGCATGGCCTTTGCGTGCGCAGCGGCGCGTGCGCTGCCGAAAGGTCCCTTGGCGACATTGTGCATTCAGTTGCACCTGGCTAGGATCGATTCCTTACATTTATCTGTAAGGATTTCGAAATGCCGATTCCCGCGCATATGTGGCTCAAGGATGATGGCGGCGCAGAGATCAGAGGCTCGTCAACCGTCCAGGACCGTGAAGGCAGCATTGAAATCATCAGTTTCGGCCACGGTGTGAATCTGCCGGTCGATGGCGCCAACGGCAAGATTACCGGCAAGCGTACACATTCACCGGTTGCGTTCGAAAAGGAATTCGACGCTGCGACACCATATCTCTACAAGGCCGTGGCGACGGGACAAACGCTGCAATCGGCTGAAATCAAGTGGTATCGCATCAACGATGCAGGAAGGGAAGAAGCGTATTTCGTGATGCTGCTCGAAGGCGTCAAAGTCTGCGGCATCAACCCCGGCATGGCGAATACCAAACTGTCGCAGGTGTCCGCGCTCAATCATCTGGAAGCCGTCTCGATGATGTATGAACGCATCACCTGGCATTATCTCGACGGCAATGTCAAATACACAGATTCATGGAATGACATCGGATAAGCGGAGGTGATCAATGGCTTATACCGGTAGATTTCTGGTGAATAACGACTTTTTGTCGCCCCTTACCATCGATGGCCTGGGTACTTTCGATGCGTTCTCTGGCCACGGCATCTATCGGAATCGAGGGGGCTGTACGGCGGTACCCGACAACGGTCCGATTCCTGCTGGTAAATACTGGATCGTCGATCGTCCTACAGGCGGTGTCGGGTCTCGAGCTTGGACCTCGATCAAGGACGCATATAACGCCTTAAAGGGCAGACCGTCTTACCATTCCGAATGGTTTGCACTATATCGGAGCGACGGCTTAATCGACGATTTTACTTGGATCAACGGTCTCCAACGCGGTCAGTTTCGGCTGCATCCGACGAGCGGCGATGGGATTTCGCTAGGCTGCATTACTCTGCCGAGCCGTACGGATTTTCTGAGAATCCGAACAGCACTTTTGACCACAAACAAAATTGCAGCTGGCAATTCAGGGCTTGATGCATACGGAACAATTGAGGTCCTCGCGTATGGCAACACTTGCCCGTAGATTTTTCAAAATGACGCTGTTTATCGGCTTGTTTCTTCTATCCGTGCGCTGTATTGGTCGAAATGGAGCAATGCCAGAAAGCGTAGCACTTAGATGGTTGAGCATCGCGCAAAACCTTGGTCTGCACGAAGCAGATGATGCCTATATCCTGGTGATGCTAACTCTTGATCTGCTTGTAGCAACGCTTGCATATATGACAATCACGAAGCTATGGAAGCATAATCGCAGCAAGAACGCCGCGTTGAGAAATAACGCCCGAGAATGATCACTCTCGTCCGTCGAATATTTAAGGTCGCGCTGTTCGTCGGCCTATTCCGCCTCTCCGTACCGTTTGTCCACACATATCCTGTGACAATGTCAGAAAGCCAAGCGCTCGCTTGGCTACGCGTTGCAAATCGACTTGGCATTCGCGATCCCGATGACTTATACATTCCGCTCGTCCTGCTGACTAACGTTATCGTGGCAACGTTTGCGTATATGGCGATCATGAAGCTACGGAGACACTATTGCGAGAAAAAACATGTCGGGAAATAATGACTTGGAGTAACCGGATCCGCAGGCCTGTCAAAATCGCGACATTTATCGGACTGCTCGCTCTATCGCTTCGTTATGTCCGACCAGACTCCTATGAATGGACAGAAAACCAGATGCGCACGTGGTTGTACACATCACAAGCGTTAGGTATTCGCGACCCCGAAGATTTGTATTTCGTGGTGTGGGCAACTATCGAACTGATCGCGGCAGTGCTCGCTTATGTAGCGATTATGCGGCTGTGGCGACACCACCGAAAAAAGCATGTTGGAAAATAGCGACCAAAGATGACCGCACCAGAAACAAAGCCGCGCCCTTACCCATCTCAAGGTTCGTTGGACACAGCGGTCGACCTTCAACCCGTTGCAGCGCATTCGAGCGCGACGCGCTCGAATGCAAATCGCTACACTTAGTCGCCTTGGGCGTCCCGCCCATCCTGCATCGCACGCCCGCCGTTCTCCACCGGCGGCAGCAGCGCCGCGAGCACGTCGACCGAGCGCGCCGTCGCGCCGCGATGGCGCGACGCGAACGCGGCACCGGCCGCGCCCATCGCGATGCGCCGTGCCTTGTCGGCGAACAACGCGTCGAGCACGTGCGCGAGATCGAGCGGATCCGCGACCTGCATCGCCGCGCCGGCCGCGACCGCATCGGCGGTCGCCTGCGTGAAGTTGAACACGTGCGGCCCGATCAGCACCGGCACGCCGACCGCGCAGGCCTCGATCAGGTTCTGCCCGCCGAGCGGAAGCAAGCTGCCGCCGATGAACGCGACGTCGGCGGCCGCATAGTACGCGCCGAGCTCACCCATCGAATCGCCGAGCAGCACCGTCACGTCGGCCGGCAACGGTTCGGCCGCGGCGGGCCGACCCGCGGCGAGCGCCGCCGCGTCCGCACCCCACACCGAACGCCGCACACACTTGAACCCGTTGCGCTCGACGAGCGCCTCGACTTCGGCGAAGCGCTGCGGATGACGCGGCACAAGAATGAGGAGCGCGCCGGGCGTCTTCATCGCGGCGAACGCCTGCAGCACCAGCGCCTCCTCGTTCTCGCGCGTGCTGGCGGCGACCCACACCGGCCGCGTGCCGATCGCGTCGCGCCATGCATGGCCACGCGCCGCCAGCTCAGGCGGCGTCGTCATGTCGAACTTCAG
The DNA here is from genome assembly GCF_902833195.1 of Burkholderia sp. BCC1638. NCBI lineage: Bacteria > Pseudomonadati > Pseudomonadota > Betaproteobacteria > Burkholderiales > Burkholderiaceae > Burkholderia > Burkholderia sp. BCC1638. The sequence goes on from NZ_CADFEC010000004.1 coordinate 264,109, forward strand.
GTTGCCGAGCACCGTCACGTTGCGTGCGCCGAGCGACGTCAGCCGCTCCGCGTCGGCCGGGCTCTGTGCGAGCACGCGCGAGAAGCCGCCGAACACGTCGCGCGTCGCCGCGCCGAACTTCGCCGCACGTCGATGCGAGCGCGCGGACATCCGCGCGTTGGTCAGCACGAGCGGCACGTCCGCGCGGCGGCACTCGTCGATCAGCGTCGGCCACACCTCGGTTTCCATCACGAGACCCAGCGTCGGCCGCCATGCGCGCAGGAAGCGCCGCACCGCGCCCGGCATGTCGTACGGCAGATAGCAGCGCAGCACGCGATCGCCGAAGATCTGCTCGCCGGTCGCGCGGCCGCTCGGCGTCATGTGCGTGAGCAGAATGCGCGCGTCGAGACGCGCATGCATCAGCGCATCGATCAGCGGCTGCGCGGCGCGCGTCTCGCCGACCGACACCGCATGCACCCAGATCAGCGGCGTGCGATCGTCCGGCGACCGGCCCGCGACGTGACCGAAGCGCTCGCCGATGTGCTCGCGATAGCCGCGCTCCTTGCGCGAACGCACATAGAGCCGGATGACCGCGATCGGCGCGACGAGCCACCACAGCGCGCGATAGATCGCCCTCAGCATGCGCGGGCTCCGAAACCGTGAAGGATGCGGTGCGCGCTCAAACCAGCGCCCTGCCCTGCAGGCGCTCGAGAATCCCGAGCGGCGCGCATTCGCGACGCACCATCGCGTCGACCGGCAGGAAGAAGGTCTGCTCGAGCATGAACTGGCCGGACATCACAGCGTGCGAAGTCTGGTCCGAGAAACATATCCACACGCTGCCCGGCGGAAACGGCATCGTCTGCTGCGGGCAAGTCTTCTGGTAGTCGAGATCGGCCTTCATGCTGTCGTGCAGGTTCAGCATCAGGTGGTCGTATGCGCTGCGCGGCGACTTCGTCACGTGCAGCAGGTTCAGCAGCCACGCCGAACCCGGGAACTGCGGCCGGATCTTCGGCAGGAAACGCTTCGCGACGTCCTCGAACGGCTCGCCGACGCGCCACACGCGCGGCTGGCCGGCCGGGTTCACGTTCGTGAACACGCGCAGGATCCGCTCGCCGTAGTTCGGCCGCGACGGGAACGCGTCGACGTGCAGCCGGCTGTCGTCCTTGCGCCACGACGTCTGGCGCGTCTCGACCTGCATCAGCCGCAGGCTCGTCGGCGCGACGCGCAGCTTGCCGCGGTATTCGGGAAAGAGGCCGTCGACGAGCGTGCCGGCCTGCTGCTGGAAGCGCGCGACCAGCGCGCGCACGGCCGACTGCGTAACGCTGTCGCCGAGCACGCCGGCGAGCGCACCGCCGTTCGGCGCAAGGCTGATGTTCTTGCGCTTCGGATCGGCGAGCGCCGGATCGAGCAGCGCTTCCTCGCCGCCTTCGATCGCGAAGCGCAGGTGCGGGAAATACAGTACCTTGCCTTCCTCGACCCCTGCGAGCAACTGCTCGCGCGGCGCCGACAGGTTGTGTCCGCTCCAGTCGGCGGACGGGACTTCGATGATCTGGGATTCGCTCATGATCGGTTCGCGTGCGTGACGGGCAGGGCAGGCATGACGGGCATCACAGCAGACCGAAGCCCGCGAGCACCGCCTTCACCTGCGAGATCGACGGCGGCTGCCCCGCCGTGCCGAGGTTGACGACGTTCGGCGACCAGTAACCGCCGGTGCGCCAGGCCGTCGCGAAATTGTACAGTTCGACCGTCGGACGCTTCAGCGCGGCGGCGATGTGAACCAGACCTGTATCAACCCCGACCGTCGCGGCCGCGCCGTCGATCAGGCCGACGACGGCCGGCAGCGACAGTTTCGGCGGCACGATCGCCGCCGCGCCGAATTCCTTCGCGAGCCGCTCGCTGGTCGCGCGCTCCGCGTCGTTGCCCCACGGCAGCACGAGCGACGCGCCGCGCCGCACGAGCGCCTGGCCAAGCTCGATCCAGGCGGCGTCGGGCCACTGCTTGTCGGCGCGCGACGTCGCATGCACGAACACCACGTACGGCACCGGCAGGTTCAGGCCGAGCGCCGCGACCGCGAGCGCCGCCGCACGCGTATCGAGGCCGAAGTCGACCGGATCGGCCGGCGTCGGCGCCGGGTCGCCCAGCGCGGCCGCGACCAGCTGGCGCGAACGCTCGACCACGTGCGTGCGCGGCGCGATCGGCACGCGCTTGCGATAGAAGAAACGCACCGGCCATTCGTAGCCCGCGCCGTCGGTGCGGTTGCCGAGGCCCGCGAGCGGGCCGCGCGCCCAGCTCGCGACCCACGCCGTCTTGATGAGCCCCTGGCAGTCGATCACGAGGTCGTATTGCTCGGCCGCGAGGCGCTTGCGGAACGCGCGGATCTCGCGCCACGTCGTACCCGAGAACGGCTTCTTGCGCCAGCGGCGCAGCGAGAACGGCAGCACGTCGCGCACGCCGTCGACGAGCCGCACGAGGTCGACGAAGCTCTCCTCGACGAGCCAGTCGATCTGCGCGTCGGGGTGGCGACGCCGGATATCGGCGATCACCGGCATGTTGTGCACGACGTCGCCCAGCGACGACACGCGCACGATCAGGATCTTTTGCACGCTGAAAAAACGCCGGCGGACGGCCGGCGACAGGCATAAAGACGCGATTTTATCGCGCCCGGGGGACCACACAGGCAAAAAGCGGCCGCACGCCGTCGGCGTGCGCCGCTTTTCGGGGATGGCGCGACGATCGTTCGACCATCGTCGCGCCGGCGGCGGCCCGCAGGCCGCCGGGGTTCAGAACGGCAGCTTGACGTCCGGCTTCGCGGCCGTCAGCACGCGGCGGAAGTCGTCCTGGATGCGCTTAAGGCCTTCCTCGGTCTCGGACTCGAACCGCATCACGACAACCGGCGTCGTGTTCGACGAACGTGCGAGGCCGAAGCCGTCCGGGTATTCGACGCGCAGGCCGTCGATCGTCACGACCTCGTCCGCACCGTCGAATTTCGCCTCCTTCTGCAGCTTCTCGATCAGGCGGAAGTTCTCGCCTTCGTCGAGCCAGAGCTGCAGTTCGGGCGTGCTCATCGCGTCCGGCAGCGCGTTCAGCAGCGCGCTCGGATCGGCCGCCTTCGCGAGAATTTCCAGCAGGCGCGCGCCCGTGTAGAGACCGTCGTCGAAACCGTACCAGCGATCCTTGAAGAACACGTGGCCGCTCATCTCGCCCGCGAGCGGTGCGCCCGTCTCGCGCAGCTTCGCCTTCACGAGCGAATGGCCCGTCTTCCACATCAGCGGCTCACCGCCCTTCGCCTTCACCCACTGCGCGAGATGGCGCGTGCACTTCACGTCGTAGATGATCTGCGCGCCCGGGTTGCGCGACAGCACTTCCTCCGCGAACAGCATCAGTTGGCGGTCCGGGAAGATGATCTGGCCGTCCTTCGTGACGACGCCCAGGCGGTCGCCGTCGCCGTCGAACGCGAAGCCGAGTTCGGCATCGGTGTCCTTCAGCGCCTGGATCACGTCCTGCAGGTTTTCCGGGTGTGCGGGATCGGGGTGGTGGTTCGGGAACGTGCCGTCGATGTCGGTGAAACGCTCGACGAGTTCGCAGCCGAGCGCCTTGAACAGGCGCGTCGCGAGCGGGCCCGCGACGCCGTTGCCGGCGTCGACGACGAGCTTCAGCGGGCGCGCGAGCTTCACGTCGCCGACGATGCGCTCGATGTACTGATCGGCGACGTCGAATGCCTCGTACGAGCCGCTGCCCGTCTCGTAGCGCTCGTCGACGATGCGGCGGTACAGCGCCTGGATCTGCTCGCCGTAGATCGCCGCGCCGCGCAGCACCATCTTGAAGCCGTTGTAGTCGGGCGGGTTGTGGCTGCCCGTGACGACGATGCACGAATCGACGCGACGCTCGCCGCCCTTCAGCGCGAGCGGCACGCTCGCCGCGAAATAGCCGACCGGCGTGGGCACCATGCCGACGTCGACGACGTCGACGCCCGCCGCACGCAGGCCATCGGCGAGTGCGCCGACGAGCTCGGGCCCCGACAGGCGGCCGTCGCGCGCGACGACGACCGCGTCGCCGCCCTGTGCGCGCACCTCGCTGCCGAATGCCCGGCCGATCCCGCGCGCCGTGTCGGCGTCGAGCGTCTTGCCGACCACACCGCGAATGTCATATGCCTTGAAGATGGATTGGGAGATCATCGATTCTCTCTCGGTTGCGTGCATGGAAAATAATCTGGCCGCCTTTCGCGCATGCCCGGCATCATACCTGCGGGCCCGGCGCTGCAAGGAACGGGACGGCTGGAGCGGCCCCGATCCAACTTATAATCGCGGGTTTTGATGACGCGGATTCCGCCCATTTTAATGCCTAGCCGTTCCGCCGCCGCCACCCTGCCGCCTCCGGGCGCCCTGCCAGCCGCCTCGCGCGCGTGCGGCTGCCCCGCATGCTGAAGCGATTCGGCAACCCGGATGTCGCGAAAGCCGTCGCGAACCTCGTCTGGCTGGGGCTCGAACGGCTCACGCAGATCGGCGTCGCGATCGCGATCAGCGGTCTTCTGGCCCGTTATTTTGGGCCGGACGTGTTCGGCAAGTGGCAGTATGCGAATACGCTTCTCCTCGTACTGGCGCCGCTCACTTGGGTGTGCGGCGCCGAAATCCTGGTTCCGACCATCGTCCAGCGCCCGCCCGCGCAACTCGGCGCGGTGCTCGGCAGCGCATTCGCGCTGCGCATCGGCGTGTCCGCCGCCGCGCTCGTCGCGACCTGGGTCGCGATCGGCGCCGGCGCGTTCGACCCGCTCGTCGGCGCGATGCTCGCGGGCCTCGCGGTCACGATGGTGTTCCGCGAGCCGTTCGTCGGCGTGATCAACGCGTGGCTGCAGAGCATGACCTACAGCAAGCCGCAGCTCGTGACCAGCATGGTCACCGCGCTGGCGAAGGCGCTGTGCGTCTGGCTGCTGGTCCGCGCGGCCGCCGGCCCTGCCCGCTTCGCGTGGCTGTGGGCGCTGGAGGCCGCCGCGATCGGCTTCGCGCTGCTGCTCTACTACCGCCATCGTAACGGCGGCACGCTCGGCTGGACGTTCGACAAACCGCTGTTCGGGCACTTCGCCACCGCCGGCACCGTGTTCTGGCTCGGCCTGATCTGCATGTATCTGTTCCTGAAGCTCGACCGCCTGATGCTCGAGCGTCACGTGTCGTTCGCCGACCTCGGCCGCTATTCGGCGGCCCAGCAGCTCAACGAGAACTGGATCACGCTCGCACTGATGCTCGCGCAGACCATCGCGCCCGCGTTCGTGTACCGCGTGCAGGACGTCGCACGGCTGCGCCGCAACATCGTCCGGCTGATCGCGATGACCGCCGGCCTGATGACGGCCGGCGCGCTGGTGCTGGATGCGGCCGCGCCGCTCATCGTCGGCAAGGTGTTCGGCCGCGGCTACGAGGCGTCGGTCGACATCTTCCGGTGGGCCGTCTGGCTGTCCGTGCCGGCCGGCATCGAGGCGATAGGCAATCTTATCGTTCTCAAATATCAAGCAAAATTCGTGTTGCTGGCGAAATGGGTGCTCGCGCTCGCGATCGCCGCGCTCGTCAACGTGTTCGCCATCCCCCGGCTCGGCCTGTACGGCGCGCTCGTCGGGCTGGCGGCCGGCTATGTTGCCGCCGCCGCCGTTAATTTTTATTACATTCGTATCAAGCTGCGCCCATGACGTCTCCCGATTGCCCGCCCCCGCTCGACGACGTGGCCGTGCTGATGCCGGCCTACAACGGCCACGACGACGTCGTGCGCACCCTCGCGTCGTTTCGTGAGGCCGCGCCGGTGCACGTGCTGATCGTCGACGACGGCAGCACGCCGCCGATCGCGGCGCCCGACCTGCCCGGCCTCGCGGTCGAGGTGCTGCGCATGCCGCAAAACGGCGGCATCGAGCGCGCGCTCGAGGCCGGCATCGACGCGCTCGCGGCGCGCGGCTTCCGCTATGCGGCCCGCATCGACGCCGGCGACCTCGCCGCGCCGCAGCGCCTCGCGAAAGAGCGCGCGTATCTCGAAGCCCACCCGCGCGTGGCCTGCGTCGGCATGTGGACCCAGGTCGTGTCGCGCGCCGGCGAGCCGCGCTTCATGCTGACGCCGCCCGCCGATCCGCGCACGCTGCGCCGCACGCGCTTCCTGCGCTCGCCGCTCGTGCATCCATCGGTCATGTTGCGCATCGACGCGGTGCGCGAAGTCGGCAACTATCGGGCGAAGTACCGCGCGGCCGAGGATCTCGATCTTTTTTTACGGTTAATGCAACGCTACGATTGCGCGAACCTGCCCGAGCTCGGCCTCTACTACGAGCTCAACGAGGGCGGGATCAGCGCGACCAAGCGCCGCCGACAGCTGATATCGACGCTATCGCTGCTGCTGCGGCACTTCAACGTGCTGAACCCGTACGACTGGGCCGGCCTCGCCAAGAACCTGCTGCATTTCGTGACGCCATACCGCACGTTGCAGCGGATCAAGCGGACGCTGTTCGCGGCGCGTCCGTCCGCGTAGTCCGCATCCGGCATTTTCGACGCTTTATTTTTTCTTTTTTTTCATGTCCGCTACCTCCTCGCTGCGCATCGCGCTCGTCTGCAACACGGCCTGGGCGATCTACACGTACCGCCACGGGCTGATCCGTGCGCTCGTCGCGCGCGGCGCCGAGGTCATCGTGATCGCGCCGCACGACCGCACGGTGCCACTGCTCGAGCAGATGGGCTGCCGCTACGTCGCGCTCGCCGTCGCGTCGAAAGGCACGAGCCCGCGCGAGGATCTCGGCACGCTTGCCGCGCTGGTGCGCCATTACCGCGCGCTCAAGCCCGATCTCGTGTTCCATTACACGATCAAGCCAAACATCTACGGGTCGATCGCGGCGTGGCTCGCGCGCGTGCCGTCGATCGCGGTCACCACCGGCCTCGGCTACGTGTTCATCCAGAAAAGCCGCGCGGCCAGTGTCGCGAAGCGCTTGTACCGGTTCGCGTTCCGCTTTCCGCGTGAAGTCTGGTTCCTGAACCGCGACGATCTCGCGACCTTCACCGACGAGCAGTTGCTTGCGCACCCCGACCGCGCGCGGCTGCTGCACGGCGAAGGCGTCGACCTCGAACAGTTCGCGCCGGCGCCGCTGCCCGCCGGCCGTGGCCCGGTGTTCATCCTGATCGGCCGGCTGCTGTGGGACAAGGGCGTACGCGAATACGTCGAGGCAGCACGCGTCGTGCGGGCCCGCTACCCGGATGCGCGCTTCCAGCTGCTCGGGCCGCTCGGCGTCGACAATCCGAGCGCGATCGGCCGCGCGGACGTCGACGTGTGGGTCGGCGAAGGCGTCGTCGAGTATCTCGGCGAGGCGCACGACGTGCGCCCGCACATCGCGGCGGCCGATTGCGTCGTGCTGCCGTCGTACCGCGAGGGCGTGCCGCGCACGCTGATGGAAGCGTCCGCGATGGGCCGCCCGATCGTGGCGACCGACGTGCCGGGCTGCCGCGACGTCGTGGCCGACGGCGAAACCGGCTTCCTGTGCCGCGTGCGCGACAGCGCGAGCCTCGCCGAGCAGTTGATCCGCATGATCGAACTCGGGACCGCCGGGCGCGATGCGATGGGCGCGCGCGGTCGCCGCAAGGTCGCCGCTGAATTCGACGAGCAGCAGGTCGTCGAACGTTACCGGCAGACCATTCATACATTGACCGGCATCACACTCTGAAGGAGCGCATCAGCATGACCGCTAAAGGCACCATCCTCGTTACCGGCGGTGCGGGCTACATCGGCTCGCACACGGCCGTCGAGCTGCTCGACAACGGCTACGATGTTGTGATCGTCGACAACCTCGTCAACAGCAAGGCCGAGTCCGTCCGGCGCATCGAACGGATCACGGGCAGGACGCCCGCGTTCCACCAGGTCGACGTGTGCGACGAAGCCGCGCTCGCGAAGGTGTTCGATGCACATCCGATCACGGGCACGATCCATTTCGCGGCGCTCAAGGCGGTCGGCGAATCGGTCGCGAAGCCGCTCGAGTACTACCAGAACAACCTCGGCGGACTGCTCTCCGTGCTCAAGATCATGCGCGAGCGCAACGTCAAGCAATTCGTGTTCAGCTCGTCCGCCACCGTGTACGGCGTGCCGGAGCGCTCGCCGATCGACGAATCGTTCCCGCTGTCCGCGACCAACCCGTACGGCCAGTCGAAGCTGATCGCCGAGCAGATTCTGCGCGATCTCGAGGTATCGGACCCGTCGTGGCGCATCGCGACGCTGCGCTACTTCAACCCGGTCGGCGCGCATGCGAGCGGGCTGATCGGCGAGGACCCGGCCGGCATCCCGAACAACCTGATGCCATACGTCGCGCAGGTCGCGGTCGGCAAGCTCGAGAAGCTGCGCGTGTTCGGCTCCGACTACCCGACGCCGGACGGCACCGGCGTGCGCGACTACATCCACGTCGTCGATCTCGCGAAGGGGCACATCGCCGCGCTCGACGCGCTCGCGAAGCGCGATGCGAGCTTCGTCGTGAACCTCGGCACGGGCCAGGGCTACAGCGTGCTGGAAGTCGTGCGCGCGTTCGAGAAGGCGTCGGGCCGCCCGGTGCCGTACGAACTCGTCGCGCGCCGCCCGGGCGACATCGCCGAGTGCTACGCGAATCCGCAGGCCGCCGCCGACCTCATCGGCTGGCGCGCGACGCTCGGGATCGAGGAGATGTGCGCCGACCACTGGAAATGGCAGGAGGGGAACCCCCGCGGTTTTGTATAATCCGCTGTCCATTTTTCGAGCGATCCCATGCTCAGCTTCGCGTCCGGCTTCATCGTCTCCCTGCTCGTCACGCTGTTCATCGTGCGCTATGCGCATCTGCACGAGAAATTCTCGATCGACAGCGATCTGGCCGGCGTGCAGAAATTCCACGTGCGGCCGGTGCCGCGCGTCGGGGGCATCGGGATCCTCGCCGGCGTCGTCATTGCCGCGCTGCTCCTGACCCGGCGCTATCCAACGATCGCCGGCAGCATTCTCGGCATCGTGGCCTGCGGGCTGCCGGCGTTCCTCTCCGGGCTCGTCGAGGACCTGACCAAGCGCGTGTCGCCGCGCGCGCGGCTGCTGTGCACGATGGGCGCGGCCGCGCTGGCGTTCTGGCTGCTGAACATCGCGGTCACGCGCATCAGCGTGCCGCCGCTCGACTTCCTGCTCCACTACGTGGCCATTTCGGCGTTCATCACGGTGCTCGCGGTCGCCGCGCTGGCCAACGCGATCAACATCATCGACGGCTTCAACGGTCTCGCGTCGATGGTCAGCTTCATGATGTTCGCGTCGCTCGCCTACGTCGCATTCCACGTCAACGACCCGGTCGTGATGTCCGCGTCGATCATCATGATGGGCGCCGTGCTCGGCTTCTTCCTGTGGAATTTCCCGGCCGGCCTGATCTTCCTCGGCGACGGCGGCGCGTATTTCATCGGCTTCATGCTCGCCGAGCTCGCGATCATGCTGGTGATGCGAAATCGCGAAGTGTCGGCGTGGTATCCGGTGCTGCTGTTCATGTATCCGATCTTCGAGACCTGCTTCTCGATCTACCGGAAGAAGTTCATTCGCGGGATGTCGCCGGGGATTCCGGACGGCGTTCACCTGCACATGCTCGTGTACAAGCGGCTGATGCGATGGGCCGTCGGGACGAAGCATGCGCATGACCTCACGCGGCGGAATTCGCTCACTTCGCCTTATTTGTGGCTGCTGTGCCTGGTTGCCGTGATTCCGGCGACGCTGTTCTGGCGACACACGGTGCACCTGTTCGTTTTTGTGGTGCTGTTCGCGCTGACCTATGTGTGGCTGTATATCAGCATCGTCAGGTTCAGGGTGCCTCGGTGGATGGTGGTGAGGAAGGAGAAGCGCGGGCATTGAGGGGGGCGGGTCAGCCGGCGCGTTGCCGGTTCGCGCGGGCTGTCCACTGCTACACACTACGCGGCCATCGCCGACGGTGACCATGACGGCGCGGCCGCGAATCGCAGAATCCTAGCGTCCCGAGGTATAGGTGTTCCAGCGCGGCGCCTGCGCATAGATCACGAGGTTGCCGTCGTCCTGAATGTACGTGACCGCCCCCGGATTACCGTTGGTGCCGGAATACCAGAGCGGCACGCCCGTTGGACTGTAGACGACCAGATTGCCGTCCGTCTGCATCGCCGCATAGGCGCCCGGATGACTGTAGGTCCCCGAATTCCATTTCGGGACGCCTTGGCGAAGCAGCACCAGATTCCCGTCACTCTGCATGACGAGTGTGTTTGCACCGTTGCCTGACGCCAGGCTCTGGCCACTGCCGAGGGTGACGCCGCCGTTCCAGACAGCCGGCCCGCTCGACGAGTTCGTCAATCCCGCCGCTGACGTCGCCGTGGCAAATACCGGGATGGACCACGCGTAGATCACCATGTTGCCGTCATCCTGCACGGCAAGATACTGGCCATAGGACCCGCCATTGGTCGCCGAAAACCACAGCGCCCTGCCGCCCGCGCTGTAGACCACGAAGTTGCCGTCAGTCTGGAACACTGCGTACGCCCCTGCGTTTCCGAACGTCCCGGAATTCCATATCGCGGCACCACTCACGTTATAAAGCACGAGGTTGCCGTCATTCTGCATGACCAGTCGATGGTTTTGGGACGCCGAGTACGCGGTTTGTCCCGGCTTGAGCGTCGTCCCTACACCGATGATGCCGCCATAGATCGGTGTCGTCGGCGCGCATATCGACGATTGCAGCGTGGTGACGATCGGCGTGCCCCAGCCGGTCACGAAGTCCCAGCCCGAACCGGCACTGTATGCGCCGTTACTGCCGTAGGTGATGTCGCGGAAGATCGACGGTGTCGTGGCTTGTGCACTGTAAATCGTCGGTGCCGCGAAGCCGGGGTTCGTCGCGCAGCTGCCGGACAAGAGACGCGCCCAGGTCGCGGCAAACAACGGCGCGGACAGGCTCGTACCGCCCAGCGTCTCGAGTTGTCCGCCCACGATGATCTGCGCGCCGCTGTTGGGATCGGCGTCGAACGCGAGATCCGGCAGGCCCCGGAACGCCCGTCCCTTGAGCTGCGGTACGTTCGACTGCCAGGTCGGAATCGGCTCAAATCCGCTGCTGCCGCCACCGCCGGAGTCCCAGGCCATCTCGCCGCCATAGCTGCCGTTCCCGTTCGTATAGAGGCTGGTGCCGCCGACGGCCACGACGTAGGGCGAGCTCGCCGGATATTGCACCGACGTGCCGCTGCAGCCGTACGCAACGCTACCCGAATCGCCCGTGCTGACCGAAAAGGTCTGCCCCTGTGCGACGGCCATTTCGAACAGCACGTCCATCGAGGCGGTCGGCGCCCAGTTCTCGCATCCGCCGATCGACATGTTGACGACCTGCGCGGCGTTGTCCGACACGGCGCGATTGATCGCGAGCGCCATGTCGCTCCATGCGAAGGACGGCGCAACATAGAAGTTGATTTGCTTGACGCCGCCGGACATCCCGACGATGGTCTGGCTGTCGAGTGACCATTCGACGTTCGCGCTCGTGTCGGCGCTCGGCGTTCCGGCGTTGATCACCGAAACGGGTACGGCGGGCAACCGGTTGTTGGTTTCGAACGTCGTCAGGTCGATGACGGGCTGCGTCAGGTTCCCTTCCGCGATGATGCCCACCGTGGTGTTGGCGGCCGTCGGCGCGCTGCCGACGGAATAGATGCCCGGAAACTGCGTCGGGTTGTGACCCACCATGATTGCATTGGTCGTCGGCGACGTGTTTGCGGTTGGCGTACGAGCGCCCACAGACGCGCGCACGAAGTGCGGATGCAGACGCGTCGCGGTATCGAGCCCCAGAACCGCTTGGACGACACCGCCGAGTGCGTCCGGCACCGTCTCGGGGGCGGTGTTGATATGCGCGCGGCTGCCGTCCGCCATCGCGACGGGCACCAGCGTCGTCTTGAACACGCCGGATATCACGCCGGCCGGCGCATCGGCTTCGACGATCATGTTGTTGCCGGCAACATTGATGTTCGTGAAGCCCTTACTTCCCAAATAGGCCTTCACCGTGGCGACCTGGTCGGCGGTGGGCGCGTAGCGCGCGGCGATCTGCGCGGAGGTCAGCACGGCGCCGAAGCTGGCGCTGCCGGGCGTTCGCGAGTCCTGCACGAAGCGATGCAGTGCGGCTTGGTCGTTCGGCTTGAGTATGAGCACAACATGGACCGGCGCCGTCGCACTCATCGGCGCTGCACTCACCACGTTGCCGGTGGCGCGCAGCGCCGACAATTTGCCAACCTGCGCAGTGGCGGTGACGGTCGACGCCGTCGGACTCTCGTCGCCGCCACACCCCGCGAGCGCGAACACCATGAGTGCCGCGCTCATTCCCCTTGCAATATGTTCCGCTTTCATCGGATTGGTATGGACCGTAGATCTCGTATTTGGCTTTTCACCTTTGTTCTTTACGGCAATCGGACGGCTACCTTGAGGAAAACATAGGAAGGAATCGACGGGTAGTCAAATGACCGAAGTGGGTCGATATGGGTGAACGCGAATGGAACGATCGGTGTGTCGATCGGGACGATGGCGCCGAGCGAATGCCGGCGCGGGCAAGCGATCAGGCGGCGCTCGACCGCCGCCCTTCATACGACATCCGGTATGACGCTCGAGGCCGGATATAACGCGAAATCAACGAGTCAGCCCGGACTTGCGCCAGCGCCACTCGATCCACGCGCCGATGACGGCGAGCAGGGCGTACCACGCAACCACGATCCCCCACTGCTCCGCGACGGACGGAAGCTGGCGCGCCGCGAGACCCGCCGCCGAACCGCCCACCATCAACGCGTAATACAGCAGCGCAACCGGCACGTGCGAACCGAGTGTCCGCACCAGCCGTTGATAGAAATGCTCGCGGTGCGCCTGCCAGACCTTTTCTCCGCGCAACAGGCGACGCAACAGCGTCACGGATGCATCCGCGATGAACGGTCCGAACGCCATCGCGACGAACCACACCGGCCAGACACCGTGCTGCCAGCCCCACAGCGCGAATGCGCCGGCCAGGAAACCCAACGGAATCGATCCGACGTCGCCGAGGAAGACCTTCGCCGCTCCGAAATTGAGCACGAGGAAACCCAGGCCCGCGCCCGAGATCACGCCGCTCGCCAGCGCGAGCTCCGGCGCGACGCGCGACGCCGCGATCGCATAGGTGCCGAAACCCAGCACAGTCATGCCGGCCGCGAGACCGTTCGCGCCGTCCATGAAGTTGTAGAGATTCACGATCCAGACGAGCGCGATGACGACCAGCACCGTCGCCCATATCGGCATTCCGGTGGACGAGACCGCGACGGCGCCTGCGGCCACCAGCAGATGCACGCTGAAACGCACACGCGCCGACAGGCCTCGCCGGTCGTCGATCAACGACACGACGGCCAGCACGCACGCGGCGAGCGCCGCCCAGCCGAATCCCGGCACGCCGAGCGCGATCAGCGGCAGCGCCGAACACATCACACCCCATCCGCCGACACGCGGCACGGGACGCTCATGAAGGGAGCGCTGGTTCGGCACGTCGACGGCGAGTCGCCACGCCAGACCCGATTTCAGCAGCCATGCAAGCACTGCGAAGCTCGCGCATGCCGCGAACGCGGCAACGACGACGATGGGTAACGATGCGATCATGCTCCGCCCCCCTTCGCCAAGCCGGCCACTGTTTGGGCCAGCCCTTGGTCGACGGTAAACGGCGGCGCCCAGCCGAGCTCGCGCAGGTGCGCGCATTCGATCCGCAGCGGACTCGTCAGGCGGTCGACCGCCGCGCGGCGTCCGGTCAACGCGCCCGCAGCGCGCAACCACGCGACGGGCACCGGCACGAGGCGCGGCGACCGGCCGAGCGCGGCGGCAATCCCCGCAACGAATTCGGCGACGGACCGGTCGTTGCCGTCGGTCACATGGAACACCCCGTCCGTTGCGTGATCGCGCGTGGCCAGGAACCGCAATGCGTCGACAAGGTTGCCGATATACACCATGCTGCGCTGCGCATGTGCGGCGCCGAGCGGTAGCGGCACGCCACGCGCGACCGCGCGCATCAGCCCGAGGAAATTCGCTCGCACGCCGGGACCGTACACGAGCGGCGGCCGCACGACCGTCAGTTCGATCCCGCAGGCCGCGCAGGCATCGCGCAACGCGACTTCCGCCTCCTGCTTCGAGATGCCGTACGGATCGCCGGGGCGCGGCACGTCGTCCTCACGCAACGGGCGGCCGTTCTCGTGCTCGCCGAGCGCCTTGACGCTGCTCACGAACACGAACCGGCGCACGCCGGCACGGCGCGCGGCCTCGAGCGCATTCAGCGCGCCCTGGACGTTCGCGGCCCGGTAGGACGCCAGCGGATCGGTTGCGTCGTCACGCATCACGTGCACGCGTGCGGCGAGATGCACGAACACGCCGCACGGTGGCAAAGCGGGTTGTCCGGCTGCGACGCTGGCGAAATCGTCGTCCGCGATGACGCACTCGGTCGCCCGCGCATCGGTATCGCCCGCGTGGCGGCGAACGAGCGCGATAACATCGTGTCCCGCGTCGCACAACGCCTGAACCAGTGCGCGCCCCACGAAACCATTCGCCCCGCTCACGCCAATCCGCATTGCCTTTCCTCCATCGGCGGCATTCGTCGCCGCACGCGCGTCAGACCAGTGAATGATAGACCTCGCAGGTCTTGTCGACGGTAGCGTCCCAAGTCAGCTCGGCTGCGCGCCGCAACCCCTTCTCCACCAGCAGGTCGCGCAACGCGGCGTCCGTCAGCAGGCGCTCGAGCCCGGCCTCGATCGCGTCGACCGAATACGGATCGACTTCGAGCGCGGCGCCGTTCGCGACCTCCGGAATCGACGTCACGTTCGACGTCAGGACGGGCGCCCCGCTCGCCATCGCCTCCGCGACCGGAAGACCGAATCCTTCGTAAAGCGACGGATATGCGAAGACCGCGGCCGACGAAAAAAGATGCAGCAGACTCGAGCGCGACAGGTAGCCCGGCGATATGATCTGGCCCGCACGGGCGAGCGGCTCGATGCACGCCATCAGCTGCGAGTTCTTCCAGCCGTCGGCGCCGACGAGGACCAGCGGATACATCTGCCGCAGTTCCTCCGGCAACCGTGCGAATCCTTCGACCAGCCGCTGAAGATTCTTGCGCGGCTGCAGCGTGCAGACCGACAGGACGAAACGCCGCGACTGAATCCCGAGCGCGTCGAGCACGGGACGGCACTCTTCGTCACTGTACGGCCGGAACACCGGTTCGACGCCGAGATGGATCGGCACCACCCGCTCCTCCGGCACGTCGTAGATGTCGAGCAGTTCCTGCTTCGTATACAGGCTGTCGACAATGATCGCGCCGGCCTGTCGCAGCGAACGCGGCAGCCCGTGATCGAGGTAGTTGACGGCGACCCGAGGATGAAACTCCGGATGACGCCGGTGGGACAAGTCGTGCACGGTCACGACGTTCGGGCCGCGATAACGCGACGCGACGAAATTGGTCTCGTGATAGAGATAGCCGCGCCGCGCGAAGTCGCTGCGCAACGTGCGCGAAGCAGAACTCCGCACGACCGTGCGCAAACGATACAGCCCCGGAATCGCCCTCGATTTCTGCAGCAGGCTCGCAGTCATCCCGTTGCGGAACTGCACGGCCTTCTGCAGTGACGATTGGTCGACCATCATGGCGTCGAGACGCTCGCCCTGGAACACGGTACGCCCGACCCAACCGGCGACGTCTTCGACGTCGCTGCGCCGGAGCAGACCTTCGAGCAGATGTTGTGTGTAGTAGCCGATGCCGCTTCGGGGCGGACGCAGCGAATTGAGATCGAAAAGCAGTTTCATGCGATCGAGGGCCAAACGAACTTGACGACGCCGTTACCCGTCGAAAGACAGGTCACGGCGCCGTGTCAGGAAAATGAAGGATGGACGGTGCGGCTCAGGCCGACCGCGCCGATGCAACTGGCTGCAGTTGCGGCAAGACCGTCGGCTGGTATTCGGGCACCCAGCGGCGCAGGTCCCGTCGCACCTCGTCGTCGGGCAGCACGCGATTCTGCATCAGCCAGGGCAGAAGCTCGTCGAGCAAGTTGTCCGGCACCTCGCGCGCTCGCGCGATGCGCAGCTTCGGATGCGGCGTACGGGTCGCGGTCTCGTCGTCCGCGAGCAGTTCCTCGTACAGTTTTTCACCCGGCCGCAGGCCCGAGAATGAGATGCGGATCTGACTCTCGTCGAAGCCGTAGAGACGGATCAGGTCACGAGCCAGATCGACAATCCTGACCGGCTGTCCCATGTCGAGGACGAAGATCTCGCCACCCAGCCCCATGCTGGAGGCCTGCAACACCAGCTGCGACGCCTCGGGGATCGTCATGAAGAAGCGTGTGACTTCCGGATGGGTGACTGTCACCGGGCCGCCCTTCGCAATCTGCTGCTGGAATTTCGGAATGACGCTCCCGGCACTGCCGAGCACATTGCCGAAGCGAACCGTCTCGAACTGCGTCGAACTCGATTGCTGCAATGCCTGGCATGCCATTTCCGCCAGCCGCTTGCTCGCACCCATCACGTTCGTGGGGTTTACGGCCTTGTCAGTCGAGATCAGCACGAAGTGGCGCGTGGCATGACGCGCAGCCGCACGCGCGACGCGGTATGTACCAAGTACGTTGTTGCGGACCGCCTGCCATGCGTTGAGCTCTTCCATCAACGGCACATGCTTGTAGGCCGCCGCATGGAAAACGATGTGCGGCGCATGGCGACGAAACACTTCGTCCAGCAACAGGGAGTCCTTCGCGTCGCCGACGATCGGCACGACGTCGACGCCTGGAAAACGCTCGTGCAGATCTTCCGTCAACCGGTAAATCGCGTACTCCGACAGATCGAACGCAACCACCTGGGCCGGCTCGAATCGCAGGATCTGACGGCACAGTTCGGAACCGATGGAGCCGCCCGCGCCCGTCACCATTACGACCCGCCCGCGCAGCAACGCATCCACGTGAGCCGTATCGATCGACACGGGCTCGCGGCCCAGCAGATCCTCGAGATCGATCTGGCGCACACGCGACAGGGAAGCCTGCCCCTGTGCGACGTCGGCGAGCGCCGGCAGCACCATGGCGCGAACGCCGGCACGCACGCAGAGCGTCGCGACCCGCCGCTGCACTTCGACCGGTGCGGAGGGAATCGCGATGATCGCGGTCTCGACGCGGAGCATGTCGGCGAAATGCGGCAACTCGTCGATCGCACCAAGCACCTTGTAGCCGTAAATCTCCCGGCCGCGCTTGGTCGGGTCGTCGTCGAGGAGTCCGATCAGGCGCCATTCGCCCGAACGCGACAGTTCACGCGCGAGAGTCGCACCCGCCGCGCCCGCACCGAGCACGACGACCGGCTTGCCTTGCGCGATCAGGCCGCCGTATCGATAGAACTCCTTTACCGTCCGGTACAGCGCACGCGCGCCGCCGGTCGACAGAAACAACAGCAGCGGCGAAACGAGCAGGACTGAGCGCGGAATGATCGGTGTCGGCTGCAGCATCACCGCGCCGATCATCACGAGCAGCGCACCGATGCCGACCGCCTTCGCAATGCGGATGAGATCCGGCAGGCTCGCGAACACCCACATGCCACGGTACAGGCCGCAGATCCGGAACAGGATCGCATAAGTCGGGACGACGCCCGCGAGCGCAACTAGACAACCGTGCCAGAACTCCGTCGGCACGGCCCCGTTGAAACGAATCACGTAAGCCGATATCCATGCGGCGGCGACGGCGAGCAAGTCGAATCCGAATACGCTCAGTGACCGCCACGACGGTTTGAATCGAAGCATGCGTGAGATCCTAGTGAAACAGAACGTTAACTACTGTGCGGCAGCCGTCGCGCGAACGGCTTGGCCGCTTGGCCGTGTCGTATAGTGTGCGGATCGGCTAGGGGGACTCCAGCGCACGACCGCCGTGAACTGGTAGGAATTATGCCGATAGACCGAACAAACAGGCAAATTCGGATACCTGCATGTTGCGGCGGATGTGATCTCGGGACGATACCCCGTCTCGAATTATTGTTGTTTTCTTGCAGTGCAACTTCCGTAACGAGATGTATGGTGCAATGGTTCCGCAGGGTGAAATCCGCTAGAATCGCAGCCTTCCGATGGTCCCGCACCATGCCGTAAACGGATCGTAACCAGATCGAGTCAATGAACATCATACCCGTCATCATCTGCGGAGGCGCGGGCACCCGGCTGTGGCCCGTGTCGCGTGAAGCGTTTCCGAAGCCGCTGTTGCGCCTTGCTGACGGGCAAAGCCTGCTCCAGAAGACCTATCTTCGGGCCCAGCAGGCGACCGCTGCACGCGAAATTGTCGTCGTCACGAACCGCGAAACCTACTTCCTGACCAAGGACGAGTGCACGAACGTGCGGGAGGCAGGCAACCGGCTCGGCTTCGTGCTCGAGCCCGAGGCCCGCAATACGGCTGCCGCCATTGGCGCCGCCGCCGAATTGATCCGCCGCGAGCACGGCCCCGAGGCCGTCATGCTCGTCCTGCCCGCCGACCACCTCGTGGCCGATCAGGCGGCGTTCGATGCTGCGGTGCAACAAGCCGCGGCCGCCGCAGTCGATGGTCAGGTAGTGACGTTCGGCATTCACCCGACCAGTCCCGAAACCGGCTACGGCTACATCGAATACGATGCGACGCCTGCCCGCGGCCCGGCGTCGCGCAAGGTGACGCGTTTCGTCGAGAAACCGCAGCTGTCAGTCGCCGAGGCGCTTGTCGCCGACGGGCGCCACCTGTGGAACGCCGGCATGTTCTGCTTTACTGCGCAGACCATCCTCACGGAACTCGAGCGTCACGCGCCCGACGTTGCCACGCCGGTCATCCATGCGATCGATACGGCGTCGCGCAGTGCGTCGTCCGACGGCGACTACGCGCTCGAACTCACGCCCGCCGCCTTCCGCGAAACGGAAAGCATCTCGATCGACTACGCGGTAATGGAGCGCTCGGCCAACGTCTACGTGGTGCCGTGCGACATCGGCTGGAGCGACATCGGCTCCTGGCTGTCGATCAGCAGTCTCACCGCCCCTGACGAGCGCGGCAACCGCATCAGCGGCCCTGCGCAACTTCACGACGCCGACAACTGCTTCGTTCAGAGCGAGGACCGGATGGTCGGCCTCGTCGGCGTGCACGACCTGATCGTCGTCGATACGCCGGACGCCCTGCTCGTCGCATCGGCGCAACGCGCGCAGGACGTCAAACACATCGTCGCCGGGCTCAAGCAGTCGAACCACAGCGCGTATCGCCTGCACCGCACCGTGCATCGTCCCTGGGGGACCTACACGGTGCTGGAGGAAGGCGAACGATTCAAGATGAAGCGGATCGTCGTCAAGCCGGGCGCCTCGCTGTCGCTCCAGATGCATCACCATCGGAGCGAGCACTGGGTGGTGGTGAGCGGTTGCGCGGATGTCGTCAACGGCGAACAGGTCATCTCGCTGCAGCCGAACGAATCGACCTACATCCCGGCCGGTCACAAGCATCGGCTGATCAACCCCGGCGTGCTCGATCTCGTGCTGATCGAGGTCCAGTGCGGCGAATATCTCGGCGAAGACGACATTGTCCGCTTCGAGGACGTCTACGGCCGCACATCGTCGAACTGACACGGCCGAACGGACCGCCCGCGCCCCCGGTCGATCCGGGGGCCGCGCGGCATGGATGTCGCGGTGCGACGGGTTTTCCGGTGCCGCGCCGCTCGTCCCGACGGCAATCGACGCGCGGAAGCCGCCGCCCCGTGTCGCGCGCACGACCTGTTCATAGGAATTCTGCATGGCAGTAGGAATTGTCAAATCCGCGTGGCGATATCGCGGATTCATCGTCAGCAGCGTCAAGCGCGAGTTTCAGTCGCGCTACCGGAATTCGCTGCTCGGCGGCGCGTGGATGGTGATCAACCCGCTGGCGATGATCTTCGTCTATACGGTGATCTTCTCCCAGCTGATGCGCGCACGACTTCCCGGTGTCGACAGCAATCTCGCATACAGCGTATACCTGTGCGCGGGCTCGCTCACGTGGGGCCTGTTCGCCGACACGCTGACGCGTGCGCAGAACGTGTTTCTCGAGCAGGCCAACCTGATCAAGAAGCTCAACTTCCCGCGCATCTGTCTGCCGATCATCGTCGCATTGAACGCGCTGCTGAACTTCGGCATCGTGTTCGCGCTCTTCACGATCTTCCTGCTGATCTCGAACAATTTCCCCGGCTGGTCGTATTTCGCGCTGATTCCGGTGCTGCTGCTTCAGGTCGCGTTCTCGATGGGCCTCGGCATCGTGCTCGGCGTGCTGAACGTTTTCTTTCGCGACGTCGGCCAGCTCTTCGGCGTGGTCATGCAATTCTGGTTCTGGTTCACGCCGATCGTCTATCCGATCGCGGTCCTGCCGGAGCGCGTGCGCCACTACATCATGTTCAACCCGATGGCGCGCGTGATTACCGCTTATCAGGACATCTGCGTGTGGCATCGCATGCCGAACTGGTACTCGCTGTGGCCCGTTCTTGCCCTTGCCGTACTGCTCTGCGCGGCCGGCGCATTTATTTTCCGCAGGCATTCGGCTGAAATGGTGGACGAACTGTAATGACGGCGATCAAGGTAGCCGGCGTCGGCAAGGCATACAAAATCTATCGGTCCCGGTGGGGACGGCTCATCGAATGGCTCGTGCCGGGCGCGAACCGCCACGAGTTGCGCTGGGTGCTGCGCAATATTTCGTTCGACATCGAACCGGGCGAAGCCGTAGGCCTGATGGGTGTCAACGGTGCGGGCAAGAGCACGCTGCTCAAGATCATCACCGGCACGGCACGCGCGTCCGAAGGTCAGATTGCGATCAACGGTTCGGTCGCGGCGCTGCTCGAACTCGGCATGGGCTTCCATCCGGACTTCACCGGCCGGCAAAACGTCTACATGGCCGGCCAACTGCTCGGCCTGACCAATCACGACGTCGACACGCTAATGCCGGAAATCGAGGAATTCGCCGAGATCGGCGAATACATCGACCAGCCGGTGCGCGTCTATTCGAGCGGCATGCAAATGCGTCTGGCATTCAGCATCGCGACGGCGCGCCGTCCCGACATCCTGATCGTCGACGAAGCGCTGTCGGTCGGCGACGCGTATTTTCAGCACAAGAGCTTCGACCGGATCCGTAAGTTCCGCGAACAGGGCACGACCCTGCTGCTCGTCTCGCACGACAAGACGTCGATCCAGTCGATCTGCGACAAGGCTATCCTGCTCGAGAAAGGCACCGTCTCCAAGATCGGGCCGCCCGAGGAAGTGATCGACTTCTACAACGCGTCGCTCGCGCAGCGCCAAAGTCAGACGATTCGCCAGGAAGTGACGGCAGAGGGCAACACCCGCACCATCTCCGGCACCGGCGAAGCTACGATCGAACACATCGCGCTCTGCGACGGCGACGGCAACGAGGTCGAAATGGTCGATGTGGGCTCCAGCGCCCAGCTCGAGATCACCGTGCGCGCCAATGAGGCGATTCCGAAGCTCGTGCTCGGCTACATGATCAAGAACCGCCTCGGCCAGGACATCTACGGTACCAACACGTACCACACGAAGCAGATCGCGGAAAACGTGCGTGCCGGCGAACGCCTGAAGTTCACGTTCGCGTTCGACATGAACGTCGGCCCGGGCTCGTATTCGGTTGCAACGGCACTTACCAGCGGGTCGGATCACCTGACCAACAACTATGAGTGGCGCGACTACGCACTGGTCTTCACTGTCGCGAACCTGACCCGCCCCTTCTTCCTCGGTTTCAGCTTCATCGAACCCACCATCCGGATCGAGCGGCAATGACCTTTCTCTCCTTTGCGCAGAACTTCGAAGACATCGTTCTCTGGCGCGCGCTTTCCGATGTCGAACAGGGGTTCTACATCGACGTCGGCGCCAACGAACCGATCGAGGATTCCGTCACGAAGGCGTTCTACGAACGGGGCTGGCACGGCGTCAACGTCGAGCCGGTCACCGAGCATTTCGATGCGCTCGTGCAAGATCGGCCGCGCGACATCAATCTCGCCTGTGCGCTGGGCGAAAAGCCCGGCCGCCTGACGCTCTATGAAATCGATGCACGCGGCCTGTCGACCAACGCCCCCGAGATTGCGAATCGCTACCGCGAAAGCGGTCGCCTGCACGGCGAACGCGAGGTCGAGGTTCGTACGCTCGCGGACGTCTGCGAAGCGTACGCGCCGCGCGACATCCATTTCCTGAAGATCGACGTCGAGGGCTTCGAGCGGAACGTGCTGCTCGGCGCGGACTTCAAGCGCTTCCGCCCGTGGATTCTCGTGATCGAATCGACCGAGCCGAATTCGCCGGTCGACAACAGCGCGGAGTGGGAATCGATCGTGACCGACGCCGGTTACGAATACGCGTACTTCGACGGACTGAACCGGTTCTATGTCGCGACGGAGCATCGCGACCTGAAGCCGCGCATCGCACTCGCGCCGAACGTGTTCGACCGCGCGAAACTGCGTCGCGGCCACTGCTTCGTGCTCGATCCCGAAATTTCGCCGGACGCGCATCGCGCGTTGCAGGACACCCTTGCGGAGCGGGAGCGCACGCTGGCCGCGTTGCAGGCCGAACTGGCCGCATTGCGGGGCGAGTTGAGCGCCGTGCGCGCCGAGCTCTCCGAGGCGCACCTGACCGCCGCCCATGCCGACGCGCAGGCGATGGATCTGAATCGTCGGCTCGACACGCTGCAAGCGGAGCACGCGCGGCAGTCCGAACGGCTTGCGCAGCCGCTCGTGCGCCTTGCGCTGCGATTGCATGGCGCATCGCGATAAGTGACGACGAGGGATCGACGACATGACTCAATCCGATAACCGCCCGGACATTGCATCGGGCGACGAAGCATCGACGCGCGACGCGCGAATCCGCGATTCGCAGGCGTTCGCGAAGCATCTCGAACCAACGCGCGAAGACACGCGTCAACCCGTGCTGTCCCCGTTGCGCATCGACGCCGAGCTGCTCGCGCGCATCGGCATGCTGAGGCACCTCGCCGCGCCGCGAACGTCGCTGCCGCCGCGCATCGCACGCTACCGTTTGCTGCGGTTCGGTCCCGTGCAGCGCATGGTCCTGCGCGTATGGAACTACTTTACGCGCCCGGGCCGCACCCAGTCGCAAGCAACAGCCGACTGCGTCGACCTGATTTACACGGAACTCAAGCGGATCACGCAGCATGACCACCGGTAACCTGTCCGCCAAGCGGCGCGTTCTGATCATTCGTGGCGACCTGAACAGCTACAGCGGCTATGCGTATGCGACCCGTCTCTATCTCGAATGGCTGGAGCCACACTTCGACATCGTGCTCGGCGTCGACCTTCACGGACACCCGTCCCGCCATGTCACGGTATGGCCGTACCCGCTGATCGCCGACAACTGCGTCGCGAGCGCCGCGAAGATGCCCGATAGCGAGGTCGTCGTCCTGACGATCTCGACGCCCGACAACTTCCGTCCGTTCAGCGGCGCGCGGAGTATCGGCCTGTTCTTCTGGGAAACCGATCGCCTCGGCAATCAGTCGTGGATCGCATCGATCAACGATATCGACGAAGTCTGGGTTCCGGCCCGGTTCATGCAGCCGATGCTCGAGGAAGAAGGCGTCGAGGTTCCGGTCGTCTACACGCCCTGCCCGATGCCGCACGGCTCCTCCGAACCGCGCGACGCGTCGGTTCCGGATCTTACGTTGCGCGAAATTCCGCTGCGCGAAGGCGCGGCGCCGAAACTCGCATCGCTGTCCGAAGTACGTGCGTCGTGCGACCTGCTTCTGCTCAGCACCAACACGCTGATCCCGCGCAAGGGTTTCCCGGTCCTCGCCGACGAATGGCTCGACGTGATTCGCGCGCATCCGCGCGCGGGGCTCGTGCTCAAGGTATCGACGATCGACGTCACGGAAACGGCGGATCGCCTGTTCGACCGTGTAGCGACCCTGTTCGCGCAGATCGCGCGCCGCCACGACGTCGACGCTTCGCGCGTCTATCTTTGCACCGGCGCGCTGACGCACGACACGATGCAGGCGCTCGGGCAGACCTGCGACGGCTTCCTGACCGCGTCGTTCGGCGAGGGTCTGGGGCTCGGCCTGTTCGAAAACCTGCTGGCAGGCAAGCCGGCCCTGTGTCCTCGCCATACGTCGTTCGCGGAATTCCTGCCGGCCGACTATCGCTATTTCATCGACACCGAGATCGCAAACTTCGGTCTTGCCGATCCGGTCGGCGTGAATCCGATCTCGGCGCACTGGGGCGTACTTCGCGAAGGCGCGCTGCTCGCGACGGTCGAAACCCTGCTCGGCGATCTGCGCGAGCGGCGTACGAACACCGAAATCAGCGCCGCGGTCGAACATTTCCGGACCGTCTGCAGCCCGCGGGCATGGGAGCACCACGCATGATGCGTCTCGTCATCGACATCACTCCGCTCGCGATCAATCGCACCGCGATGTACTTCATCGTGCGCGATACGGTGCGCCATCTGATCCTGTCCGGCCATCCGGTTCAACTTCAGGCGCTCGGCGAACCGGTCGACCTCGCGGAATTCGTCGCAAACGACTACACGCTGAACGCCAGCTTCGAGTCGCGCGTCGGCGCACTGCTCGGCGCGGCCCTCGCCAATCCCGACGCGTTCGCACGCCGCCAGGACGATCGGCAGCCCGAAGCACCGTGCATCAACTTCGTGTTCGACCCGCTGTACCTGCTGTTCGTCGGCCGGGCCGCACGCACGATCGCATACGTGCTCGACCTGACACCGATCACGCGGCCGCAGTGGCACAACCCGAGCGTGTCGCGCCTCTATTCGATCGCGTACGACCGTCTTTACGACCCGTCGATAGACATCCTGTCGATCAGCGAAAGCACGTCACGCGACCTGTGGGCCAACTACGGCATTCCGCGCAGCCGCATGCGCGTCGTCCCGCTCTACGATCGTTTCGATCATCCGGTCGAGGCGAAGCGGCGCCAGCCGTCGCGGCAATTCCTGTTCGTCGGCAGCCTGGAAACCCGCAAGAACATCACCGGACTCGTCCAGGGCTTCGCGCTGTCGGGTCTGGCCAAGGAAGGCTACACGCTGCGCATCGTCGGTGGCGACGGTCACGGTGCCGAGGTCATCAAGGCCGCGGTCGGCCGCGTGGAAGGTGCCGTGCTCTGCGGCCGCCTTCCCGACGACAAGCTGCGCGACGAGTACGAGCGCTGCTGCGCGCTTGCATACCCGTCGCTATGGGAAGGCTTCGGCCTGCCGGCGCTGGAAGCGCTCGCGCGCGGCATCCCGCTGCTGCTGTCGGACACTGGCGCGCTACCCGAGGTCGGCGGCCCGTTCGCGCGCTATGTCGATCCGTGCAATCCGCATTCGATCGCGCAGGGCCTCGTCGAAGCCGCCCGCCGCGCGGATGACGACCCCGACTACGGCGCGCACACCCTTGGCGCACGCCAGGAATGGGTTCGCAAGTTCTCGCGCGAAGCCTACCTGTCGGTCGTCACGGAAGCCGTTCGCCACACGGAAAGCGCGGCCGCGCGATCCAGCGCGCGCAACGATCCGTTGTCCGAACATGCGGCGGCGCCCGGCGAATCCGCGGTCGACTCGCCCGCGGCGAATCGACCGTTGCCGCTCACGCGCCGCATCCGACGCGCACTGATCCATCGATCGCGGATCGTGCCGGCCACGCTGCGCGACGTACCCGGCAATTCGTTCTCACTCGACTACCTCTACTGCCTGCAACAGGAGCGGCGCCTGCGCCTGTCGCGGATGCTGTCGCGCTTCATGTCCGGCCGGATCTGGATGTATCCGTGGTACGCAGTGCGCGTGGTCGCCGAAGCCGTTTCGCTGCAGGTCACCAATACGCTGGTTCGATCGATGATCAACGAGACGCTGATCCAGAAACTCGGGACGCGTCTGGAGCGCGATCATGACTGACGTGGCTGTCGTCAAGCCCGATCACCTCGGCGATTTCGTCCTCAGCGTACCGGCGCTGCGCGCGCTGCAGCAGAAGTTCGGCAACTTCGATCTGTACGCCGCGCCGGGCAACCGGTTTCTGCTCGAACATTTCCTGCCCGACGGGCCGGCGCTGCATCCGACGAAGCTCGCGCACTTGCAGAAGGACGGGATCGGCGAAGGCATGCCGGAACTGATCGCGCAATTGAAGCCCTACTCGCTCATCGTCTTCTTGCGCGATGACGGGTTCTGCCACGAAGCGGGCAGCATCCTCGGCACGCGCGCCGTCGTACCGCGCAGCGACAACGTCACCCATGAGACGCGCATTCAGCAGCGCGTCACGGAATCGCTGACGGGCAAGTACTCGCGCTCATCGCTGATGTGGCCGACGGCCGGCTCCGCACCGCAATGGCCATCGGCCCTCCGCACCGTCGGCATCTCGCTGAGTGCTGGCTTCTTCGCGAACAAGATTCCGGCGACGACCTGGGTGCGGCTCGCACAGTCCCTGCAATCGAAGCACGGCATCGCGATCAAGCTGATCGGCGGCCCGCTCGAGGCAGACGAACTGAGCATGCTTGCGCGAATGCTGAATCTGGCCGACTCCGACGTAATCCTCGGTGGTTCGAAACTGTCCGATTTCCACGCGCGCGTCGGTGAATGCGACGTCGTGGTGGGCGCCGACAGCGGCACCCTGCACCTCGTGTCCGTCTGCCGGCCGGTGCTGGGTGTATTCACGTCGAGCCCGTGGCAACGCTTCTCGCCGTTCGGCGCGTCGAACCGCGTGCTGTACTCCGACGTTCCCTGCTCGCCGTGCATTCAGTTTTCCAAGGATGCCTACAACGGCTGCATCATACGCGAGTGTGCCGCGCTGATCACGGCGCCGGACATCGAAGCCGCCCTGCTCGCGTCCGGCCCCGGTGCAAAACCCAAACTGGGGCGCCTGCTGCATTTCGTCTGCGGCCCCAGCCATATCTGACCCGAACCCACCCATGGCCATTATCGAGGACAACGTGAATACCCAGCCTCATATCCTGGTCGTCGGCGACGTGATGCTCGATCAATACTGGTTCGGCAACGTCAACCGAATTTCGCCGGAAGCGCCGGTGCCCGTCGTCGCGGTCCAGCGAACCGAAGACCGGCTCGGCGGCAGCGCCAACGTCGCGCACAACTGCGCGCGGCTGGGCGCGACCGCCACGCTGCTCGCCGTCGCGGGGCGCGACGCGAATGCGGACACGATCGGGCGCCTGTGCCGGGAGAACGGCATCGACGCGCGGCTCTGCGTCGACGACGATCTGCATACGACGGTGAAGCTCCGCGTGGTCGGTCATCAGCAACAGCTGCTGCGCCTCGACTTCGAGCGCACGCCGGCACCGCCCGTGCTCGCCGAGATCGCGGCCGCCTTCGACGACGCGCTGCCGCGCGCCGACGTCGTGATCTTTTCGGACTACCACAAAGGCGCGCTGGACGACGTGCAGGCGCTGATTCAGCGTGCACGGTCGCAAGGCAAGGTGGTCCTCGTCGATCCGAAAGGCGACGACTACGAACGTTATCGCGGCGCGACCCTGCTCACGCCCAATCTCTCGGAATTCAAGGCGGTCGTGGGCCGGTTCGGCTCGGAAGCCGAACTGACCGCGAAGGCCGAGGCACTGCGTCAGCAGTTGTCGCTCGACAAGCTGCTCGTCACGCGCAGCGAGGAAGGCATGACACTGTTCGACGCACGCGGCGCACACCACCAGCCGGCGAAGGCCCGCGAGGTATTCGACGTGTCAGGCGCGGGTGATACGGTCATCGCCACGCTGGCGGTACGATATGCAACACATGGCGACTGGCTGCGTGCGATGCACGAAGCCAATGTCGCGGCGGGCGTCGTGGTCGGCAAGCTCGGAACCGCTACCATCACGCTCGACGAACTCGAAAACGCGCTCGCGGCCGAGTAAATCTGCCCGCCCGTTCAACCATCGCAAGTTACAGAGGATCTGACATGCAAAAGAAAACTGCAATCATCACCGGCATCACCGGTCAGGACGGCGCGTACCTCGCGGAACTGCTGCTCGGCAAGGGCTATCGCGTGTTCGGCACGTACCGCCGCACAAGCTCCGTGAACTTCTGGCGCATCGAGGAACTCGGCATCGCCGGGCATCCGGACCTCAATCTGGTCGAGCATGACCTGACCGACCTTTCGTCGACGATCCGCCTGCTGCAGACGGCCCAACCGGCCGAGGTATACAACCTCGCGGCGCAAAGCTTCGTCGGCGTCTCGTTCGACCAGCCGGTCACGACCGCCGAGATCACCGGCATCGGCGCGCTCAACGTGCTGGAGGCCATCCGCATCGTCAACGACAAGATCCGCTTCTACCAGGCGTCGACGTCGGAGATGTTCGGCAAGGTCCAGGCCGTTCCGCAGATCGAAACCACGCCGTTCTACCCGCGCAGCCCGTATGGCGTCGCGAAGCTGTACGCGCACTGGATCACCGTCAACTATCGCGAGTCGTACGGCATCTTCGGTTCGTCCGGGATCCTGTTCAATCACGAGTCGCCGCTGCGCGGCCGCGAATTCGTCACGCGCAAGATCACCGACTCGGTCGCCAAGATCAAGCTCGGCAAGCTGGACGTGCTCGAGCTCGGCAATCTGGACGCCAAGCGCGACTGGGGCTTCGCGAAGGAATACGTCGAAGGGATGTGGCGAATGCTGCAGGCGGACGAGCCGGACACGTTCGTGCTGGCAACGAACCGCACCGAAACCGTGCGCGATTTCGTGACGATGGCGTTCAAGGCAGCAGGCTATACGCTGCGCTTCGAAGGGACGGCGGACAATGAGCGCGGGATCGACGTCGCGACCGGCAAGACCCTCGTCAGCGTCAATCCGAAGTTCTATCGCCCGGCGGAAGTCGAATTGCTGATCGGCGATCCGGCGAAGGCCAAGGAAAAGCTCGGCTGGGCGCCCGAGACGAACCTCGAAACGCTCTGCGCGATGATGGTCGAAGCCGACCTTCGCCGCAACGAAGCCGGTTTCTCGTTCTGACGGTTTCGCGCCCATGGAACGTCATGCGCTGATTACCGGAGCGAGCGGGTTCACGGCGGCCTACGTCACGGATGCGCTCGTGCGCGCGGGGCATCGCGTCACGGGCGCGGGAAATCATGCCCATGACGGCCTGATCGCGCTCGACATCTGTTCGCTGGACGCCTGTCGCGCGACGATCGATGCGGTCCGTCCGACCAGCATCGTCCATCTCGCGGCGATCAGCTTCGTCGGTCACGACGACGCCAGCATGTTCTACAACGTCAACGTGATCGGCACGCTCAACCTGCTGCAGGCATGCGCGGACGTCGGCCACGTGCCGGACAAGATCCTGATCGCCAGTAGCGCGAACATCTACGGGAACGCGAGCGGCGCCGTGAGCGAAACGCAGCCGTTCGCACCGGTGAACCACTACGCGGCCAGCAAGGTCGCGATGGAACACCTCGTGCGGACATGGTTCGACCGGCTGCCGATCGTAATCACGCGCCCGTTCAACTACACCGGACGCGGGCAGTCGCCGCGCTTCCTGGTGCCGAAGATCGTGTCCCATTTCTCGGAGCGCAAGCCGCGGATCGAGCTCGGCAATCTCGACGTGTCGCGCGACTTCTCCGACGTCCGCTACGTCGCCGAGGTCTATCGCCGGCTTGTCGAAAACGACACCGCGGGCGAGACCGTGAACGTGTGCAGCGGCACCGCCCATTCGCTGACCGACATCGTCGACATGTGCCGCGAGCTTTCGGGACACGACCTCGACGTCGAGGTCAACCCGGCGTTCGTCCGTGCCAACGAGGTCAAGATGCTGATGGGCGTGCCGGACAAGCTGCGGGCTGCGGTGCCGGACGTCGCGCCGATCGATCTGCGTTCGACGCTGCGCTGGATGCTTGCAGCAGACTAACCGAGCCTACCGATCCGCAATGCGCGTCCTGCATTTCTACAAAACGTACAAACCCGACTCGATGGGCGGCGTCGAGCAGATGATCTGGCACATCTGCGACGGCGCCGCAGCACGCGGCATCCGCAGCGACGTGCTGACCGTCAGCCGCAACACGTCGACGGTCGACCTCGGCAGCCACCTGCACCATCGCGCCAAGGTCACGATCGATATCGCGTCGTCGCCGTTCTCCGTGTCCGCGTTTCGCCGCTACCGGGAACTCGTGCGCGACGCCGATATCGTGCACTACCATTTTCCATGGCCGTTCGCGGACATGGTTCACCTGACCGCACGCACCGGCAAGCCGTCGGTCGTCACCTACCACTCGGACATCATCCGGCAGAAGAACCTGCTGAAGGTATATCGGCCGCTGATGTTTCGCTTTCTCGATTCGGTCACGCGAATCGTCGCGACGTCGCCGAATTACGTCGACACGAGCCCGGTGCTTCAACGTTACCGCGACAAGGTCGACGTCGTGCCGATCGGCATCGACGAAGCCGCGTATCCGCGTGCGACCGATGCGACGCTCGCACGCTGGCGGCGCGAGATCGGCAGCAAGTTCTTCCTGTTCGTCGGCAACCTGCGCTACTACAAGGGGCTGCATCTGCTGCTCGATGCGCTGCATGGCACCGACCACCGCGTCGTCATCGTCGGCGCCGGTCCGATGGAACAGGAACTGAAGGCGCAAGCGCGCAGGCTCGGTGTGGAAAGCCAGCTGCTGTTTACCGGCGCATCGCCCGACGAAGACAAGATCGCGTTGCTGGAACTCTGCGAGGCGCTCGTCTTTCCGTCCCATCTGCGCTCCGAGGCATTCGGGATCTCGCTGCTCGAGGCGTCGATGTTCGGCAAGCCGATGGTGTCGATGGAGATCGGGACCGGCACGTCGTTCGTCAACGTGAACGGCGAGACCGGGTTAGTCGTCCCGCTCGGCGACACGCCAGCCCTGCGCAACGCGCTCGACACGCTGTCGAACGACCCGGCACTCGCGGCCAGGTTCGGCGCGGCGGCACGGCAACGCTACGAAGCCCGCTTCACCGCCGACAAGATGGTCGACGGCTACGTTGAAATCTACGAGCGCGTGTTGCGGGAACGGCGGCCGGCCTGAGACGGTCGTCAACCGGTCATGCCATCCATGCAAAGTCGGAGTGCATCACGCCACTGCGGCGCCGCGAGACCGAACGTGCGTACGAACCGGTCGTTTGCCAGTCGCGAATTGACCGGTCTCGACGCGGGCGTAGGATAAGCCGAGGCCGGGATCGGCAAGACCGTCAGCACGCGATCCATGCTCGCCTGTTCGAAAATCGCGGTCGCGAACTCGTGCCACGACGCGGCACCCGCCGCCGTCATGTGATAGAGCCCGCCATGCCGGCGCCACCACGCGTCGGCATCATCCGACACAAGCGCCTGTGCGGCGACGTGCGCAGTCAGCGCCGCGATCGTTTCCGACCACGTGGGCGCGCCAAACTGGTCCGCAACGATCTTCAGTTCGTCCCGTTCTTTCGCCAGGCGCAACATCGTCGTCAGGAAGTTGCGGCCTCTCGCGCCGTAGACCCAGCTCGTGCGCAGGATCAGGTGACGGCCGCCAACCGCCGCGATGGCCTGCTCACCGGCCAGCTTCGACTGGCCGTAGACGTTCAGCGGGTTCGGCACGTCGGTCTCGACATAGGGATCGGCCTTCGTCCCGTCAAACACATAGTCCGTCGAATAATGAATCAGCGATGCGCCGACTTGCGCCGCCTCTTCAGCCAGCACGCGCGGCGCAGCCGCGTTGATCGCCATCGCGAGATCACGCTCGCGCTCCGCGACGTCGACAGCTGTGTACGCTGCGGGATTGACGATCAGCGTCGGGCGGATCGTGCGCACGACTTCCCGGATCATGTCCGGGCGGGCGAGATCGAGCGCCGTCCGGTCGAGCCCGACAACCTCGCCGAGCCCCTGCAGATGGCGCAGCAGCGCGAAGCCGACTTGGCCGCCGATACCCGTCACGAGAATGGTTTGTTTGCGTTGCATCGTATCGCTCCGGCTCGCGCTTACGCGTACACGTCGGCATCGGCCAGACGCTTGCCTGCCGCATCCTTCGCCGCCAGTTGAGGTTCGCCGTCGAACGGCCAGTCGATGCCGAGCACGGGATCGTTCCACAACAGGCACCGCTCGTGTTCCGGGTACCAGTAATCGGTCGTCTTGTAGAGGAACTGCGCAGTGTCGGACAGCACGACGAAGCCGTGCGCGAACCCCGGCGGAACCCACAGTTGACGATGATTGTCACCGGTCAGCACCACGCCGGCCCACTTGCCGAAGTTCGGCGAACTGCGCCGGATGTCGACTGCGACGTCGAACACCTCGCCTTCGACCACGCGCACGAGTTTCCCCTGTGCATGCTCGATCTGATAGTGCAGTCCGCGGAGCACGCCCTTCGCCGAGCGTGAATGGTTGTCCTGGACGAATTCGACACCGGCCTCGACACGCTCGGCGAATTCCCGCGCGTTGAAGCTCTCGTAAAAGAATCCTCGCGCATCGCCGAACACTTTCGGCTCGATGAGCTTCACTTCGGGCAACGCCGTTGCAGTTACTTGGATAGCCATGCGACCTGGTCCGTCAGGATGTTCTTGAGATACTGCCCGTATGCGTTTTTCGCCAGCGGCTGCGCGAGCTTCAGCACCTGCTCCGCATCGATCCAGCGGCGGCGATACGCGATTTCCTCGGGACACGCGACGACTAGCCCCTGACGCTTCTGTAGTGTCGCGATGAAGCTGGCTGCCTCGATCAACGAATCGTGCGTGCCGGTGTCGAGCCATGCATAGCCGCGCCCCATGATCTCGACGTTGAGCGAACCGTCCGCGAGATAGCGCGAGTTGACGTCGGTGATTTCCAGCTCGCCGCGCGGCGACGGCTTGATCTCGGCGGCGATATCGCAGACGCGGTTGTCGTAGAAATACAGGCCCGTGACCGCGTAATTCGAACGCGGGTGGGCCGGCTTTTCCTCGATCGACAGCGCGCGGAAGGACTGGTCGAATTCGACCACGCCATAGCGTTCGGGATCGTGCACGTGATAGGCGAATACCGTCGCTCCCGTATCGCGTGCGTCTGCCCGCTCGAGCTGCTTTGCAAGATCGTGGCCGTAGAAGATGTTGTCGCCAAGGATGAGCGCCGACGGATCGTTGCCGACGAAGTCCCGGCCGATCAGGAATGCCTGCGCGAGGCCGTCCGGAGACGGCTGTACCGCGTACTGGATATTCATGCCCCACTGACTGCCATCGCTGAGCATCGCCTCGAAGCGCGGCGTGTCCTGCGGCGTCGAAATGATCAGCACGTCACGGATGCCCGCGACCATCAGCGTCGACAGCGGATAGTAGATCATCGGCTTGTCGTATACGGGTAGCAACTGCTTCGATACGACATGGGTGACCGGATACAGGCGTGTGCCGGAACCGCCGGCGAGAATGATGCCTTTGCGTGCCATGGGGTGAGCTCTCAGTTCCGTTCCGCGTAATTGGTTTCGACCCACTTTCGATATTCGCCCGACGCGACTTCGTCGACCCATTGCTGATTATCGAGGTACCACCGCACCGTCCGCGCGAGCCCGGTCTCGAATGTTTCGGCGGGACGCCAGCCAAGTTCACGCTCGAGCTTGCGCGCGTCGATCGCATAGCGGCGGTCATGGCCGGGCCGATCCTTCACGTGGGCAATCTGCTCGCGATACGAGCCAGCCGCCTTCGGGCGGGCACGATCGAGCAGATCGCACAGCGTGTGCACGACTTCGAGATTCGTCTTTTCGTTCCAGCCGCCGATATTGTAGGTTTCCCCGGGCACGCCGCGTGCGAGTACTTCCCGGATGGCACTGCAATGGTCGCCGACATACAGCCAGTCGCGCACGTTCATGCCGTCGCCGTACACGGGCAACGGCTTGCCGGCGAGCGCGTTCGCGATCATCAACGGGATCAGCTTCTCAGGAAACTGGTATGGACCGTAGTTGTTCGAGCAGTTTGTGGTGAGTGTCGGGAGACCGTACGTATGACGATAGGCACGCACGAGATGATCCGAACCGGCCTTCGTCGCCGAGTACGGGCTGTTCGGCGCGTAGGGCGTCGTTTCGGAGAATTGCGGGTCGGTTGCAGACAGCGAGCCGAATACCTCGTCCGTCGATACGTGAAGGAACCGGAATGCCGCCTTGTCGGCATCGCCGAGACCGCTCCAATACGTGCGGGCCGCTTCGAGCAGAGTGAACGTGCCGACGACGTTGGTTTGCACGAAGTCGGCCGGCCCGTGAATCGAACGGTCGACGTGGCTTTCCGCCGCGAAATGCAGGACCGCACGCGGCTTGTATTCGGCGAACAGCGCATCGAGTGCCACGCGATCGCAGATATCGACCCGCGCGAACACATGCGCAGGATTCTTCTCGACGGATTGCAGCGTGCGGAGGTTGCCCGCGTAGGTGAGCTTGTCGACGTTGAGTACGCCTTCGTCGGATTGATTCAGCCAGTCGAGTACAAAGTTGGCACCAATAAATCCCGCACCGCCCGTAATCAGGATCATGAGATTCTCTCTAATAGTACGCGGCTGGCACCGGCTGGTACCGCCCGCCTTCGACTTGCCAATGCAAATGGCCGTCACGTCAGGGCCGAAATTTTACCGGATCATCTTGAGCCGCCCGCGAAGACCGTAAAAATCGCGCGAGCGGCTAGCCGCCCCCGCACCAACCTTGCCGAGGCTACATTGCACGCATTCGACTGTCGATTATCATGGGACGGCAATCGAGGCATCGCCCTGGCCTCACTGCCCGCCTCCATCACGACTTCAACCTCCTCGACAACGCACCTACCCTCATGAGCCGGCCCCCCATCGCCATCGGCGACATCCAAGGCTGTCATTCAGCTTTCCAGTCGCTCTCCGAAAAACTTTCAGCCCCCGCCGACACCCCGCTCTGGATCGCCGGCGACGTCGTCAACCGCGGCCCGAGCTCCCTCGCCGCATTGCGCGCGGTCGTCGACCTCGGCCCACGCGCGACCGCCGTGCTCGGCAACCACGACCTCCATCTGCTCGCGGTGTCAGCCGGCATCCGCACCGAACGCCCGGGCGACACGATAGGCGAAATCCTCGACGCGCCCGACGCCGACGCACTGCTCGACTGGGTGCGCCACCGCCCGTTCGCCCATTTCGAAAACGATATGCTGCTCGTCCACGCAGGCGTGTTGCCGCAATGGGACGCCACGCTCGCACTGGAACTCGCGGACGAGCTGCAACGCGCGCTGCGCGCACCCGACTGGCGCGACACCCTGCAGGGCCTGTACGGCAACGAGCCGAACCAATGGAGTCCGAACCTCAAAAAACGCGACCGGATGCGCGTCGCATTCAACGCGTTCACGCGCCTGCGGTTCTGCACGCCCGACGGCACGATGGAGTTCAAAGCGAACGGCGGCCCCGACACCGCACCGCCCGGCTACCTGCCGTGGTTCGACGTACCGGCCCGCCGCACCGAAAACGTGACGGTCGTGTTCGGCCACTGGGCCGCGCTCGGCCTGATGCTGCGCGACAACGTCGTCGCACTCGATTCGGGGTGCGTATGGGGAAATCAATTGTCGGCCGTACGACTGACGGCCGACCCGGCGCAGCGCACGGTCACGCAGGTGCAGTGCGAAGCGTGCCGCACGCTGGGCGGCGAGTAGCCCGCACGCGAGACGCGCGGGCGGAATGAAGCATCAACCCTCGCGCCCCGGCACCGGCTCCTCGGCAGCCGCATCGCCCGCCGCACCGCCGCCGACTTCGATCGCCGGATACGCGTGCCGCTCGAGCTCCGCCAGCGACTCGGGCGACGGCTTGCCGACCTTCGCCTGCATCGCTTCGAGCGCAGCCGCGATCGCGTCGCGCGCCGCCGCCGAAGTCGTGCGGCGGTCACCGCCCGGCGCGATCGGCTCGCACACGTACAGGTGCGCAACCAGCGGGCCGCCGCGCAGCACCATGTCGAGCGACATCCCGAGCGACAGCTCGCCCGTATACGCCGGCGCGACTGACTGCCGCCGCTGTGCGTCCTCGTACATCAGGCAGATCGGCTGCACCGAGCAGCCGGCCGATACCGACGCCTGGAACAGGTTCGCATGGAACGGCAGCAGCGACTGCCCGTCCGACGTCGTGCCTTCCGGAAACACGCACATCAACCCGCCGTTGCGCAGGCGCTCGGCCATCTCGTACATGATCCGCATCGCCTCGGTACGCTTCTCGCGCTGCAGGAACACGGTGTCGAGCTTCTCGGCGAGCCAGCCGACGACCGGCCACTGCCGCACCTCGGCCTTCGACACGAACGGCGTCGGCCGCCACGCGTTGATCGCGTAGATGTCGAGCCACGACACGTGATTGCCGACCACGAGCGCGCTCGCGTCGAGCCGCGCGCCGTCGTTGTGGACGACGAGGCGCATCCCGCAGATCCGCAGCATCTTGAGCGACCAGCGGCGCGTCATCTCGGCGCGGCGCGCGGGCGATACGTGCGAAAAGCGCAGCGCGACGATCGCCATGCCGCGCAACAGGTGAAAGACGAGACGCAGCTTGCGAAGAGCGGTCATGGCGAGGATCCGGCGTGGTTCAGTGGCGCTCGAACGCGACCTGCCCCGCCACGAGCGTCGTGCGCACGCAGGCCGGCAGTTCGTAGCCGAGGAACGGCGAGTTGTGACCCTGGCTCTTCAGCGCGCGCGGCTCGACGCGCCAGTGCGCGCGCGGGTCGAACACGCACAGGTCGGCCGCACTGCCTTCGGCCAGACGGCCCGCCGGCAATTGCAGCACGTCGGCCGGCGCCGCCGTGATGCGACGCAGCGCCTGCGCGAGCGGCGTGTTCGTTTCATCGGCCCACTTCACCGTGAGCGACAGCAGCAGTTCGAGCCCCGTCGCGCCCGGCGTCGCTTCGGCGAACGGCAGCAGCTTCTCGTCGTCGTCGACCGGCGTGTGATCGGAACAGATCGCGTCGATCGTACCGTCGGCGAGCGCCGCGCGGATCGCTTCGCGATCGCGCTCGCCGCGCAGCGGCGGGTCGAGCCGGAATTGCGAATCGAAGTAGCCGATGTCGACGTCGATCAGGTGCAGGTGGTTCACGCCGACGTCGCACGTCACGGGCAGCCCCTCGGCCTTCGCCGCACGCACGAGCGCGAGGCCGGCCGCCGACGACAGGCGCGCGAGGTGCACGCGCGCGCCCGTCACGCGCATCAGTTCGAAGATCGTGTGCAGCGCGATCGTCTCGGCCGCGACCGGCACGCCGGACAGCCCGAGCCGCGACGCGAGCGCGCCGCTCGCGGCGACACCGCCACGGCCGATGAACGCGTCGAGCGGACGCAGCCACGTCGTGTAGCCGTAGGTGCTCGCGTACTGCAGCGCACGCAGCAGCACCTGCGTGTCGCGCACCGGCACGTTCGCGTGCGTGAAGCCGACGCAGCCCGACTCGGTCAGCGCGACCATCTCGGTGATCACTTCGCCCTTGAGGCCGACGGTGAGCGCGCCGAGCGGATGGACGTTCGCCTGGTGGAGGTTGCGGGCGCGGAACTTGAGCATCTCGACGAGACCCGGCTCGTCGAGCACGGGGTCGGTGTCCGGCGGGCATACGAGGGTCGTGACGCCGCCGGCGACGGCCGCGGCCATCTCAGACGCGAGCGTCGCCTTGTGCTCGTAGCCCGGCTCGCGCAGCCGCGCGCACAGGTCGACGAGACCGGGGGCGACGATCAGGCCCGCCGCGTCGACCGTCTTCTCCGCGTTGAAACCGGCCGGCGCCGTGCCGAGCGCGGCGATCTTGCCGTCCGCGACAAATACGTCGGCCTGCCGTTCGGTGCCGGCGACCGGGTCGATCAGCGTGCCGCCTTGGATATGAATCTTCATGCGCTGTCTGTGAATGCGTTGATTGCGTGAATAAGGATGCGCGAAGGCAGGCTCAGTCGCTGTTGCCGGCGACGATGCCCATCACCGCCATCCGCACGGCGATGCCGAACGTGACCTGGTTGAGGATCACCGACTGCGGGCCGTCGGCGACCTGCGAGTCGATCTCGACACCGCGGTTCATCGGGCCCGGGTGCATCACGATCGCGTCGGGCGCGGCGAGCGCGAGGCGCTCGGGCGTCAGGCCCCAGGTCTTGAAGTATTCCTGCGCGGACGGCAGCAGCGCGCCGCTCATCCGCTCGTTCTGCAGGCGCAGCATGATGATCACGTCGACGCCCTTCAGCCCTTCGTCGAGGTTGTGGAACACCTTCACGCCCATCTGCTCGAGACCGCCCGGCAGCAGCGTGCGCGGGCCGATCGCGCGCACTTCCGGCACGCCGAGCGTGGTGAGCGCGTGGATGTCCGAGCGCGCGACGCGCGAATGCAGGATGTCGCCGACGATCGCCACGCGCAGCTTCGTGAAGTCGCGCTTGTAGTGACGGATCGTGTACATGTCGAGCAGGCCCTGCGTCGGGTGCGCATGACGGCCGTCGCCGGCATTGATCACGTGCACGTGCGGCGCGCAGTGCTCGGCGATCAGGTACGGCGCGCCGCTCGATGCGTGGCGCACGACGAACAGGTCGGCATGCATCGCCGACAGGTTGTTGATCGTGTCGAGCAGCGACTCGCCCTTGCTCGTCGACGACGCGTTGATGTTCAGGTTCAGCACGTCGGCCGACAGGCGCGTCGCGGCGATCTCGAAGGTCGTGCGCGTGCGCGTCGAGTTCTCGAAGAACAGGTTGAACACCGACTTGCCGCGCAGGAGCGGCACCTTCTTCACCTCGCGGTCCGTCACGCTGACAAACTGCTCGGCCGTATCGAGAATGTGATTGACGATCGAGCGCGGCAGCCCCTCGATCGACAGCAGGTGTTTCAGCTCGCCGTTTTTCGTGAGCTGCGGGTTGCCCTTCAGGAAACCGTAGCGGAACCGCTCGGGGCTCGCGGCCGCAGCGGGATTGCCGGTGCGGCCAGTGGTGTCGGTGGTCATGGTGTGCGTGATTCCAACTATGCAAACGGGCCGCGGCACGAACCGGCGGCCCGGGATACGGTTTCGCGGTTCGGTCAGGCGCCGTGCGCCTCGATGCGCAGCGTCAGCTGCGCGACCTCGTCGCGCGCGAGCACGAGCGTCGCATCGGCCGGCACGTCGAGCGTGCCGCCCGCGAAGCGCGCGGCGACCGGCAGCTCGCGGCCGCCGCGATCGGCGAGCACCGCGAGCTCGACCGCGGCCGGACGGCCGTAGTCGAACAGTTCGTTGAGGGCGGCGCGCACGGTGCGGCCGGTGTACAGCACGTCGTCGACGAGCACGATGCGCGCGCCGTCGACGTCGAACGGCAGCGACGTCGGGCTCGCCTGGCTGTGCAGCCCCTTTTTCGCGTAGTCGTCGCGATGCAGCGCGACGTTCACGACGCCGAACCCCGGCGCGCCGAGATCGCGCGCGAGGCGCTCGGCGAGCCAGGCGCCGCCGCTGTGAATGCCGGCGAGCCGCGGGCCGCCCGGCTCGGCGAAGGCCGTGCCGTATGCGTCGCTTATCTGGTCGAGCAGGACGCGGTAGAGCGCGTCGGCATCAATGGTGCTCATGGTCGGACAATTGATCGAGATACTGTTGAAGGATCACGCGCGCGGCCTCGGCGTCGAGCATCTCGGCACGTGCGCGCCCGCGCACGTTGCGCTCGCGCAGCCCGGCCTCGGCCTCGACCGACGAATAGCGTTCGTCGACCCACGTGACGGGCAGCCCGAAGCGGCCGTTCAGCTGATTGCCGAAGCGCTTCGCCTGCTGCGTCATCTCGTGCGGCGTGCCATCCGGATGCATCGGCAGGCCGACGACGAGCGCGTCCGGCCGCCATTCGGCCAGCAGTTCGCCGACCGCCTTGAAGCGGTGCTCGCGGTTCAGGTTGGGGATCACGACGAGGGCGCGGGCCGAGCGCGTCAGCGCGTTGCCGATCGCGACGCCGATCCGCTTCTCGCCATAGTCGAACGCCAGGAGCGTCGCATCGCGCGCGCTCGCGCCACTCATGCGTGCCCTGCTTCGCCGGACAGCATCGACGAGCTGACGCCGAGCAGGCCAAGCGCGGCTTCGAAGCGCTCCTCGGCCGGCGTGTCGAACACGATGCGGGGATCGGCGGCCACGGTCAGCCAGCCGTTGCGGGAAATTTCTTCCTCGAGCTGACCGGCGCCCCAGCCTGCATGGCCGAGCGTCAGCAGGAAGCGTTTCGGGCCGGTGCCCGTCGCGACCGCCTCGAGCACATCCTTCGACGTCGTCATCTCGAGCCCGCCCTCGACCGACATGGACGAGTTGTAGTTCGCACCCTCGACCGGCTCGTGCAGCACGAAGCCGCGCTCGGTCTGGACCGGGCCGCCGAAGTACACGGGGATGTGCAGCAGCGGCTCGATGTCGAGCTTCAGGTCGATGCGGTTGAACAGCGATTCGAGGTCGATGTCGGTGGGACGATTGATGACGAGGCCGAGCGCGCCGCGCTCGCTGTGATCGCAAAGATAGACCACCGTTCCCGAAAACGTCGGATCCGCCATGTTCGGCATGGCGATCAGGAACTGGTTGGTGAGATTGATGCGATCGGAAGGCTTTGACATGGTTTGAATTTTAGCAAAGACGCCGCGACCTGACCGGGCCGCGATCAACAAGCAACGCCGCGCGACGCTGGCAACGACGCGCGCGGATCACACGGCACTCTAACACGCGCGCGGGTGCTGTCGGCAGCGTGTTGCCGGCCCGTGCGACAAGGGCTGCCGCCACGGTCGCGCCCCGTTGCACATCAGGTCCGGCCGAGCGCCGCGCCGAGCGCCCCGGACGCGGCGGTCAGGTCCGGCGGCGCCACCCCCGCGGCGATCTTCAGCAGCGCGGCGCGTAACATGTCGGACGCGCGGGCGTGCGCGTCGAGCCCGCCTTCGGCGAGCGGCATGCCGTGCGCGGTACGGCGCCATGCCAGCCCGAGCGTGTCGGCCAGCAGCGCCGCATGACCGAGCCCGAGCGCGCATGCGGCCGTACCGACCCGGTAGGCGGCCGCGGACGCGCGCCATGCCGCCCCCGCATCGGCGGCGGCAGGATCGACGGCCAGATCGGCCATCGATGCGTCGGCCGTCTGCAGGAAATCCTCATACGCATGGGCGTTGACGGTCACGACGCCGAGCATGCGGGTGGGCGCCGCCGCGACCGCATCACGCTCGGCGCGCGCAGCGTCGGCCTCCCACAGCGCCTCGGACGCGGGCGTGCCGGCGACGTGCCAGTCCACGGTCAGCCCATAGTCGTGCAGCACGTCGACGAGCGCGACGTCTTCCGCGGCTGCGCCGAACAGCGCGAAATCGCGCCACAGCAGCGCAACCGTCTCGCGCACG
Source organism: Burkholderia sp. BCC1638 (assembly GCF_902833195.1). Lineage (NCBI taxonomy): Bacteria > Pseudomonadati > Pseudomonadota > Betaproteobacteria > Burkholderiales > Burkholderiaceae > Burkholderia > Burkholderia sp. BCC1638. Next base: position 305,185 of record NZ_CADFEC010000004.1, read on the forward strand.
AGCGCCGGCGGCGCACTGCGCCTGCCCTGCGCGTGCTCGCCGAGCAGCAGGTTGGTGCGTGCGAGGAAACGCTTCAGTTCGGGCGCGGCGCTGGCGCGCAGCGCGCGCAGGCACGCGGCGGCGAGCCGCCAGAAATCGTACGGCGCGCCGTCGGCCAGCGCGGTCAGGATCGTGTCAAGTTCGTCGAGCGCCGCGTCCGGCGTGCCGTGCGGCGCGCGCAGCACGCCGAGCAGCGCCTGCTCGTATCGGGCCCGCGCCCGGCTTGCGAATGCGTCTGGCAGCGCGCGCAGCGTCGCCGGCGGTGTCGCGCGCCCGACGAGCGCCAGCACGTCGAGCGGCACGCTCGCGTGCAGGTCGGCCGCGCTTTGCGCACGCAGCGCCCGGAAATGTTCGAACAGGATGGGCGAGCAGGCCAGCTCGCGCAGATTGTGGCGCTCGACCGCCGCGCGGAAATCGCGCAGCGCGAGGCGCCAGGCGGCGGAAGCCGGTTCGTCGGCGACCAGCGGCACCGCGGCGGCCAGTTGCCCGGCGAAACGAGCGGCTGGCAGCCAGCCGGCCTCCGCCAGCACGGCCGCGGCGGCCGACAGCGGCGCGGCCGCGTCGTCCCGCTGCTCGAATGCATCGGCGGCCGCCGCGAGCCACGCGTCGGCCGCGCGCACGGCCCCGCCACGCGGGTTGGGCAGTGCGTCAGGGTGGGAAACGTTCGCCGGATCGGACGTCATGGACACGCGCGCCTGTCATCGTCAAGTCGCTCGCGCCGGCCGCGGCGCGCGAGCGCCGGGCAACCGCGAGGCCGAAGCGGTGTGTCCGTGGGCCAAGGGTCCGGTCAGATCTGGACCATCTCGAAGTCTTCCTTGCGAGCGCCGCATTCGGGGCACGTCCAGTTGATCGGGACGTCTTCCCAGCGCGTGCCCGGGGCGATGCCCTCTTCGGGCAGCCCGGCTTCTTCGTCATAAATCCAGCCACAAATCAGGCACATCCAGCTCTTGTATTCCATCTTAAGCCGCGTCGGGGAAAAGTCGGTAAATTCGGGAGCCATGATGGTACCGTGTCGGGGCCGGACTGCCTAGCAATCGCACTGGAGTCCGACGACTACGTTGCGCTGCGCTAAAAATTCCGTCGTGCGGGCCGGATTCCGCCGCATAATGGCTGAAAAGTGCGGCCTGCCGGGCAACACGGGGCCCAAACGCCCGATTCGCCTCACCGTCCGCAGCTCTGTCGCTCCCCCGTTTTTTTCTTGCCCCATTTTTACATGTCCAGCAACGCCCCTCCGATCGTCCTCACCTTCGGCCTGTCCGATCCCACCGGCGGCTCCGGCCTCCAAGCCGATCTGATGACCCTGGCGAGCATGGGCTGTCACGGCGTGTCCGTCCTGACGGGCTACACCGTGCGCGACTCCGCCGCCTGCGACGAAGTGACCGGTCTCGATCCCGATGTCGTCGCCGCCCAGGCGCGCATGCTGCTTGAGGACATGCCGGTCGCCGCGTTCAAGATCGGCGCCGCGACGCGCGCGGAAGTCGTGAGCGCGATCGCGGAAGTGGTCGCCGACTACGACGGCGTGCCGCTCGTGCTCGCACCGGACTTCACGCTCGACGACGAGCACGTGCTCGCCGCCGACGACCTGCGCGAATCGATCGCCGACCTGCTCGCGCCGCAGACGACGCTGCTGGTCGCCGACCACGCGACGCTGATCGCGCTCGCGCAGCCGGACGGCGATGCCGAGGCGCCGAATCTCGACGCGGCCGTGTCGCACCTGCTGTCGCAGGGCTGCGAGTACATCCTATCGTCGGAAACGGGCTCGCACCGGCTCGTCAACACGCTGTACGGCGAGGAAGGCCAGCTTCGCGAAGACATGTGGGATCGCTCGCCGCACCGGCTGATGGGCATCACCGACACGCTCGGCGCGGCGATCGCGGCACTGCTCGCGAACGGCCAGGAGCCGCCCGAAGCGGTGCGCGAGGCGCAGGAATACCTGTACCAGGCCGTCCGCGACGCGTTCCGGCCCGGCATGGGCGCGTACCTGCCCGACCGGTTCTTCTGGGCGCGCAGCAACGACGAGGAAGGCGGGCGTCCGGTGACGGAAAGCAGCAAAAGCTCGCCGCGAATCGCCCGGCATTGACGCCCGCGCGGCGGCCCTGCGCCGCCGTTGCGCGGCCTGCGCTCGCTTCGGGGCGGCATGTCCGTCCCATGTCCGCCCCTTTTCGCACGCATAAAAAAAGACCCGCATCGCTGCGGGTCTTTTTCTTTGGCTGGAACGCGCATCACTGCGCGTTCCGGACACCATCGACCGAAGTCGATTACATGTCCATGCCCATGCCGCCCATGCCGCCCGGCATGCCGCCCGGCATCGGTGCGTCTTCCTTCGGCAGTTCTGCGACAGCTGCGTCCGTCGTCAGCAGCAGGCCTGCAACCGAAGCTGCGTTCTGCAGTGCGGTGCGCGTGACCTTGGTCGGGTCGACAACGCCGGCTTCAACCATGTCGACGTACTCGCCCGTTGCTGCGTTGTAGCCGTAGTTGCCCGTGCCTGCAGCAACTGCCGCCACCACGACGCTCGCTTCTTCGCCACCGTTCGTGACGATCTGGCGCAGCGGCTCTTCCATTGCGCGCAGCACGATCTTGATGCCGGCGTTCTGGTCGGCGTTCGCGCCGGTCAGGCCTGCGATCGCGGTGCGAGCGCGGATCAGCGCAACGCCGCCGCCTGCCACGATGCCTTCTTCCACAGCTGCGCGCGTTGCGTGCAGTGCGTCTTCGACACGTGCCTTCTTTTCCTTCATTTCGACTTCGGTCGCAGCACCGACCTTGATCACTGCCACGCCGCCGGCCAGCTTGGCCACGCGCTCTTGCAGCTTTTCACGGTCGTAGTCCGACGTCGCTTCTTCGATTTGCGTGCGAACTTGCTTGACGCGCGCTTCGATGTTCACGGCTTCGCCTGCGCCGTCGATGATCGTCGTGTTTTCCTTGCCCACTTCGATGCGCTTCGCCTGGCCCAGTTCTGCCAGCGTTGCCTTCTCGAGCGTCAGGCCGGTTTCTTCCGCGACGACTTGACCGCCGGTCAGGATCGCGATGTCTTCCAGCATGGCCTTGCGGCGATCGCCGAAGCCCGGCGCCTTGACCGCAACGGTCTTCAGGATGCCGCGGATGTTGTTGACGACCAGCGTTGCGAGCGCTTCGCCTTCGACGTCTTCAGCGATGATCAGCAGCGGACGGCCAGCCTTCGCGACTTGCTCGAGCACCGGCAGCAGATCACGGATGTTCGACACCTTCTTGTCGTGCAGCAGCACGAACGGGTTGTCGAGGACGGCGACTTGCTTGTCCGGGTTGTTGATGAAGTACGGCGACAGGTAGCCGCGGTCGAACTGCATGCCTTCGACGACGTCGAGTTCGTCGGCGAGCGACTTGCCGTCTTCGACGGTGATCACGCCTTCCTTGCCGACCTTGTCCATCGCTTCAGCGATGCGATCGCCGATCGACGTGTCGCTGTTCGCCGAGATCGAGCCGACCTGTGCGATTTCCTTGTTCGTCGTGCACGGCTTGCTGATCTTCTTCAGCTCTTCGACAGCCGCTGCGACTGCCTTGTCGATGCCGCGCTTCAGGTCCATCGGGTTCATGCCCGATGCGACGTACTTCATGCCTTCGCGAACGATCGATTGCGCGAGGACGGTTGCCGTCGTCGTGCCGTCGCCTGCGTTGTCGCTGGTCTTGGAAGCGACTTCCTTGACCATTTGCGCGCCCATGTTCTGGAGCTTGTCCTTCAGCTCGATTTCCTTCGCGACCGACACACCGTCCTTGGTGACCGTCGGGCCGCCGAAGCTGCGCTCGAGCACGACGTTGCGGCCCTTCGGACCCAGCGTGACCTTGACTGCGTTGGCGAGAATGTTCACGCCTTCGACCATCTTCGAACGGGCGGAATCGCCGAATACGACGTCTTTAGCTGCCATCTTCTAACTCCTTGAATTCTTGGGAATATGTACCGTCGGTGGACGCTTACTGCGCGTTGACCACGGCCATGATGTCTTCTTCGCGCATGACCAGCAGTTCCTGGCCGTCGACCTTGACGGTCTGACCGGCGTACTTGCCGAACAGCACACGATCGCCGACCTTCACGTCGAGCGCGATCGCCGCGCCCTTGTCGTCGCGCTTGCCCGGGCCAACCGCGAGGATCTCGCCTTGATCCGGCTTCTCAGCAGCAGCTTCGGGGATCACGATGCCCGAGGCGGTCTTGGTTTCCTGATCCAGGCGCTTGACGATCACGCGATCGTGCAAAGGACGAAGGTTCATATTCACTCCTCTCTTGACTGAGATTGAAGAACGCTTAGGGAATCTGCCCGGCGGGTCGCCCGGCAGAGAATTGTTAGCACTCTCGTGCAGCGAGTGCTAATTATATGGACGGGTTTTGACAAATTCAAGAAGGGGAGCCAGAGGTTTTTTCGTGCGGGGCGGAACGATGGAAAAACGGGGATTGATTGAAAAATTTCATTAAAAACAATCACATAAACATCGATTCCGCACACCGGGAGCGGACGAGATACGGGATATCCCGACCCACGCCCCAATTGGACACAGGGCGAGCACCGAGTTCCCGCGGTCGTCCGGCATCGCTTGAATAGGGCTGCGCGGACGTGCCAAGGGCGCAAACTTCGGCCACGGGATCGTCACATGTCCGGACAACCCACGACCGGCTGAAACGTCCGGCCGTCGGTCTCGACCGTCGCGCCGAGCAGCCGCGCGAGGCCTTTCGCGCCTTCGCGCATCACGACGTCGTGATTCCACGCGAACAGCGGGCGCGCGATCGGCTCCAGCCAGTTCATCCAGCGCTCGCGCGTGCGGATGTGCCAGTCGTAGCGCACGACGGTGCGCGCGCCGTCGCCGGCAAACGACCAGCGGCCGTCGCCTTCGATCGCGCCGCTCGCGCGGCCTTCGAGCACATGCGGCCGCTCGACGCGCAGCACGCGCATGTCGAAGGTCAGCCGGTACGGCAACGCGCCTTTCCATGTATATCGCTGCAGCGCGCCGACGCCGCGCGCGTCGCCGCGCTCGATCTCGACGGTCCGCACGGCACTCTTCCACCAGTCCGGCCAGCGATCGACCTGGTAGATCGCGTCCCAGACAGCCGCGAGCGGCGCGTCCACGCGCCACGTCGTCGAAAACCGGTATTCCGCCATGCTGCCTCCGGCGCGAATCAGAATCGGGGTCAAAAGCGCGATCAGGGCGAGAAAAATCGGGCGGGAAACGCGACGTCGATCTCGACGTCGTCGAGCGTCACCGTTTCGAGCGGCGCGCCGTCGTCGTCCGCGAAGCTGACGACCTTCAGCGGAAAGCCGTCCTCGGTGTCCAGCCACAGACGATAGCGATGCACGCCGTCGACCACGTGCGCGGGCGCGCCCGTCACCGATACGCGCAGCGTGGCGCGGCCGCCGAGGGTTTCCTTGCCTTCCGTCACGGTCGCACCGCCCTGCTGCAGCGCATGCACGTTGTGCAGCAGCACGCCGACGTCCGAACGGTCGACGCGATGGCCGCTGCGGTCGCGCAGAAGCGGATTGGACGGCGACAGCGTCAGCGCCGGCAGCGCATGCTCGCCGAACGGACGCAGCCGCACCTTGCCGTTGCCGGGGTCGTACGCGAGCACCGCGCCGTAATGCGGCGACACGAAGTCCATCCGGACGAAACCGGGTTTCAAGTAGGCATAGTGGAATTCGGCATGCTCGCCGCTTCGCGCCGACGACCGGATCGTCGCGCGATACGAGTGAACCTGGTCGAAATGCGTCTGCGCGATGGTCACGGGATCGGCTGTCATGCTCGCTCCTATCAGGCTCGCGGCCAGCAACGCGGCGATCACGGCGCCGCCTCGACGTCGAGCACGCCTTCCATTCCGCGCTCGCGATGGCTGCGCAGGAACAGCAGCCGATGCGTGCAATAGTAGGCGAAGCGGCCGGGCGCCGTCGGCGTGAAGCGCAACGTGCGCGGCGTCGTGCCCAGCTCGGTATGCACCGCGATGCCGGCCTGCGGCGCGTCGATCTTGAAACTGTGCGGCACGACGCCCGGTTCGGCCGAGACGGTGAGTTCGACCGGCACGTGCGCGCGGACGATCACGTGGCTCGGATGAAAGAAATAGCTGCCGCCGACGATCGCCACCCGCTGCACGCCGTCGGCGTCGACCGGCACTCGCACCGGCGCATCGCCGTCCGCCCGCGCGAGCCCGGCGCCCGCCACGAGCGCCACCGCCACCATCACTGCCTTCTTCGTGTTCATCGTCGGCTCCCTGCCGATGTCGCGCGCGTCAGCCCTTCCACGCGTCGGTCGGTCCGCCGAGCGCGCCGCATGCTTCGATCGCGAGCTCGCGCAGCCGTCGTTCGTCGGCGTGTCCGGAGAGCGCATAACCCATGCCGCGATCGGACCAGAAGTACGTATCGCGACCGCCCGCGGACATCGCCCGGGGCGCGAAGCGCCGCGCATCGTAGGCCGTCATGTAGAGCGTCACGCGCTTGCCGTCCGCGCGCTGGTACATCAGTTGCGCGGCCGGCCCCGCGTCGCCCGGCAGCAGCCGGCCGCCCAGCAACGCATAGCCGTATTCGTCGAGCGACGGCGCGCGCACGGGCCGCCCGAGACGCACGGACAGCCACGCGGCAAGGCGCGCCGGATCGCGTGCGTCGACCTCGACCGGATGTTCGCGATCGGCCGCGTACACGGCGTAGGCGACGTCCGCGCGCGCGGCGAAGGCCGGCTCAGCGCCGAAGGTCGTCCAGCCCGCGTGCAGCGCGACGCCGATCACCAGCCCGGCCGCCAGGCCCGCGAATGCATACGCGACGCCGCGCCAACGCGGCACGCGCCGCTGCACGAACAGCGCGGGTGCGGCGGCCGGCAGCGGGAACAGCGCTTGCAGCGCGTCGCGCTGCGCGCGGTAATGCGCGAACCGATCGGCTTCGCGCGGATCGGACGCCAGCCGTTCGAGCACCTCGCGGCGCTCCTGCCCGGACAGCTCGCCGTCGAGCAGCGCCGACAGCAGTTGCGCCGACGCGTCGGCGCCGCCGTCCCGATCGTTCGAAGGTTTGCGCGGATCGTCGTCCATCATGTCTTCCCGATCACCCGTAACGCGGCCGCGCCGCGCGCCGGCGGCTCGTCGGACAGCAGCGCACGCATCTGTTCACGCGCCCGCGACAGCCGCGACATCACCGTCCCCACCGGCACGCCGAGCACCTGCGCGGCGTCGCGGTAACTCAATTCCTCGAGCGCGACCAGCAGCAGCACCTCGCGCTGCTCGACGGGCAGCCGGTACAGCGCGCGCTGCACGTCGCGCAACAGCAGGCCGCCGATCTCGTCGGTCGGCGCGGCCATCGTCTGCCATGGCGCGGTCGCATCGTCGACCGCGATCTCGTGCCGCGCGCGCAACTGGTCGATGAAGCGGTGGCGCAGCAGCGTCAGCAGCCACGCACGCAGGTTGCCGCCGTCGCGCGGCGGCCGGTTCAACGCGCGCTCGAGCGTGTCCTGCACGAGATCGTCCGCCCAGGCCCGGTCGCCCGTCAGCGCGCGCGCATATCGCGTGAGATGCGGCAACCACACCAGCAGGTCCGATTCGTAGCTCATCCGGATGCCTCGCGCGTCGCCGCGCCGTCAGTCCGTCGGTCGGTGTTCAGGGACGCGCGACGTGCCACATGCCGCCGATTCCGTCGCCGCCCGCGTCGCCGGCCTTGCGGTCCATCTTCCAGCGATACAGCGGACGGCCGTGGTAAGCCCATTGCTTCTTCCCATCGTCGCGCGTGACGAGGCTCAGCGCACCCGACGCCTTGTCGTATCCGTCGGCGAGCGCCGGCGGCCAGTTGGCCGCGCAGGTGCCGGTGCAGGTGCTCTTGCCCGGCGCGTCGTGATCGAACACGTACAGCGTCATGTGATCTTCGTCGACCAGTTTCCCGTCACCGGCCTGCGGCGGCTCGGCGGCCGCGGGCCGCGCGATCGCGACCGTCAGTGCGACGGCGAACATCATCGTCTTCATTCCCGTTCTCCTTGGCATGGCGTCGCGGCACGATGCCGCCGGACGGGACGTCGACTTCGTGATGCCCATTATCCCGCTGTCCGGCCGCGCCGAGACTCGGTATGTAAACGGACGAATCCGGCCAGTTATTCCATGCCGCCCCACGAAGCGGCGCCATTCCTCGCACGAAACACCTCGGGATCCCCAAGAAAAACGCGGCATGACATTGCTGTCATGCCGCGTCGTACGACCCGTTGCACGCGGCAGGCGATGGACCGCCGCCGCGCGTTCCGGCCGGTTACTTCGGCAATGCGCCAGTCACCGCCTGCAGCAGCGTCGACACCGGTGCGAGCGGGTTGTTCGCGGAGCCGTTGCCCGAGTGCGGCGTGACCGACAGGCTCGGCGTGGAACCCAGCGCCGCGCCCAGCGTCGTGCCGACGGCATTGACGACCGTTGCTGTCGCGTTGCCGGTCGTCGACACCAGCGAACCAGTCGCGCCCGCCGTGCTGCCGGCCGCGCTCGCGCCGGAGCCGAGCAGGCTGCCGCCCGCCGCAGCCGTCGAACCGGCCGCGCCCGACAGCGCGCCGGCCGCCTGCCCGAGGGCTGCCGGACCGTTCGCGAGGGCGCCCGTCACCGAACCGAGTGCACCGGTCAGTGCGCCGGCCGGGTTGCTGCCGCCGGTCAGACCGCCGACGAGGTTCGTGATCGGCGCGATCGGGCTGCCGCCTGCGCCCGACAGCGTGCCGACGACCTGGTTCACGACGCCCTGCACCGGCGCCAGCGGATTCGTGCCGCCGAGGTTGCCGAGTGCGCCCGCCACCGAACTGACTGCGTTGCTCAGTGCGCCTGCCGGATTGCTGCCGCCGAGCGTGCCGACAACCTGGTTCACGACACCTTGCACCGGCGCCAGTGGGTTCGTGCCGCCGAGATTGCCGAGTGCACCCGTCACCGAATTCACCGCGTTGCTCAGTGCGGCTGCCAGGTTGCCGCTGCCGAGCGTGCCGACCACCTGGTTCACGACGCCTTGAACCGGGGCCAGCGGGTTCGTGCCGCCGAGGTTGCCGAGTGCGCTCGTGACCGAACCGAGCGCACCGGTCAACGCGCCGGCCGCATTGCCCCCCGTCGGCAGTGCGTTCTGCAGGCTGCTGACGAGGTTCGTGATCGGCGCGATCGGGCTGCCGCCGCCGGCGCCCGACAACGTGCCGACGACCTGGTTCACGACGCCCTGCACCGGCGCCAACGGGTTCGTACCGCCGAGGTTGCCGAGTGCGCCCGTCATCGAGTTCACGGCGTCCGTCAGTGCACTGGCCGGGTTGCCGTTGCCAAGCGTGCCGGCGAGTTGGGTGACGGCGCCTTGCACCGGTGCCAGCGGGCTCGATGCGCCACCGATGTTGCCGAGCGTCCCCGTGATCGTATTGACCGCATTGCTCAGCGCACCGGCAGGATTGCCGCTGCCCACCGTGCCCGTGACCTGGTCGACGACGTTCTGGATCGGTGTCAGCGGGTTCGTGCCGCCGACGTTGCCCAGTGCGCCCGTGACCGTGCCCAGCGCACCCGTCAACGCACCGGCGGGGTTGCCGCCACCGAGCGCGCCCGTCACTTGATTCACCACGCCCTGCACCGGCGCCAGCGGATTCGTGCCGCCGCCAACGCTACCCAGTGCGCCCGTGACCGTGCCCAACGCGCCGGTCAAGGCACCTGCCGGATTGCCGCCGCCGAGCGCCCCCGTCACTTGATTGACGACGCCTTGAACCGGTGCCAGCGGGTTTGCACCGCCGCCGACGTTGCCCAGTGCGCCCGTGACCGTGCCCAGCGCGCCAGTCAACGCACCTGCCGGGTTGCCACCACCGAGCGCCACCGTTACTTGATTGACGACGCCTTGAACCGGCGCCAGCGGGTTTGCACCGCCACCGACGTTACCCAGCGCACCCGTGACCGTGCCCAACGCACCGGTCAACGCACCTGCCGGGTTGCCGCCACCGAGCGCGCCCGTCACTTGATTCACCGCGCCTTGAACCGGCGCCAGCGGATTCGCCCCGCCGCCGACGCTACCCAGCGCGCCCGTCACCGTACCAACCGCATTGCTCAACGTCCCCGTAGCCGTGCCCAACGCGCCAGTCAACGCACCCGCCGGATTGCCGCCACCAAGCGCCCCCGTCACCTGGTTCACCACGCCTTGCACCGGCGCGAGCGGCGTCACCGTGCCGCCAGCGCCGCCGAGCGCGCCTTGCAGCGCGTTCACCGCGCCCGACAAGGCTTGCGCCGGATTGCCGAGCGACGTCTGGATCGCGCCCGATCCGCCCGCCGCCACGGTGACCGAACCCAACGGCGACGTGCCGGTCGCGGCCAGCCCGATCGAGACGCTGTTCGTCGGCGGATTCACGATTACCTGCGGAAGCGGCAGCGCATCGAGCGTCCCCGCGATAGCCGAACCGGAAGCCAGCACCCCGAACACCGTCGCGACCGACAGCGCCACACCCGTCAATTTAAGCTTTTGTCCCATCTTTACCCCATCTCGGTTGGCACTACGTTGATAAAGCATGGGGACGGATTGCACGAAGTGTGCCACCCGGTTAAAGCGGATTGATTCGTCGGCTCATTGCAAGCCAATAACGGTTTTATATGGATTTCAGGGCAAATAAACAGATCGCACAGCCATAATCATCTGATGAATCAGACGTCTGGCGCGCGAATGTAACGTAACGTTTGCGAGGCCCGAAGTAACGTGTTCCGGTACATTCCGTGCCACATCGGAACGTCCGGCACGAAAGCGCCGCCGGATTGCCCGGCCAAATCGCCTGTTTCGCATTTCATTTTCATGAAAATGCATTAATAAATCGCTTGTTTACCGATTTTCTTATTTAGCGATTTCTTTCCGATCAATTACGCAGACAATTTCCATTCGCGCGACCGCGGATAATGCGGATTACCAAATGAAAAAATGTGACGGCCGCACCGGGGCGGCCGTCATATCGAAACGCGCTCAGCCGAAGCGCGCGGGTCGGTATGGATGTGGATCGATGTAGGTCGGCTCGCCCGTCATCATCTCGGCAAGCAGACGCCCGGTCGCGGGGCCGAGCGTGAGTCCGTGATGGCAATGGCCGAACGCGAACCACAGATGACGATGGCGCGGCGCAGGCCCGATCACCGGACGCATGTCGGGTGTGCACGGCCGCATCCCGAGCCACGGCGCCGGATCGAGCCGCTCGCCGATGCCGAACGCGTCGCGCGCCAGCGGCTCGGCGCGCGCGAGCTGCACGCCGGTCGGCGGCGTGCCGCGCAACGCGATCTCGACGCCGGTGGTGAGCCGCAGGCGTCCGCCCTCCATCGGCGCGACGACGAAACCCGCCTCGGTATCGCACACGGGCACGTTCAGCGACGCGCGGGTCGGCCGGTAATGCATGTGATAGCCGCGCTTCGCGCGCAGCGGAATCCGGTAGCCGAGCGGCGCGAACACGTGATCGGACCACGGCCCGAGCGCGACCACGGCCGAGCGGGCCGCGATCGGCCCATGCTCGGTATTGACCTGCCAGCCGTCGCTCACCTGCGCGAGCGTCGTCGCGTCGCCGTGCACGAACGTGCCGCCGTCGCGCTCGAACAGCCGCGCGTACGCCTTCGTCAGGCCCCCGGGGCTCGACACGGTCTTCGGGTCCTGCCAGTGGAATGCGCCGCAGAATGCGTCGCCGATGCCGGGCTCGCGTTCGCGCAACGCGCGCGCGTCGAGGACGCTCATCCGCAACCCGTGCGCGTCGGCCACCCGCTGCTGCGCGCGCGTTTCCGCGTCGAACAGCGCCGGCGAACGGAACGCCTCGATCCACCCGCCGTCATGCACGAGCGGCTGCGCGTCGGTGCGCGCGAGCAGCGCGTCGTGCTCGACGACGCTCGCCGCGACGAGCGGCAGCATGTCGCGCGCGGCGGCCGCGAGCCGCTGCGGCGACGATTCGCGCCAGAAGCGCGCGAGCCAGCCCGCATACGCGGGCAATGCCTTGTAATCCCAGTAGAGATCGACCGAGCGGTTGCGCGCGTAGCGCAGCAGCGTGCCGAGACGGCGCGGGAACGCGTACGGCACGACCGACGAGCGCTCGATCAGCCCGGCATTGCCGTGGCTCGTCTCCTCGCCGGGCGCGCGCCGGTCGACGAGCGCGACGCGCAGCCCGCGATCCTGCAGATGCAGCGCCGACGACACACCGACGATGCCGGCCCCCAGAACGATGACGTCGAAATCCATGCTTCCCCGTACTGCGTCGAGATTCGGTGCGACGCGCGCCGACACCGCGGCCGGCGCGCGGCCAGGCTTACTTCGCGACGATGTCGCGCTTGAAGTACTTCTGCGACAGCGCGCTCAGCGTGCCGTCCTTCTTCAGCGCGTCCAGCGCGCCGACGATCTTCGCCTGCAGCGCCTTGTCGCCCTTGCGCATCCCGAAGCCGGTGCCTTCGCCGAGCGTCGCGGGATCCTTCAGCGCGTCGCCGACGATTTGATAGTCGCGGCCGGCCGGCTTGTCGAGGAAACCGTCCTGCGCGGTCTGCGCCTCCTGCACGGCCGCGTCGAGACGCCCGGCGACGAGATCGGCATAGATCTGGTCCTGATCCTGGTACGACACGACGGCCACGCCCGCATTCGCCCAGTGCGCCTTCAGGAAATCCTCCTGCGACGAGCCCTGCAGCACGCCGACGTGCTTGCCGCGCAGGCTCGCGGCATCGGGCCGCAGCGGCGAGCCGCGGTGCGCGACCATCACGATCGGCACCACGTAGATCGCCGGCGTGAAATCGATGCTCTGCTTGCGCTTCGCGGTGATGTTCATCGCCGAATTGATCGCGTCGAACTTGCGCGCCTGCAGCGCCGGGATCAGCCCGTCGAACGCATTCTCGACCCACACGCACTTCATGTTCAGCTTCGCGCACACCGCATTGCCGATGTCGACGTCGAAACCCTGCAGCTGGCCGGCCGGCGTCTTGCTCTCGAACGGCGGATACGCGGCTTCGATCCCGAAGCGCAGCGTGGTCTGTTCCGCGTGGGCCGTGACGGCCGCGCACGCAAGCGCCGCGACGGCGCAGAGGGAAAGCTTCCAGTTCATGACGGATGTCCTTCGATTCCGGATTGAGGCGATGAAGACCGGTCATCGTGCGACGGCACGCCGGTCTGCACGCGGAAATATAGACTCTTAGTCTACTATAGACTATAGGGGATACGATAATCCGGCGCTCACGCAGTCCCGTGAGATGCCGTCGGCCATGCTCCGCGTCGTTGATTTATCGATGTTTTTTCCGAAGAAATCGACTCCTCCCGCTCCTGAAAAGAAAAATTCACCCAACTTACTTTGTCTATATTAGACTTTTAGTCCATCACGAACACCGCCGGACGCGCTATTTGGAGACTGTCCTGTCCGGCCCCGACCGGAGAAGTCCCATGACGCAACCCGCCCCGACCCTGCCGCTGACCGTCGACGAAGCCGCGGTGCGCGCGGCGCTGCCGTCGCTCGACGTGCTGGGCACGCTGCGCCGCATGTTCGCGTCGCTCGCGTCGGCCCGCGCGGTGCAGCCGCCGCAGACGCTCACGCTGTTCCCCGCGCAGGCCGGCGATTTCATCACGTATCTCGGCGCGCTCGCCGACGAGCAGGTGTTCGGCGCGAAGCTGTCGCCGTACGTCGTGACCGGCGGCAAACCGATCGTCACCGCATGGACCGCGCTGATGTCGATGCGCACCGGCCAGCCGCTGATGTGGTGCGACGCGGGGCTGCTGACGGTCGAGCGCACGGCCGGCACGACGGCGCTCGCGGTCGACTGCCTCGCGCCGCGCGACGCGCGCCGGCTCGCCGTGATCGGCACGGGCGCGGTCGGCCTCGCGCATCTGCGCCACACCGCGGCGTTGCGCGACTGGGCATCGATCAGCGTTCATTCGCCCGCGCTCGCCGGCGACCCGGCGCTGCAGGCGGCGCTCGCGCGGATCGATCCGCGGGCCCGTGCGGCCGCCAGCGTCGAGGCGTGCGTGCGCGACGCGGACGTCGTGATGCTGTGCACGTCGTCGGGCACGCCGGTGCTCGCCGACGGCATGCTCACGCGCCCCACGCTCGTCACGTCGATCAGCACCAACGTCGCGCGCGCGCACGAAATCCCGCCCGCGTGGCTGCCCGACATGGACGTGTATTGCGACTACCGGCACACGACGCCCGCGAGCGCGGGCGAGATGCAGATCGCGGCGGCCGGGCACGGCTGGACGCCCGAGCGGATCGTCGGCGACCTGCCCGCGCTCGTCGCCGGCACCTGCGCGGCGCCGTCGCGCACGCGTCATGCATTCTTCCGCTCGATCGGCCTCGGGCTCGAGGACATCGCGATCGCACATGCGCTGTACACGCATCTGACGCGCGCATGAGCGGCACGCGCACGCGGGGCCGATACAATGGCGCAACCGCCGCGGCGGCAGCGCGCGGGCGCACGGAGCAGCCGGTCGACGGCACGCCGGCGCGCCGCGCCGACGCACCGCCCGGCCCCCGCTTACCCGAGATGGCGATTCCGATGCGCAAGAAGCAATCCCCCGTCAAAGACCTGCTGCTCACCCGCTATGCACCGATCGCCGACGGCATCGCGGCGCTGTTCTTCCCGTATGCGGAAGTCGTGATCCACGACCTGCACGACCAGACCGTGCTGTATCTCGCGAACAACCTGTCGAAGCGCGAGGTCGGCGACGACTCCGCACTCGAGGAAATCGATCATTCGGCGCGCGAGCGCGTGATCGGTCCGTACGAAAAGCTGAACTGGGACGGCCGGCGGATGCGTTGCGTGAGCAACGTGCTGTTCGACGACGAAGGCCGCCCGGCCGGGATGATGTGCATCAACTTCAACATCGCGGTGTTCGACGACGTCCGCGCGACGCTCGACGTCTTCATCAAGGGCGCGGGCATCGTCGCGCAACCGGACGAGCTGTTCCGCGACGACTGGCAGGAACGCATCAACACGTTCCTGCACGGCTGGCTGCGCGAGCGGCAGGTCGGCTTGAACGGGCTCACGCGCGAGCACCGGCGCGAGCTCGTCGAGGCGCTGTACGCGGAAGGCGCGTTCCGCGGCAAGAGCGCCGCGAACTACGTCGCGAACGTGCTCGGGATGGGGCGCGCGACCGTCTACAAGCACCTCAAGCATCTGAAGGAAACGCAGGGCGACGTGTAAGCGGCGCGGGCGGCGGGCGGCGCCCCAACTGGCATCGACAATCGCTACCGGTACACCCGGTCCGTGACTATGCTTCGTGAAGCATCCGGGCCGCCCCGCTCCGCCCGGGCGAGCCGACGAAGCATCGAAGCATAAAGTGATATAGTCCCGGTTACATTTATTTGCCGCCCCGGACCGCTCATGACGACCACCCCTGCCCCGACTGCCCGCCCGATCCTGACCGTCGAAATCTGGTCCGACCTGATCTGCCCATGGTGTTGGATCGGCAAGCGCCGCTTCGATGAGGCGCTCGCCGCGTTCGCGCACGCCGAGCACGTCGACGTCGCGCTGCGCGCGTACCGGCTGATGCCGGGCCAGCCGGTCGAACCGGTCGAGGCGATGCTCGCGGGCAAGTACCGGATGTCGCCCGCGCAGGTCGACCAGATGCTGCGTCAGGTGACGGATGCGGCCGCGAGCGTCGGGCTGAGCTACGACCTGCCCGGCACGTTCGTCGGCGACACGCTCGACGGTCACCGGCTCGTGAAGCTCGCAGAGGCCACCGGCCGTGCGCATGCGCTGACCGAGCGGCTGTACCGCGCGTATTTCTGCGAGCACGGCTCGCTGTTCGACCACGCGTCGCTGATCGACTTCGCGGTCGAAGCGGGGCTCGAGCGCTCGGCCGTCGAAGCCGTGCTGCGCAGCGACGCGTACCGCGACGAAGTCGAGGCCGACATCGCGCGCGCGGCGCAGATCGGCGGACGCGGCGTGCCGCTGTTCGTGTTCGGCGGCCGCTACGCGGTATCGGGCGCCCAGCCGGCCGACGTGTTCGCGCAGGCGCTCGAGCAGGCGTGGCGCGACGGCGCCATCGTCGAATTCGCCGGCGACGCCGCCGCCGCGTGCGGCCCCGACGGCTGCGAACTGCCGCCGCGCGGATAACCTCCGGCGCCGCGCGACGCGCGCCGCCGCTACGCGTCGCTCCTGCCATAAACCGGCAGGAAGCGCGCGCGGATGACGCCTACAATGCAGCCTTTCAAATAACTATCAGAGAGAAGGCGGCCAACCCATGACCCACGGGATCCACGGCGAGAAGCGCTGGTATGCGCTGATCGTCCTCTGCCTCGGCGTGCTGATGATCGTGCTCGACAGCACGATCGTGAACGTTGCGCTGCCGTCGATCAGCACCGACCTCCACTTCACCGAGACGGCCCTCGTGTGGGTCGTCAACGCGTACCTGTTGACGTTCGGCGGCTGCCTGCTGCTCGGCGGCCGGCTCGGCGACCTGTACGGCCAGCGGCGCATGTTCCTCGCCGGCCTCGTCGTGTTCACGCTCGCATCGCTCGCCTGCGGCCTCGCGCAATCGCAGGCGATGCTGATCGCCGCGCGCGCGGTGCAGGGTTTCGGCGGCGCGATCGTGTCGGCCGTGTCGCTGTCGCTGATCATGAATCTCTTCACCGAACCGGGCGAACGGGCGCGCGCGATGGGCGTCTACGGCTTCGTCTGCGCGGGCGGCGGCAGCATCGGCGTGCTGCTCGGCGGGCTCTTGACGAGCACGCTGTCGTGGCACTGGATCTTCCTCGTCAACCTGCCGATCGGCATCGCGGTCTATGCGATGTGCGTCGCGCTGCTGCCGCGCATGCGCGCGCCGGCCGGCGCCGCGCGGCTCGACGTCGCGGGTGCGATCACCGTGACCGCGTCGCTGATGCTCGCCGTCTACGGGATCGTCGGCGGCAACGAGGCTGGCTGGCTGTCGACGCAGACCGTCGCGCTGATCGGCGCGGCCGTCGTGCTGCTCGCGCTGTTCATCGCGATCGAGGCGCGCGTCGCGCATCCGCTGATGCCGCTCACGCTGTTCGCCGCGCGCAACGTCGCGCTCGCGAACGTGATCGGCGTGCTGTGGGCGGCGGCCATGTTCGCGTGGTTCTTCCTGTCCGCGCTCTACATGCAGCGCGTGCTCGGCTACGGGCCGCTGCAGGTCGGGCTCGCGTTCCTGCCGGCGAACCTGATCATGGCCGCGTTCTCGCTCGGGCTGTCGGCGCGGATCGTGATGCGCTTCGGCATCCGCGGCCCGATCGCGGCCGGCCTGCTGATCGCGGCGTGCGGCCTTGCGCTGTTCTCCCGCGCGCCGGCGGACGGCAGCTTCATCTGGCACGTGCTGCCGGGCATGACGCTGCTCGGCATTGGCGCCGGCGTCGCGTTCAATCCGGTGCTGCTCGCCGCGATGAGCGATGTCGACCCGGCCGATTCGGGGCTCGCGTCGGGCATCGTCAACACCGCGTTCATGATGGGCGGCGCACTCGGCCTCGCCGTGCTCGCGAGCCTCGCAGCCGCGCGCACCGATGCGCTCGCGGCGGCGCACGCCACGCCGCTCGACGCGCTGAACGGCGGCTACCACGCCGCGTTCGCGGTCGGCGCGGCTTTTGCGGCCGCGGCCGGGCTGCTCGGCCTCGCGCTGCGCATCCGCCGCCAGGACGCCGTTGCCGGCGTCGGTCCCGCGATGCATTGATGGCCGTCCGTGCCTGAACCGGGGGCGCGCGTCGCCCCCGTCATGCCCGATAGCAAACCATCGGCGAAACACCCGGCGACGCCGGCGCACGGCCACGTCAGGCCCGGCCCCATTCAAACGACCGTTTCACCCGCCACCAACTGCCCGTCCAGCAAGCCTTCCCGGCCGATTTTTAACGTAGTCGTACACCGACGCGCCACTTTTGCGACAATGGCGGACTTTGATGCGCGCGCCGCGGCCGCGCGCCGCCGCCGAACGCCGCATAACCGCCTGCTTCCGATGTCGCTTCCCCATATCGATCTGCTGTACTCCCTGTCCGGCCTGTTCGTCGGCATTCTCGTCGGCCTGACGGGCGTCGGCGGCGGTTCGCTGATGACGCCGATCCTCGTGCTGCTGTTCGGCGTCCACCCCGCGACGGCGGTCGGCACCGACCTGCTGTACGCGGCCGCGACCAAGGCCACCGGCACGCTCGTCCACGGGCTGAAGGGGTCGATCGACTGGCGCATCACCGGCCGGCTCGCGGCCGGCAGTGTCCCGGCCGCAGCCGTCACGCTGTGGGTGCTGCACACGCACGGGATGAATTCGCCCGGCACCGCGCGGCTGATCCAGCTGGTGCTCGGCGTCGCGCTGCTGCTCACGTCGCTCGCGCTGATCTTCCGTCCGCAATTGACCGCGCTCGCCGCGCGCAACCCGCTCGCGCCGAGCCCCGCGCGCACGCTGTGGTCGACGGTGCTGACGGGCGCCGTGCTCGGCGTGCTCGTGTCGATGACGTCGGTCGGCGCCGGCGCGATCGGCGTCACCGTGCTCCTGCTGCTGTACCCGATGCTCGCGACCACGCGCATCGTCGGCTCCGACATCGCGCACGCTGTGCCGCTCACGCTCGTCGCGGGCATGGGCCACTGGCTGCTCGGCTCGGTCGACTGGTCGATGCTGCTGTCGCTGCTGCTCGGCTCGCTGCCCGGCATCGTGCTCGGCAGCCTGCTGTCGGCGCGCGCGCCCGAACGGCTGCTGCGCAACCTGCTCGCCGCGACGCTCGTCGCGGTCGGCGTGCGGCTCGTGCTCGCGTAGGTCGCACCGCCGGGCGCCGGCACCGCCATCCTCTGAAAAAAACAGCCCGACCGGCCTGCGCCGATCGGGCTGTCGTCCATCCGGGGCCTCGCGAACCCCCGCACCGCCCGGCGCGAGGCCGGACCGTGCGGGCCGCAACGCGATGCTTACTGCCCCTGCTGCTTCAACTGTTGCTGCTTGAGCTGCTGCGTGCGCGCCTGCAGCTTCAGCACGCGCTGCAGCGCGGTACGGTTCGCGAGGATCCCGTCGTAGAAGTTGGCGAGGTCGCCCTTCAACGCGGTCCGCGACGCGTCGTTCAGGTAGATCATGTGGCCCGACGGGTAGTTCTTGATCGTCAGGTTCTGCGCCTTGAGCGTCGGATCGAGCGCCATCTGCGCGAGCGTCAGCTCGGTCTGGTGGAACGGCGTGACCGCATCGAAATACCCGTTCGCCGACAGCACCTTCAGGTCCGGGTTCACGCTCATCGTCGCCGCCAGGTCGCCGGCCGTGTACAGCGTATTGCCGCCGCCCTTGTTCGCGCCGGTCGGGTCCGTGTGGCTGAAGTCCCAGTTGTTGAAGACCTGGTCGTTCAGGTCCACGAACGACGACGTCGACGTGTACTTGAGGTCGGTGTTGATGTAGCTGTTCCACAGCACCGTGTACGCGCCGCCGACGTTCGTGATCGACGGATCGTTGCTGCCCGAGTTCGGCAGGATGTACGGCGCGATGCCCTTGCCCGTGAAGTTCGCGCGACCGTCGTACTGACCGATCTGCGTGCCCGGTACGAGCGTCAGGAAGAACGTGTACGGCGGGTTGTCGTCCGACGACGGCACGTTGCCGAGCGCGGCCGGGTTGCCGAACGTCTGGATCAGCGACGTCGGATCCGTGCCGATGTACGAGCCCATCTGCTGCGCGGTCTGCAGGTTCAGGTTCAGCCTCACGTTCACGAAACCGCCGTCCTGCGGATTCGGCTTCTGCGCGAGCGGCGCGAGCGTGTTGTCCGCGTAGTTGCGGGCCTGCACCATGTACGCGTCGAGATCGGTCGGCGTCGGGTTGAGCGTCGTCTTCTTCCAGTAGAACGCGTCGGCCGCGAGCGTCGGGAAGGTGCCCGGCGCGGACAGCGCGTTCGCATAGTCGAGAATCGACGATTGCAGCGTGATCCCGTTCAGGTCGATGCCGTCCTCGTGCAGCACCCACGACACGACCGCGCTACGCGCCGTGCCGTACGACTCGCCATACAGGAACTTCGGCGAGTTCCAGCGCGAGTACTTGGTCAGGTAGCGCTGGATGAAGCGATCGATCGAGTGCGCGTCCTGGTCGGTGCCCCAGAAGTCCTTGTTCTTCGCCGGGGCGATCGCCGCCGAGTAGCCGGTGCCGACCGGATTGATGAACACGAGGTCGGTGCGGTCGAGCAGGCTGTCCGGGTTGTCGAGCAGCTTGTACGGGGCCGGCGGCGTGAAGTTCGGGAACGACGACTGCAGGCGCTTCGGCCCGTACGAGCCGAGCAGCAGGTAGACCGACGACGAGCCGGGGCCGCCGTTGTAGAAGAACGTGACCGGGCGCGGCTTCGACGGGTCCGGGTTGTCCTGCGTGTACGCGACGTAGAACATCTTCGCGTTCGGTGCCGACGTGATCGGATCGATGGTGGTCAGGTGGCCCGTGGTGGCCGTGTACTGGACGGTCTTGCCGCCAATCGTGACCTGGCGGTGCACGACCGCGGCCCCTTCGGTCGAATCCGTGACTGCGTCGTTCGGCCCGGTGCCGTACACGTCGTTGTCGACGTACGGCTGGTCGGCCGGGACGGCGGCCGTGGCATTGGCGGTGGCCGCCGTGCTGCCGTTCGACGTCGTCGCGGCCGCCGCGGTGGCGGCGGTCGGGCCGGACCCGTCGTCGCCGCCGCACCCGGTGACGAGCAGCGCCGCGGCCGCGGCTGCGGCGAGCGGCAGGCTCAGTGTCGTTCCAAATAGCGCGAAACCGTCTTTCAAGGACTTCAGTGTCGTCATTATTGCCTCTCGAACAGAACGATAAATACCGCCGGTCGCAAAGGATCATTTGCGCCGGCGCTCCGCACCGGGAGCGCATTCGTTTTGCGATGCACTCCGAGTTTTTTACCGGATCGGCGAATACCGATCGGCACGATTTACCCCACCCATATTCTGCGACCGCGCAATGGAATCAATTCCATTGCAAACGACGATTCAATAATGCGCGGCAATGCGAATTCAGCCCCATCATCCGCATGCGCGAGAAACAGCAAGCAAAAGCATTCCCCGCAAAGCCCGCCAGACAAGGCGCCTTCGCTTCCAACAGACGAACAATCCCCTTCGGCGAAATGCCAATCAATCGCCAAACGGCGACCAATCGCAGTTCGAGCCGATTTAATAAAATCGAAAGGATCGATTAACTATACGGAAAGGAATATTGTCTTTACGGGAATTTATTAAATTAAGTGAAAATATCGGCGCATAATAGATTCCGGGTTTTCCGCCGTAAAGTAATAATTTGTTACAGCGCGCGCCATTCCGATAAAGGCCAATGCGGGGACGGATTCCAGGCGCTGAAAAGAAAAAAGCCGGACGACTGTCCGGCTTCCGTATCGCGGCGCGGCGGGCGCCGTCAGAGCGGCACGTCGATCGCGCCAGCGCCGGTCGTGATCGTGTTCGCGCCGGGAGACGCCGAGATCGGCGGCAGGTTCGCGCTCGTCAACGCCGGCGCGGCGCCCGGCGTGCCGCCGCGCGGCACCGTGCGGATCACCTGCGACGGCGGCAGCGCGGCACCGCTTTTCAGGTGCCGCCACATCAGGTTCAGCGCCTGAAGGTTGTAGTAGTGGACCGGCACGAAGCGCGTGTCGAAGCCCGCGACGGGCAGGAACGCATCGAAGTGCTGTCCGTTCGTCACCTCGTAGAACACGAGCTGGCTGCGACCGCCTTCGCTGATGCCGTTCTGCGCGACGTATGCGCGCGACGCGTGATTGACGGGCACGAGCGCGTCGCTGCGGCCCTGCACGATGATCGCGGGCTTGCCCTGCAGGTTCGCGTTCACGCGCACCGCGTCGACGTTCGCCGGCATGTCGAGCATTCCGTTGGTCCACAGCTGCCGCAGGCACAGCGCGCCCGCGAAACTCGCATCGGGCGTCGCGAGCCGGTGGTCGACACCCGCGCCGGTGTTGAACACGAGACTGACGCCGGCGGTCGGCGGGACGCCGTTGCCAAGACCGAACACGGCCGGCATCGGCGACGAGGCGGGCGGCGCGACCGTGCCCGTCGCCGCGCTGGTGGTCGCGAAGCTGAAATTGCACAGATTGTCGGTCACGCGCGAGCGCGTGTACGCGTTCGCATAGGTGACCGCGATCGCCGGGATCGCCTGCGAATCCCACATCGGCGCCTGCAGCAGGTCGGAATCGGCGAGATAGCCGACCGCATGCAGTTGCGCGAGCGCGTCGGCGGCCTGGCTTTGCGTATCGGCGCCCGACACGAGCCCCGCCGCGGCGAGCGTCGCGCAGCGCTGCGCGCGGATCGACTGCGTGGTGGCGGCCGGCAGCGCGCTCAGATACGGCGCGCCCGCGAGCGACGCCGATGCGGCCGCGCACGGCTCCAGCAGGTTCGCGAGCGTCGCGTAGTCGGCCAGCGGCCGGCCGAACGACGGCACCGGCTGGCCGCCCTCGCGCACGACCGCGTTCGGCGCCATCCGCACGTTGACCTGCGGCTCGCCGACCACGACCGCGGTAATCCAGCGGCGCGTGTCCTGCTCGGCCGCCGCCAGCGCCGCGCCGCCGCCGTTGCTGACGGACGCGGCGATCGTCGTGATGTCGCCCGGGCGGTACCGCACGCCGTGATGCGAGCCGTCGAGCAGCGGCCCGAACTGCTCGTTGAGCGCCCAGTATGCGAATTCGACCGACTGCAGCGTCACATGCCCCCAGTCCTGCTCGGGGTTCTGCTGCGAATGCGCGTGCTTGAACGCGTAGCGGTTCGGGAAGCGGCTGTTGAACGCGGCCAGGTCGCCGCTCGTGACGTTGGCGGTAAAGAGACTGGCGTTGCCGGCAAGCACGGCGTCGGCGAGTGTGCCGTCGATCAGCGTGATCGTGTCGGTGCCGAGTTCGTGCGCGCCGTTGCCGCCGCCCTTGTCGTTGTATGCGACCGCGCAGCCGCGTTTGAGGCCCCACTCGCCGGCCGCCGAAATCGCGCCGTACACGCCGCGCGAACCGGACGACGTCGCGGTGACGATGCATGGCTGAGCGGGATCGAAGCTCGCGGGCACCTGCACGAGCAGCGTCACGTTCTTGCGGCCGCTGCCGTCATCGGAATACGCGAGATATTCGGTGCCGGGGATCTTGCCCTCGCCGAGCGTGTCGTTGCCGTCGAGGTCGACGTTCGGCCCCCAGAAACGGCCGTAACCGCCGTTGGCGCTCATGTCGACGAGCGCGCGGTAGTTCGACCAGATCGCGACCCGGCGCAGCTCGGCGCTCGTCGGCCGGGACGGATTCGCGAACGCGGGCGCGGTGGCCGTGGCGAGCCCGGTCTTGCCGAGGCCGGCCGTCAGCAGATCGTCGCTCGAGCCGTCGTAAGCGGTCGTGCGCACGCTGCCGGACACGAAACCGGGCAGCCGGTTGCGCTCGCCCGAATCGTCGCCGTTGCAGGCGCCGAGCATCGCGACCGCGACCAGCGCCGCGCCCAAGAGAATCCGACTGCCCCACCCGTGCGTCGTCATTGCCGACCTCTCGATATCGTTATCGGTCCGCCGCTGCGTCGTGCGCGGCTCACGGCCTCGGAAGAAACGCCGGGCCGTCCAGCACTTTCCGTCCCGAAGGAAAACCCTTGGGGATACCCGTTCGGGGGGGCCTGGCGCAAAGCGGCAGGCCCGAGGCATTCTAAAGCGCAAACGGGCCCCGGTACACCGGGGCCCGCCGCAAGCGGGCGCGCGGCGCTGGCGCGCCGCCGCCCAGCATCATTGCTGCTGGACCGTCAGCTTGTTCGAGACCGACGTCACGCCCTTCACGCTCTTCGCTGCCTCTTCCGCCTTGTCGATCTGTGCCTGGTCGGGCACCGTGCCCTCCAGCGAGATCGCGCCGCCCTTCGAGCGCACGACGAGGTTTGCCACGTCGATGCCGCCAGCCTTCGTAATTGCCTTGCGCACCGCGTAGCCGAGCTGGCGGTTCGCCTTCTTCGCGGTCTTGGCCGCGGCCTTCGGCGAGCTCGCTGCCGCAGCCGGCGCCTCGGTTGCCGCCGCGTCGCTCGACTGCGCATATACGCTGCCCGACAGACAGGCCGCCACGGCCGCAACACCCAACGCTCTCAACACGATCGACTTCATGCTATCTCCTTATGACTTCGGAACGGCCGTGCACAGTACGGCCGGATACCCCCAAAGGCGGCCGGCCCGCGCGCGAACGGGCGGGATGGCCGATGATTTCCACGGCGATGCGAGAGAGGCGACACGGGCCGGCGACCGGCGCACGCGAATGCGGGCCGGCCGGGCCGGACAGCCGCCGGCCGGACGCGCCCGGTCTATTGCGTGCCGGGTCGCGCGCGAATCGGTCGCGGCTGCGACGCACAATGTAATCCAGCGCCCGCCGAAGCGCAAAGCTTTTGACGCGCGAGCGCCCGGCGGCGGCCGGCTCGCGCGCCCGCGTCCCAGGCCGCGCCACCGCGCCGAACTCGCGCATGCCGGGTGAAACCGGGTACCATCGCCGCCAGACCCTGCATCGCGTACATCGTCCGTGACGCCCGTCATCGACGCGTCACGCCCGTGTCATCCGCCACGTCATGAAGCCAGCCCGCCCTCGCCCGCCCCGCCGCATCCTCGCCCGCTTCGTCGCGGTGTCGTGGCGCGACCTCGCGCTGTCGATCGGCCCCACCGTGCTGCTCGCGGTCGCGGCGGTCTGGCTCGCGGTCAAGCTGATCCAGCCGGCGCCGCCGTCCACGCTCGTGATTTCGTCCGGCCCGCCCGGCAGCACCTACTGGAACGCCGCGCAGAAATACAAGACGATCCTCGCGAAGAACGGCGTCACGCTCGACGTCCAGTCATCCGAAGGATCCGCGCAGAACCTCGCGCGGCTGTCGAACCCGAATGCGCCGGTCGACGTCGGCTTCGTGCAGAGCGGCATCGGCCCGAAGGAGCGCGACGAGCACCTGGTATCGCTCGGCAGCATCGGCTACGTGCCGCTCGCGATCATGTACCGCGGCCCGGTGGTCGCGCGCCTGTCCGACTTCAAGGGCAAGCGGCTCGCGCTCGGCGCGGAAGGCAGCGGCGCGCGCGAATTGAGCCTGGCGCTGCTGAAGATGAACGGCATCGTGCCGGGCGGCTCGACCGAGCTGCTGCCGACGGCCGGCGAGGACGCCGCGACCGCGCTGCTCGACGGCACGATCGACGCCGCCTTCCTGTCCGGCGACTCGACGCAGATCCCGGTGATGGCGAAGCTGTTCCGCGCGCCCGGCGTGCACGTGTACTCGTTCACGCAGGCCGAGGCGTACGCGCGGCGCTTTCCATACCTGACCGCGATCACGCTGCCGATGGGCGTCTACGATCTCGGCCGCAACCTGCCGCCCGCCGACATCCACACGGTCGCACCGACGATCGAGCTGGTCGCGCGCGATTCGCTGCACCCCGCGTTGTCCGACCTGCTGATCGAGGCCGCGCGCGAAGTGCACGGCCACGCGACGATCCTGCAACACGCGGGCGAATTCCCGTCGGCCGTCACGCGCGGCTTCCCGCTGTCCGATGACGCGGCGCGCTATTACAAGTCGGGCAAGACCTTCCTGTACCGGCGGCTGCCGTTCTGGGTCGCGAGTCTCGTCGACCGGCTGCTGGTCGTCGTGGTGCCGCTGATCGTCGTGCTGATCCCCGGGCTGCGGCTGGTGCCGTCGCTGTACGGCTGGCGCGTGCGTTCGCGTATCTACCGCTGGTACGGCGCGCTGATCGCGCTCGAGCGCCGCGCGCTCGGCGAGCATACGGCCGAGGAGCGCGTCCATCTGCTCGACGAACTCGACGACATCGAGGAAGCCGTGAATCGAATGAAGATGCCGCTCGCGTATGCCGGGCAGTTCTACGTGCTGCGCGAGCACATCGGCTTCGTGCGCGAGCGGCTCACCGCGCAGGACCACGACGCCGCATCGGGCACGTCGGGCACACCCGGCGCCGGCGGCCTCGCCGCGACGCGCGGCGGCGCGGCGGCGGCGCCGGCCGGCGAGCCCCCTCGGGCGACTCCCGGTTCCGCATGAGCGGCCGATCCGCGATCATTGCTGCATCCGCGCGGCTGCGTCCGCGCGCCGCCACGTAACATGAAGGCCGCCGCGAGGCGCACACGCCCCACTCTCTGGAGATCGCCATGACAACCGGCCTCGACACCGCCCAACCTGCCTGGTTCTTCGACTTCGTGTCGCCGTTCTCCTACCTGCTGCTCGAACAGCACGACAAGTGGCCGGACGTACCGTTCGACCCCATCGCCGTGTCGCTGCCCGACCTGCAGCGCCACTGGGGACAGCGCCCGAGCGCCGACGTGCCGGCCAAGCGCATGTTCACGTACCGCCATGCGCTGTTTCGCGCCGAACAGCTCGGCATCCGCTTCAAGATGCCGCCCGCGCATCCGTTCGACTCCGACAAGGTGCTGCGCCTCGCGATCGCGCTGCGCGCCGACATCGCGACCGTGCTGGAAATATTCCGCTTCATCTGGCACGACGGCAACGACCCGTCGACGCCGAACGGGTTCGCCGCGCTGTGCGAGCGCGTCGGCGTCGGGCACGGCGACGAGCTGATCGAATTCGAGGAAACGAGCGCGCAGTTGCGCCGCAACACCGACGACGCGATCGCGCTCGGCGTGTTCGGCGTACCGACGTTCTGGATGAACCAGCAGCTGTTCTGGGGCGAGGACGCGCTGCCGATGGTGCTGTACTGCGCGCGCACGCCGAACTGGCTCGAGTCGCGCGAGGTCAAGCGAATCAGCACGCTGCCGAAGGGGCGCGTGTGATGGCCGGTATCACGCACCGCGACGCGTGGCTGCGGTAAGGTTACGCTTCTGCCGAATCACCGCGCACCGATGGAAGACGACGACCGTACCGCCTCGCTCGATATCTGGCTCGTGCGCGTATTGCGCACGCTGCTGCTCGAGCGCAGCGTCACGCAGGCCGCGCTGCGGCTGAACCAGACCCAGCCCGCGATCAGCACCGCGCTGCGCAAGCTGCGCGAGACGCTGAACGACCCGATTCTCGTGCGCGGCAAGTCCGGGATGGTGCCGACCGAGTATGGCGCGTCGCTGCTCGGGGCGGCGTCGCGTGCGCTGCGCGAGGTCGACTTCATCGCGACGCCGCACGGCGACTTCGACCCGTCGTCGGCGCGGCGCACGTTCCGCGTCGCCGCGCCCGACTACCTGAACGATTTCTTCATGCCGACGCTGATCGAGCGCTTTCGCGACGCGGCGCCGCATGCACATCTGGAAATCGACTCGCTGAACCCCGCGCTCGATCACGCGGAGGCGCTCGAATCGGGCGCGCTCGATCTCGTGATCGGCAACTGGCCGAAGCCCGACCCGCAGTTCGCGCGCCAGGACCTGTTCTCCGACACGATCGTGTGCCTGATGCGCGACGCGCATCCGCTCGCGCGCGAACCGCTCACGCGCGAAGCCTACGCGGCGGCCGCGCACGTCGCGCCGACGCCGTACACCGGCGACAAGCGCAACGCGATCGAGATCGGCCTCGCGCGCGCCCGCCTCACGCGGCGGATCGTGACGACGCTGCCGTATTTCGGGATCGTGCCGCAGGTGCTGCTGCAGTCGGACCTGATCTTCACGACGACGCGCCGCTTCGCGACGCACTATGCGCAGCTGCTGCCGCTCGTCGTCGTCACGCCGCCC
This sequence comes from Burkholderia sp. BCC1638, assembly GCF_902833195.1. Taxonomy (NCBI): domain Bacteria; kingdom Pseudomonadati; phylum Pseudomonadota; class Betaproteobacteria; order Burkholderiales; family Burkholderiaceae; genus Burkholderia; species Burkholderia sp. BCC1638. Next base: position 332,686 of record NZ_CADFEC010000004.1, read on the forward strand.
GTGCCGTTCCCGCGCATCAAGAGCTATCTGCTCACGCACCCGCACCCCGACCGCCCGACCGACATCGCGTGGCTGTGCGCGCTGATGCAGAGCGTGTCCGACGAGCTGACCGCCGCACGCGGCCGCAAGCGCTGACGCCGCGCGGCATTGCCAGCGCGCGACGACGCAGTGCCGGCGCTCAGGCCGTGCAGAAGGTTTCCTGCAGATGGGTCCAGCGCACGATGCCGGCCGCGTCGCGCGCGAACACGGCGGTCGCGCGACGCGCGGGCAGTTCGCCCGACGCCGCCTGCTGCGCTTCGAGATAGGTGAGCACCGCGTGCGATGCGTCGGCCATGAGTACGCGGATGTCCGACAGCGCGATGCGCAGCCCCGGCTTCGCGCCGCCGAGCGTCGCGAACAGCGCGCGCGTGCCGTCGCGGTCGAGCGCGCGACCGTCGGTCAAGATCATCGTGAAATCGGCGGAAAAGGCTGCGATCAGCGCATCGAGCGCCGCGGGTGAAGTATCGGTGCCGGACAGCCAGCGCTCGATGTCGACGATGCTTGCATCGAGTGCGTCGAGATAGACCTGGGGATCGGACATGGTGCCTGCACGAAATGACGCGCGGCCCGATGCCGCGCGATCCGTGCAGTGTAGGCAAAAACGCGCGGACGTGCGTCGGGCGTGCCGACCCGCGTCGTTACCCGTCGTTACCGCGCGCAGCTCACGTCGTCGCGCACGCGCCCCGCCGCGGCCGCCTTCGTGTCGGCCACCGGCATGCCCGAGCGGGCCTGCAGCAGTTCCGCGCAGACGGCCACCGCGATCGCGCCGGGTGCCTTGTCGACGATGCCCGCGATGCCGATCGGGCACACCATCTCGGTGAGCCGCGCCGAATCGACGCCGCGCGCCGCAAGCCGGCGCTCGAACTTCACGCGCTTGGTGCGCGAACCGATCATCCCGAAGTACGCGAAGTCGCGCCGCCGCATGATCTGCGCGGCGAGCGAGAAATCGAGCGCGTGGTTGTGCGTCATCACGAGGAAGTACGCACCGGGCGGCGCCGCGTCGACGACGGCCTCCGGCGTGTCGGTCGGCTCCGGCTGCACGTTCGGCGGACATTCGTCCGGGAACAGTTCGTCGCGCGTGTCGACCCACTGCACGACGCACGGCAGTGCGCCGAGCAGCGTGACGAGCGCATGACCGACGTGCCCCGCGCCGAACAGCACGATGTGCATCGGCGGCGGCGCGGCATTCGCGCGGGGGCGCCGGCCGGTGCCCGGCGCGAACGTCTGTATCGGCGACGCCGCGTTGCCGCACGCGCCGTCGCAACCGGCGGCGGGCGCATCCGGCGCGGCATGCGGCGGGCGCAGTGAGCCGGGGAGCTGTTTCATGTCAGCCTGCCCGCGCGGCGCTCGCCGCACGCACCGCATTCACCGCACGCAGGATCGACTCGCCGGTGGCCGGCGCGTCGAGCGGCGGATTCACCCGGTAGTCGCCGACCGCGGCAATCGCGTCGCGCACCGCGAAGAACACCGAGAATGGCAGCAACAACGGCGGCTCGCCGACGGCCTTCGACCGGTGGATGCTGTCCTCGACGTTGCGGTTCTGGAACAGCCGCACGTTGAACTCGGGCGGCGTGTCGTTGACGGTCGGAATCTTGTACGTGGACGGCGCGTGCGTCATCAGCTTGCCGCCCGCGTTCCACCACAGCTCCTCGGTCGTGAGCCAGCCCATCCCCTGGATGAACGCGCCTTCGACCTGGCCGATGTCGAGCGCCGGGTTCAGCGAAGCGCCCACGTCGTGCAGCGCGTCGACGCGCAGCGTGCGCATCTCGCCCGTCAGCGTGTCGATCACGACTTCCGACACGGCCGCGCCGTACGAGTAGTAGTAGAACGGCCGCCCCTGCAGCTTCGACTGATCCCAGTGCAGCTTCGGCGTCGCGTAGAACCCGTCGGACCACAGCTGCACGCGCGCGAGATACGCCTTCGCGATCACCTCGCCGAACGGTACGCTCGCGCCGCCGATCCAGACGAAGTCGTTGCCGAACTTCACGTCGGCCGCGTCGACCTTGCCGTCGCCGAACTGCTTCGCCGCGAACGCCGCGAGGCGCTCGCGCAGCTGGCGCGCCGCATCCTGCGCGGCCTTGCCGTTCAGGTCGGAGCCCGTCGACGCGGCCGTCGCGGACGTGTTCGCGACCTTGCTCGTGTCGGTCGCCGTCACGCGGATCCGGCCGAAGCGGATGCCGAGCTCGTGCGCGACCACCTGCGCGACCTTCGTGTTGAGCCCCTGCCCCATCTCCGTGCCGCCGTGATTCACGAGCACCGAGCCGTCGGTATAGATGTGCACCAGCGCGCCGGCCTGGTTGAAGTGCGTGACGTTGAACGCGATGCCGAACTTCACCGGCGTGAGCGCGATGCCCTTCTTCAGCACCGTGTTGCGTGCGTTGAATTCGCGCACGCCCGCGCGCCGTGCGCGGTAATCGCTCGTCGTCTCGAGTTCGCCGAGCAGTTCGTGCAGCACGTTGTCCTCGACCGTCTGCCCGTAAGGCGTCACGTTGCGTTCGGTCTTGCCGTACAGGTTCGCGTAGCGCACGTCGAGCGGATCGCGGCCGAGCGAGCGCGCGATGTCGTCAAGGATGTACTCGATCGCGAACGCGCCCTGCGGGCCGCCGAAACCGCGGAACGCGGTGTTCGACTGCGTGTTGGTCTTGCCGCAGTAGCCGGCGATGTCGACGTCGCCGAGCCAGTACGCGTTGTCGAAATGGCACACCGCACGCGTCATCACCGGGCCCGACAGGTCCGCCGAGAAGCCGCAGCGCGACGTCATGTCGAGGGCGACGCCGTCGAGGCGGCCGTCGTCGTCGTAGCCGACGTCGAAGCGGTAGTGGAAGTCGTGCCGCTTGCCGGTGATCATCATGTCGTCGTCGCGGTCAGGGCGCAGCTTCACCGGGCACAGCAGCTTCCACGCGGCGAGCGCCGCGCAGCACGCGAACAGGCCCGACTGCGATTCCTTGCCGCCGAACCCGCCGCCCATCCGGCGGCATTCGACCAGCACGTTGTGCGACGCGACGCCGAGCACGTGCGCGACGAGGTGCTGCATCTCGCTCGGGTGCTGCGTCGAGCAGTACACGTGCATCCCGTCGTCGTCCTTCGGCACCGCGTAGGCGATCTGCCCTTCCAGGTAGAACTGCTCCTGGCCGCCGAGCAGCATCTCGCCCGACTCGCGATGCGGCGCGGCGGCCAGGCGCGCGGCCGCGTCGCCGCGCGCGAGCTTCAGCGGCGGGATCACGTAGGTTTCGGCCTTGCGCGCATCCTGCGCGGTCAGGATCGCAGGCAGCTCCTCGTAGTCGACCTGCGCGCGGCGCGCGGCGAGCCGCGCGATTTCGTGCGACGTGGCGACGACGATGAACATCGGCTGGCCGACGAACTGCACGATGCCCTTCGCGAGCACCGGGTCGTCGTGGATGATCGGGCCGCAGTCGTTCACGCCGGGGATGTCGTCAGCCGTGAACACGGCGACCACGCCGGGCGTCGCGCGCACCGCGTCGAAGTTCATCGACAGGATCTTCGCGTGCGGCTTCGCGGACAACCCGAGCGCCGCGTGCAGCGTGCCCGCGACGAGCGGGATGTCGTCGGTGTAGGTCGCGCGCCCGCTCACGTGCAGGTGCGCGGATTCGTGCGCGCGCGAGACGTGCACCTGCGCGGCGTCGGCTTGCGGGTCGAGGGTGTTCAGGAACGGTTCTGCTTGCTGGTTCATGTTCGGTGTTCTCCCTCGTCAGACGCGCGCCGCGTCGTTGGCAACTTCGGCGGCCACTTCACGCACGTTCAGCGCCTGCGGCGGCAGCGGGTCGTGCGGGCGCGTCTCCAGCCAGAATCGGTACATCAGGTTCTTCGCGGTATCGAGGCGATACGCGCTCGTCGCACGCATGTCGGTGAGCGGCTGGTAGTCGCGCTCGAGCGCCTGCATCGCGGCCTGCGCGGTGGCTTCGTGCCATGGCGCGCCGTCGAGCAGGCTTTCCGTGTGCGTCGCGCGCTTCGGCGTCGCGGCCATCCCGCCGAACGCGATGCGCGGCTCGCGGATCAGCTCGCCGTCCGCGATGAACGCGAACGCCGCGCACACCGCCGAAATGTCGGAGTCGAACCGCTTCGACAGCTTGTACGTCCGGAACTGCAGCTTCGCGCGCGCGCCGGTGCGGGTCGGCACCTTCAGGCCGACGACGAATTCGTGCGGCGCCATGTCCTTTTGCTGATAGCCGGTGTAGAGCGCCTCGAGCGGCAGCTCGCGCACCGTGTCGCCGCCGCGCAGCACGACCCGCGCGCCGAGCGCAATCAGGCCCGGCATCGAGTCGCCGATCGGCGAACCGTTCGCGACGTTGCCGCCGATCGTCCCCGCGTTGCGGATCGGCAGCGACGCGAAGCGCTTCCACATTTCGGTCAGTTCCGGATACGTGCCGGCGAGCGCCGCATACCCGTTCTCGACCGTCACGCCCGCGCCGATCTCGATCCAGTCGTCGCCGTGCACGACGTTCTGCAGTTCGGCGATCTGGCCGACGTAGATCAGGTCGTCCAGACGGCGCATCTGCTTGGTGACCCACAGGCCGATGTCGGTGCTGCCGGCGAGGATCCGCGCGGCGGGACGCTCGGCCTTGAGCGCGGCCAGCGCGTCGAGCGTGCGTGGCGCCGCGAAGCGTGCGCCGTCGGGCGTCGTGTAGTCGAACGTGTCGTCGCGCTTGAGCGATGCGAGCGTACGGGCGAGCGCGGCCGTGTCGACCGGCGCGGTAGACGCCGGCGCACCTTCGCCGGTCGCATCGAACATCTGCACGGCCGCGTCGACGATCGGACGGTAGCCGGTGCAGCGGCACAGGTTGCCGGTCAGCGCATCGGCAATCTCGGTGCGCGTCGGCACGTCCTTCGCCTTTGCGCACGCGCTGCCGCAGCCTTCGTGGCCGTGCTTCTCGTACAGCGCCCACATCGACATCACGAAACCGGGCGTGCAGAACCCGCATTGCGACCCGTGGCAGTCGACCATCGCCTGCTGCACCGGATGCAGCGAACCGTCCGGCTGGCGCAGGTCTTCCACCGTCAGCAGCGCCTTGCCGTCGAGCGTGGGCAGGAACTGGATGCAGGCGTTGACGGCCTTGAACGCGACGGTGCCCGCGTCGGTCAGCTCGCCGACGACGACCGTGCACGCACCGCAGTCGCCTTCCGCGCAGCCTTCCTTGGCGCCGGTGCAGTGCGCATCCTCGCGCAGATACTGCAGCACGGTGCGGGTGACGTCCGCGCCGCTGACTTCGCGGACCGCGTGACGATGGTAGAAGCGGATCGGCTCACTCATGTCTCTATCGTTCTTCAAGTGGGGGCAAGGCGGCCTGCGCGGGGCGCTCGACCGACGTTTCTCTGACAGTTTGCACGCTATCACCATCAAATTCCGCAACCCATAGCCCATCACGCATGGGGCCCATATAACTGTCGCGATATGGGCGGCGAGGCTGCCCGGCGGGCGGCGCGCGCCTTGCTCCATCTGGATTCCGCGCTTGCCGGCACCGCGCCGTCAGCGATTCTTCGGCAACGGAAACGGGGCGCGATTAACTAAATGGTCCCTGCGGGAAAACCGGTTCCATGGGAAAATCCCGATTCCGTTTTTCGCCGTCTTCCGTTCCGTTTCGCCCATTCGATCCGACCCCATGTCCACCGATTCCGCCACATCGCCGCGCAGCGGGTTTGCCGTCACGCTGCAAATCGTGTCCGTCGTCTGCTTCACGTTCATCTGCTACCTGACCATCGGCCTGCCGCTCGCCGTGCTGCCGGGCTTCGTCCACGACGACCTCGGCTTTTCCGCGATCGTCGCGGGCGGCGCGATCAGCGTCCAGTATTTCGCGACGCTCGCGTCGCGCCCGCTCGCCGGGCGCTTCGCCGACACGCTCGGGCCGAAGCAGACGGTGCTGCGCGGGCTGATCGGCTGCGGCGTGTCGGGCGTGCTGCTGCTCGTCGCGCTGCTGCTGGCTCACTGGCCGGTCGCGAGCCTCGTGCTGCTGGTCGCGAGCCGGCTCGTGCTCGGCGTCGGCGAGAGCCTGTGCGGCACCGGCGCGATCCTGTGGGGCATCGGGCGGGTCGGCGTCGCGCACAACGCGAAAGTGATCTCGTGGAACGGCATCGCGACCTACGGCGCGCTCGCGCTCGGCGCGCCGGTCGGCGTCGCGATCGCGCATACGCTGAATCCGGCGCTGATCGGCGTGATCGTGATCGCGCTCGCCGCGACCGGCTTTTATCTCGCACGCCTGATCGATTCCGTGCCGCTCGTGCACGGCGAACGGATGTCGTATGCGAGCGTGTTCACGCGCGTGCTGCCGCACGGCCTCGGTCTCGCGCTCGGCTCCGCCGGCTTCGGCTCGATCGCGACCTTCGTCACGCTGTACTACGCGGCGCGCCACTGGCCGAACGCCGCGCTGTCGCTGACCGTGTTCGGCACGCTGTTCATCGGCGCGCGCCTGCTGTTCGCGAACACGATCAAGACTTACGGCGGCTTCCGCGTCGCGATCGTGTCGTTCGCGTTCGAATGCTCGGGCCTCGTGCTGCTGTGGCTCGCGCCCGTGCCGCACGTCGCGCTCGTCGGCGCCGCGCTGACCGGCTTCGGCTTCGCGCTGATCTTCCCGGCGCTCGGCGTCGAGGCGGTCGCGCTGGTGCCGCCGGCAAGCCGTGGCGCGGCGCTGTCCGCGTATTCGGTGTTCCTCGACCTGTCGCTCGGCATCACGGGCCCGCTCGCGGGCTATGTGGCCGGTGAGTTCGGTTATCCGCAGGTGTTCCTGTTCGCGGCGGTGGCCGCGGCGGCGGGCGTCGCGCTGTCGATGATGCTGTACCAGCGGCAGGCGCGGGTCGCGGGGAGCGGCGCGGCGGCTTGAGCGAGCCGCTCGCCGACCGGCCAGGCGGCCGCTGCCCTGGCGGCCCAAAGGAAAACGCCCGCATCGCGCGGGCGTTTTTGTTTCCGGCGGCGATCGCGGCGGCCGCCCCGGTCAGGCCGTGCGCAGGAACAACCGGCGAGTCAGGTCGAACGCGACGAGATTGCCGGCCAGCACGAGCAGCAGCCCGAGCACCGCGAGCGGCGACCACTGGTAGCCCTCGAAGACCGTCGACACGGCCAGCGCAACGATCGGGAACAGCACCGTGCAGTACGCGGCGCGCTCGGGCCCGATCCGTCCGACGAGCGTCAGGTAGGCCGTGAACCCGATCACCGAGCCCGGCACGGCCAGATAGAGAAGCGCGCCGAGATAACGCGGGCTCGGGTCGATCATGAACGGCAGCCCGGCCACCGCACTGCCGATCGTCAGGATCGCCGCGCCGATCAGCATCGCCCAGCCGTTGGTCGCGAGCGGGTGCAGGCCCATCGACTGCATCCGGCTCGACAGCAGGTTGCCGGCCGAGAAGCACATCGTGCCCGCGAACGCGATCGCGAGGCCCGTCCAGGTCGCGTGATCGTCGAGGTGACCGGCCATCTGCTGCCAGAACAGGCATGCGATGCCGGTCAGCCCGAGCAGCGCGCCGGCGATCGCGGACGGCCGCAGCGGGCGGCCCATGAACAGCCGGCCGTTGATCGAGTTCAGCAGCGGCGCGGTCGAGAAGATCACGGCGACGAGGCCGCTCGGCACGACCTGCTCCGAATAGTAGAAGCACAGGAAATTCAGGCAGAACAGCGCGAAGCCCTGGGCGACGAGGTAGCGCCACGCCTCGCGCGGCGGGCGCACCGGCCGGCGCATCACGCGCAGCAGCGCGAACAGCACGGCGGCCGCGAGCCAGAAGCGCCACGCGATCGACACGGGCGGCGGCACGGCGCCGAGCTGCCATTTGATCGCGATCCAGGTGGTGCCCCAGATCAGCACGGTGACGAAATAAAGCGACAGGTTCATGGCGGCAACGAAGCGGAACGAGTGAGACGGACTTCGACTGTGCCGCCACCCTGCCGGCGCGGATTGTCCGGAATTGCGGTCTTTTTCGGGCGTCCGCACGGCGCGCTTCGCGCGCGCTTATACTCGCCCCATCATGAGTTCGCCCCTGTACGCCCCGCCCGCCGACCACGCGGCCGCCCTTGCCGGCGGTGCGATGCCGTTCGGCCTGCAGTCGGTGTGCCGCACGCTCGCCGAGGCGAACGCGACGCTCGAACGCTTCGCGTGGCTCGGCGACCATCTCGCGATCGCCGAATGGACGCGCATCACCGACGAAAGCGAGACGATCTACGAACAGCCCGGCCACCATACGCTGTCGTGCTATCTCGACGGCGGCTACCGGACGGAGCGCGAACGCGTGCCGCGCTACGGCGCGCCGAGCCTGCTGTGCGCCCTGCCCGGCGACCATGAATCGCGCTGGTGGGTGCGCGGCGAGATGCACTTCATCCACCTGTACTTCCTGCCCGAGCACTTCACGCAGCGCGCGATCCGCGAGCTCGATCGCGAGCCGCGCGAGCTGAAGCTCGCCGACCGCACCTATTTCGAGGATGCGCGCGTCGCGGCGCAGTTCCGTTCGCTCGCGCTCGAACGCTGGGACGATGCCGACGGACGGCTGCGCGTGAACGAAGCCGCGCACGACGTGCTGAGCCTGCTGCTGCGCGGCCAGAGCACGACGCGCACCGATGTGCCGTTCCGCGGCGGGCTCGCGCCGGCCGTGCGCCGCCGCGTGCGCGACTATATCGACAGCTACCTGTCGCAGCCGCTGACGCTCGGCGAACTGGCGAACGTCGCCGCGCTGTCCGAATACCATTTCTCGCGGATGTTCAGGCTGTCGTTCGGCCGCGCGCCGCACGCGTGGGTGGCCGAGCAGCGGCTCGCGCGGGCGCGGCTGCTGCTGCGCACGACGACGCTACCGCTCGCGCAGGTCGCGGCCGAATGCGGCTACGCGAACGCCGGCCACTTCAGCCATCGCTTTCGCGACGCGCACGGCACGACGCCGAACGCGTACCGGCGCGCGATGCGGGGCGGCTGAACGCCACGCGCCCCGGCCGTCGACGAGGCGGTTTCGTGCAGCGCACCCGCCTCGCCACTCTCGGCTCTCCGCTTACGTACCGCGCCGCGACAGTTCCTGCTCGAGCGCGGCCACGCCGGCCGGCAGGTCGACCGGCACCTTCAGGTCGTCCATCGTGCGGCCGAACGCGTGCAGCGTGCGGAACAGGTTGTGTTCGCGGCACTGTTCGCCCATCTGTCCGATCCGCACGATCGGCAGCCCGAACGAGCCCGAAATCTCGACCTGGTACTGCTTCGAGATATGGCCGCACACCATCCCCGGCGTGAGCCCTTCGGGCGTCTCGATCCCGACCACCGAGTTGAGCCGGCAGTCCTTCGGCGCATAGAGCGTGAGCCCCATCGCCTCGACGCCCGCCTGCAGCGCGAGCGAGCAGCGAAGATGGCGTGCGAAGCGGCTTTCGAGCGTCTCCGCGCAGACGAGCCGCAGCGCCTCGTGCAGCGCGAGCACGCCCGACACCGGCGCCGTGTAGTGATAGCCCGCGTTGTGCCAGAAGTTCTCCGCGAGCGCCATGTCGAGGCACCAGTGCGCATTCGGTTCCGGACGCTGCTTCATGCGCTCCCACGCGGCGTCGGAGAATGCGATCAGCGACACACCGGGGATCGACGACAGCCCCTTCTGGCCGCCCGTGATCACCGCGTCGATGCCCCATGCGTCCATCTCGAGCGGCATCGTCGACAGCGTGCACACCGCGTCGACCACGACCAGCGCGCCGGCCGCCTTCGCGAGCGCGGCGATGTCGCGCAGATCGCGGTTCCACACGGTGTTCGACGTCTCGCCCTGCACGATCGTGACGATTTCGGGCCGCTCGCGCGCGATCGCGTCCGCGATCTCGTCGAGGCTCGCGACCGAGCGGTCGGCCACCTCAAGCGTGGCGACGTCGGCGCCGACGCGCGTGGCCATTTCGGCCATCCGCGCGCTGAAGAAGCCGTTGCGGATCGACAGCACGCGCGTGCCGCGCCACGCGAGGTTCGAAATCGCCATCTCCATCGCGGCGGAGCCGGGGCCGGCCACGCCGAGCACCCACTTCGAGCGGGTCTGGAATACGTAGCGCGCCATCTCCTTCACCTGCTCGATGATCTTCGCCATCGTCGCGCCGAGGTGGTTGATCACGATCGTGTTCGCCTTCGCGACGGCGGCCGGGATCGGGACCGGGCCGGCCCCCATCATCAGCAGCGGTTCTTCGGGCAGGATCGCGTCGAGCGGCACGACGACGGGACAGGGAATCGGCGAGTAATCGATGGACATGGCAGGTCAAGGAGGAAGGAAGAAAACGCTCGGATATCGTTCGCCGCACGGCACGGCGAACTGATCGATCATTCCCCGTTCCGCGCCCGCGCGCAAGAGGCACGCGCCGCCGGACAGCGCGACGCTGGCCCGGTCGACGGACCGGGCCAGCCGGCCGCGCCTGCACCGCATGAGCGGATTTCGTCATGCCGCGGCATTGGCGTGCGGATGCGTAACGGTTCCATCCGCAGTTCGATGTCCGCGATTTTCTCGCGCAGTATGGCGACGCGCTCCGGATGCCCGCGTTCTGCACGATACATGCATCGGCCGGAATACCGGCCATCACGATAAAAATCGCGCGGGATGGAATCGGTCCACGAAAACCGGGCCCGGTAAAAAACATCCATTATCGCGGCATCAATTGGTGAGCGATTTCACCCATTACCGCACCAGGCCACACACGATCACGCACAATGCATTGATTTAAATGGTAAACATTCAAACCACCGGCAGTTTCACTCAATTCACTTCCGGCTATCCCCCGCATACACACACGACACTGCCCCGCTAAATCGATACCCGCGATTTCGATTTTACGCAACCCGCCCTTTTTCTCAGGTTGACGGATATCGGTTCTGTAATGAACAATCGTCTGCAGAATCGAAAACCGATTTTTCGATACGGGCCAGAACCCCGGTGTCACGCGACGGTTTTCCAGGTCGCGCAACGAAAAATCACAACCAAAATCAATCAACCGGGCCAGAAATCCGCGAGCCATGAACCAGATTCAGACCATGCGTGTGTTTGTCTGCGTCGCCGAACAGCAGAGCTTCCGGCGCGCGGCGCACCATCTAGGCGTGTCCAATGCGCTCGTCACGCGCTCGATCGCGATGCTCGAGTCTCACCTGAACACGCGGTTGATCCACCGCACCACGCGCAACCTGTCGCTGACCGAGGCCGGCCTGCGCTACCTCGACGGCTGCCGTGCGCTGCTCGAGGAATTCGACCACCTCGAGGCGTCCGTCGCGCACGCCGTGCGCGAGCCCGCCGGCACGCTGCGCGTCGTCGCGTCGGGCCTGCTGTCGCCGCTGGCGCTCACGCCGCTCGTCAGCAGTTTCCGGCACCGCTACCCCGAACTGCGCGTGCAGCTCACCGTCGCCGAAGGGCCGCTCGACGTGCTCGATTCCGGCTACGACGTCGGCATCGCGACGGGCAACCGGCTCGACGGCAACCCGACCCTGATCGGCCACGCACTCGCGCCGAGCCCGTTCGTCGCCTGCGCGGCGCCCGCGTATCTCGAACGGCGCGGCGAGCCGCGCGCACCCGATGACCTGCCGGGCCACGACTGGGTCGCGCTCGCGCCGCACCAGCATGCGCCCGCGTGGCGGCTGGTCGGCCACGACGGCGTCACGCATTCGATCACGGTGCGCCCGACCTGCACGGTCAACCAGCTGGCGCTCGTGCAGGCAGCGGCCGTCGCCGGGTCCGGCATCGCGGTGCTGCCCGAGCCGAGCATCGCCGACGCGCTCGCCGCCGGCACGCTCGTGCGGCTGCTGCCCGCCTACCGGATCGACGACCCGGACGCGCAACTGTCGCTCGTCTACCCGAACCGCCAGTACGTGCCGGCCCGCACGCGCAGCTTCGTCGAGCATGCGCTCGAGCACTTCGGCGCGCAGGCGGCCCGCGAGCGGACCGGTTACGGCTTCCTGCGCACGCCCGATCGCGCCGACATCGTTACCGGCCGGCAGACGGGCCTGCAGTAAACTGCACGCGACAGCCATCGGAGGTGCAGCGTGCGTGTGATCCTGTTCAGCAGCCGACAGTACGACGACGAATCGTTTACCGCCGCCAATCGGCAATTCGGCTATCGGCTGCACTTCCAGCCGTCGCACCTCGACGCGGAAACCGCGATCCTCGCGCACGGCTACGAGGTCGTGTGTCCGTTCGTCAACGACACCGTCGACGCGGCCGTGCTCGAACGGCTCGCCGACGGCGGCACGCGCCTGATCGCGCTGCGCTCGGCGGGTTTCAACCACGTCGACCTGGCGGCCGCCGAGCGGCTCGGCATCGCCGTCGTGCGCGTGCCGGCGTACTCGCCGCACGCGGTCGCCGAACACGCGGTCGCGCTGATCCTCGCACTCAACCGCCGGCTGCCGCGCGCGGTCGCACGCACGCGCGAAGGCGACTTCTCGCTGAACGGCCTGCTCGGCTTTGACCTGCACGGCAAGACCGTCGGCGTGATCGGCACCGGCCTGATCGGCAGCGTGTTCGCGAAGATCATGATGGGCTTCGGGATGCACGTGCTCGCGCACTCGATGCCGCCTTACGACGACGAATTGATCGCGTTCGGCGCGCGCTACGTCGAGCTCGACGAGTTGCTGCACCAATCGGACATCGTCAGCCTGCACTGCCCGCTGCTGCCGTCGACGCACCATCTGATCAACGCGCAGACGCTCGCGCGGATGAAGCACGGCGCGATGCTGATCAACACCGGCCGCGGCGGCCTCGTCGACGCGCAGGCGCTGGTCGACGCGCTCAAGAGCGGGCAGCTCGGCCATCTCGGGCTCGACGTGTACGAAGAGGAAAGCGGCCTGTTCTTCGAGGATCACTCCGACCTGCCGCTGCAGGACGACGTCCTCGCGCGCCTGCTGACATTCCCGAACGTGATCGTCACGTCGCACCAGGCATTCTTCACGCGCGAGGCGCTCGCCGAGATCGCGCATACGACGCTGCTGAACATCGAGGCATGGCACGCCGGCACGCCGACCAACGTCGTCACGACGGGGCGCTGATCCACGGCGCGCGGCGCACGCGATCCGTCAACGATTCATCATTTTGTTTTGACTGATGTAACGCCGCGCGGCCGGCGTCTGCTATCGTTGCGCCGACTTCCCCCTTGCTTCTGCCGCTCATGCGTTTCGACGACTCCGCCATTGCCGCGGTCTACCGCGCCATCTTCGAACGGCGCGACATGCGCCACTTCACGCCGGCGCCCGTCGATCCGGCCACGCTCGCGCGGCTCCTGCGCGCCGCGCACCACGCGCCGAGCGTCGGTTTCATGCAGCCGTGGCGCTTCATCCGCATCACCGATCCCGCGCTGCGCACCGCGATCCACGCGCTGGTCGAGGCCGAGCGCCGCGCGACCGCCGACGCGCTCGGCGAGCGGCAGGACGAATTCATGCGGCTGAAGGTCGAAGGCGTGCGCGAATGCGGCGAGTTGCTGGTCGTCGCGCTGACCGACGATCGGGAGCGCCACGTGTTCGGCCGCCGCACGCTGCCGGAGATGGACCTCGCGTCCGCCGCCTGCGCAATCCAGAACATGTGGCTCGCCGCGCGCGCCGAAGGGCTCGGGATGGGCTGGGTGTCGCTGTTCGATGTCGACGCGCTGCGCACGCTGCTCGGCATGCCGGCCGGCGCGAAGCCGATCGCCGTGCTGTGCGTCGGGCATGTCGATGCGTTCTATGCGAAGCCGATGCTCGAGGAGGAGCGCTGGGCCGCGCGGATGCCGATCGAGGCATGCCTGTTCGAAAACGGGTGGGATGCACCGGCGACGCAGACCGCCGATTGCACGGCAAACGCCGGCACGACAGGCGGATCGTCGCCGTCGTCATCGCCGTCGCCCGAGGTGGCAGCACCGGCCGACCGCTCCGACTCGACATCAGCCGGCGCCCTGCCCGAGCGCTAATCGAGCCCGCGGCGCGCGAAAAGCGCCGCTCCACCGGCGTCGCTTCGACCCGAATTTTGCCGCGTTGCCGACATCGGACATCGTTCAATCCCACACTGTGACGCGCCGCGGCTGCTACCGCGTCGCACACCGGCAACATCCGTTTTGGCCCCGAGCATAGGGGTTTTCACTGAAGTAGAATCGCGGCTGATGTCCCCCCGCCCCGCCCGCCGCGCGCATCCCGCGCCGGCCTCGGGCCGCGGCCTTTCCGTAGCCCACCGCGATGCCATTACCTCTTTTCGCCCTTGCCGTCGCCGCATTTGGAATCGGTACCACCGAGTTCGTGATCATGGGGCTGCTGCCCAACGTCGCCCGCGACCTCGGCGTGTCGATCCCGGCCGCCGGGATGCTCGTGTCGGGCTACGCGCTCGGCGTGACGATCGGCGCGCCGATCCTCGCGATCGTCACCGCGAGAATGCCGCGCAAGCGCGCGCTGATGGGCCTGATCGGGCTGTTCATCGCGGGCAACCTGTTCTGCGCGATCGCGCCCGGCTACGCGGTGCTGATGGCCGCGCGCGTCGTCACCGCGTTCTGCCACGGTGCGTTCTTCGGGATCGGTTCGGTGGTCGCGAGCAACCTCGTCGCGCCGAACCGGCGCGCGCAGGCGATCGCGCTGATGTTCACCGGCCTCACGCTCGCGAACGTGCTCGGCGTGCCGCTCGGCACCGCGCTCGGCCAGGCCTGGGGCTGGCGCGCGACGTTCTGGGCCGTCACCGGCATCGGCATCGCCGCGGCCGCCGCGCTCGCGGTGTGCCTGCCAAGGAACCTCGCGATGCCCGACACCAGCATCACGCGGGAATTCAGCGTGCTGAAGCATCCGCAGGTGCTGATGGTGCTCGGCATCAGCGTGCTGGCGTCCGCGAGCCTGTTCAGCGTGTTCACGTACATCACGCCGATCCTCGAGGACGTGACGGGCTTCTCGCCGCGCCAGGTCACCTATGTGCTGCTGTTGTTCGGTCTCGGCCTGACCGTCGGCGGCACGCTCGGCGGCAAGCTCGCCGACTGGCGCCGGATGCCGTCGCTGATCGCGACGCTCGCGCTGATCGGCATCGTCCTCGCGCTGTTCGCGGGCACGATGCACCTGCCGTTCGCGGCGCTTGCGACGATCTTCGTGTGGGGCATCCTCGCGTTCGCGATCGTGCCGCCGCTGCAGATCCTGATCGTCGATCGCGCGAGCGACGCGCCGAACCTCGCGTCGACGCTGAACCAGGGCGCGTTCAACCTCGGCAACGCGACGGGCGCCTGGCTCGGCGGGATGGCGATCGGCTCCGGCGTGTCGCTCGTGAACCTGCCGTGGGTCGGTGCCGCGATGGCGGTCGCCGCGCTCGCGCTCACGCTGTGGTCGGCGTCGCTCGAGCGCCGTCCGGTGAGCGGGCCGACCGGATACGTGTGACGCGCGCGCAGCGGCGACGCGTGGCGGTGCGGCGGTGCAGCGGCCGGGCCGCGTGCCGCGGCGTTCGTTGCGCGCGCAACGCCATGCGAACCTGATGGCCTTCATGGACCTTTCAGGGTCCGCGGTGTAGCATCGCGGCCGATGAAAGCCATTCTCAATCGTGATTTCCTCGCGCTGATCCTGAGCGTCGCGGTCGTCGGTCTCGGCACCGGCGCGACGATGCCGCTCACCGCGCTCGCCCTGACCGAAGCCGGACACGGCACCAACGTCGTCGGCATGCTGACGGCCGCGCAGGCCCTGGGTGGCCTCGCGATCGTCCCGTTCGTCACCGCACTCGCGCGGCGCATCGGCTCGCGCCGCGCGATCGTCGTGTCGGTCGTGCTGCTCGCGGCGGCCACGGCGCTGATGCAGTTCACGTCGAACCTGATCGTATGGGGCGTGCTGCGCGTGCTGTGCGGCGCGGCGCTGATGCTGCTGTTCACGATCGGCGAGGCATGGGTCAACCAGCTCGCAGACGATTCGACGCGCGGCCGCGTGGTCGCGATCTACGCGACCAACTTCACGCTGTTCCAGATGGCGGGCCCCGTGCTCGTCAGCCAGATCGCCGGCGCGACGAGCATCCGCTTCGCGCTGTGCGGCGCATTGTTCCTGCTCGCGCTGCCGACGCTCGCGACGATCCGCCGCGCGCCGCTCGCCGGCGACGACGCGCACCACGCAGCGCACGACAGCTGGCTCGCCGTGCTGCCGCGCATGCCGGCGCTGATCATCGGCACGGGCTTCTTCGCGCTGTTCGATACGCTCGCGCTGTCGCTGCTGCCGCTCTATGCGATGGATCACGGCGTCGCGAGCGCGACCGCCGTGCTGCTAGCGTCGATCATGCTGTTCGGCGACACCGCGATGCAGTTCCCGATCGGCTGGCTCGCGGACAAGCTCGGCCGCGAACGCGTGCACCTCGGCGCCGGCTGGATCGTGCTCGCGGGCCTGCCGCTGCTGCCGTTCGTTATCGTGAACCCGTGGCTGTGCTGGCCGTTGCTGTTCGTGCTGGGCGCGGCGGCCGGCAGCATCTACACGCTGTCGCTCGTCGCATGCGGCGAACGCTTCCGCGGCGCGGCGCTCGTCACCGCGAGCTCGCTCGTGTCGGCATCGTGGAGCGCCGCGAGCTTCGGCGGTCCGCTGGTCGCCGGCGCATTGATGGAGCAACTGGGCAGCAACGCGCTGATCGGCGTACTGGTCGTCTGCGTCGCCGCGTTCGTCGCAGCCGCGTTGTGGGAACGACGCGCCACGTTGCAGCGCGCGGTCTGACGCCGACGCAGATGTTGGCGCCGACGCTCGTGCGCAGCGTCACGCACCAGCGCTTGCGTACCGCCGCCCGCCACCCGCCGCCGAAATGAAAACGGCCCGCGCAATGCGGGCCGCCCTCTGCATCCGGACTACGCGTAACGAGTCGCGGTGCAGTCCGTCATACGCTGCGCGCCGGCAGGATCTTGCCGGCACATGCGCCGAAACCGACGCGATAGCCGTCGCCCTGGCACCAGCCCGCGAGCGTGAGCTCGTCGCCGTCCTCGATGAACGCGCGGCTGCCGCCACCGTTCAGCGCGAGCGGCTCCTTGCCGTTCCACGTCAGTTCGAGCAGGCTGCCGAACGAGTCCTTCGTCGGCCCGCTGATCGTGCCCGATCCCATCAGGTCGCCGACGCGCGTGTTGCAGCCCGCGACCGTGTGATGCGCGAGCTGCTGCGCCATCGTCCAGTACATGTGCTTGAAGTTGGTGCGGCAGATCGACGTCGCTTCGGCGGCGCCCTCCGCGCGCAGCGTCACTTCGAGCGCGATGTCGAACGCATGCTTGCCCGCGTGCCGCAGATACGCGAGCGGCTGCGGCGACTGTTCGGGCTGCTCGACGCGGAACGGTTCGAGCGCGTCGAGCGTGACGATCCACGGCGAGATCGTCGTCGCGAAGGTCTTCGCATTGAACGGGCCGAGCGGCACGTATTCCCACTGCTGGATGTCGCGCGCGCTCCAGTCGTTCAGCAGCACCATCCCGAAGATGTGCGCTTCGGCATCCTCGCAGGCGATCGGCTCGCCGAGCGCGTTGCCGCGGCCGACGATGAAGCCCGTCTCCAGCTCGATGTCGAGCTTGCGGCATGCGCCGAACACCGGACGTTCCTGGTCGGGCAGCTTCAATTGGCCGTTCGGGCGCCGCACCGGCGTGCCGCTCACGACTACCGACGACGCGCGGCCGTTGTAACCGATCGGCATCTCCGACCAGTTCGGCAGCAGTGCATTCTTCGGATCGCGAAACATCGAGCCGACGTTGGTCGCATGCTCTTTCGACGAGTAGAAATCGGTATAGCCGGGAATGTCGACCGGCAGGTGCAGCGTCGCGTCGCGCTGCGCGACGAGCACGTTCGCGCGCAGCGCGGCGTCATCGCGCAGCCGCGCGTCCTCGCGCGAGAACAGGCCCGACAGCTGCACGCGCACGCTGCGCCATGCGTCGCGGCCGAGCGCGATGAACGGGTTGAGCGTCGGCGCGGCGAACACGTCGGCGCCGGCCGGCAGCGTCACGAGGCCCGCACGCGCGAGCGCGGCGAGGTCGACGATCTGGTCGCCGAGCGCGACGCCCGCGCGGCGCGCCGGTTGCTTCGCATCGCTGAAGATCCCGAACGGCAGGTTCTGGATCGGGAAATCGCAGGCGGGATCGTTCGCCGTCTCGACCCAGCTCTTGCGGGCCGGGTCGAGCGTTGCGCGCCAGTCTTGGGTATCGCTCATCGTTGCTCCGGATTGAAGTGTTTCTTGATGCCTTGCCAGCATTCGAAGTAGTCGGCCTGCAGCTGCGCGGTGTCGAGCGCATAGCGCGTCGGCCGGATCAGCGTGCGGGTCTCGAACATGAACGCCATCGTCGCGTCGACCTTGTGCGGCTTCGTCGTGTCGCTCGCCGACGCCTTCTCGAACGTGTCCGCATCCGGCCCGTGGCCCGACATGCAGTTGTGCAGGCTCGCGCCGCCCGGCACGAAGCCTTCGGCCTTCGCGTCGTACGCGCCGTGCACGAGCCCCATGAACTCGCTCGCGACGTTGCGGTGGAACCACGGCGGCCGGAACGTATCCTCGGCCGCGAGCCAGCGCGGCGGGAAGATCACGAAGTCGATCGAGTCGACGCCCGGCGTGTCGCTCGGCGACTGCAGCACGAGGAAGATCGACGGATCGGGATGGTCGAAACTGATCGAGCCGATCGTGTTGAACAGGCGCAGGTCGTATTTGTACGGCGCGTAGTTGCCGTGCCACGCGACGACGTCGAACGGCGAATGTCCGATGTCCGCGCGCCACAGGCGCCCGTTCAGCTTCGCGACCAGCTCGAACGCGCCCTCGCGATCCTCGTACGCGGCCTGCGGCGTGAGGAAATCGCGCGGGTTCGCGAGCCCGTTCGAGCCGATGGGGCCGAGGTCCGGCAGGCGCAGCAGCGCGCCGAAGTTCTCGCAGATGTAACCGCGCGCATCGCCGTCCGGCAGCGCGACGGAAAAACGCACGCCGCGCGGGATCACCGCGATCTCGAACGGCTCGACGTCGAGCTGCCCGAATTCGGTCGCGATGAAGAGCCGCCCCTGCTGCGGCACGATCAGCAGTTCGCCGTCAGCGCTGTAGAAGAAGCGGTCCTGCATCGAGCGGTTCGCGGCGTACAGGTGGATCGCGCAGCCGTTCATCGCGGCCGCCGAGCCATTGCCGGCCATCGTCACGAGCCCTTCGACGAAATCGGTCGGCTCGACCGGCATCGGCAGCGGATCCCAGCGCAGCTGGTTCGGCGGCGTCGGCGGCACGTCGGCCGAGTCGCCGAATTCCGACACGAGCCGCTGCGTGCCCGTGAACGGCTCGAACGGCCGGTGCACGGCCGCCGGCCGGATCCGGTACAGCCACGAGCGGCGGTTGTGGCTGCGCGGCGCGGTAAACGCGGTGCCCGACAGCTGCTCCGCATACAGGCCGTACGGCGCGCGCTGCGGCGAGTTGCGACCGTGCGGCAGCGCGCCGGGCAGCGCCTCGGTCGCGAATTCGTTCGCGAAACCGCTCAGGTAGCCGGCTCGCGCCGGTTTCGACAGGTCAAGCGTCATCGTTTCCTTTCTCCATCAATTCATGGCGGCGTTCGGCGCCTGCGCGCCGCTGCGCCGCGTTACGCCGGCCAGTCCCAGCACGAACAGCGCCGAGCACAGCACGGGCACCGCGGCCGCGTGGAACAGCGCGTCGTTGGTCCAGTTGAGCGCAATCAGTTGGCCGCCGACGAGCGGCCCGAGCACCGAGCCGATCCGGCCGATGCCGAGGCTCCAGCCGATACCGGTCGAGCGCAGCGACGTCGGGTAATACTGGCCCGCGAGCGCATTCACGGCCGGCTGCCCGCCGACCACGCAGAATCCGCCCGCGAACACGACGATCAGCAGCCACGGCAGCGCATGCGCGACCGAGCCGATCAGCCCGACCGAGACGGCCGCGCACGCGAAACACGCGAACAGCACGCGCACGAAGCCGTAGCGTTCGATGAACCAGCCGAGCGACAGCGTGCCGATCACGCCGCCCGTCTGCAGCACCGTGCCGACGATCACCGCCGTGCCCGGCGAATAGCCCGCGTCGCGCATCACGGTCGGCAGCCAGTTCGACAGGAAGTACAGGTCGATCAGGTTCATGAAGCTGATGGCCCACAGCAGCAGCGTGACCGGCAGGCGGCCATGGCGGAACAGCTCCGCGACCGGCGCGCCGCTCGCCGCGCGCTCGCGCACGACGAGGCGCGTGCTCGCGTCGATGCCGGCCTGCGGCGCGAAGCGCGCGAGCCAGGCGCGTGCCTGCGCGTCGCGCCCTCTCAACACCAGGAACTGCAGCGACTCGGGCAGCCGCGCGAACATCGCGAGCGTCAGCACGAGCGGCACCGCGCCGCCGACGAAGAACACCGAGCGCCAGCCGAGCGCCGGAATCAGCGCGGCACTGATGAAGCCGCCGATCGCGGCGCCGAGCGTGAAGCCGCACGACACGATCATCATCCGCTTCACGCGATGCGCGGCCGGGCTGAATTCGCCGACCAGCGCCATCGCGTTCGGCATGATGCAGCCGAGGCCGAGGCCCGTGACGAAGCGCAGCGCCATCAGCACCGGGATCGAACCCGCGAACGGCGTCGCGAGCATCGTCACCGCGAAGAACAGCGTCGAGCCGATCAGCACCGGGCGCCGCCCGATCCGGTCGGCCAGCACCGACAGCCCGAGCGCGCCGAGCAGCATCCCGAACAGGCTCGCGCTGAACACCGGCCCGAGCGCCTGCTTCGGCACGCCCCATTCGGCGATCACGCTGGGCGCGACATACCCCATCGCCTGCGCATCGAAGCCGTCGATCACGAGACACAGCCCGCACAACGCGAGCAGCATCCAGTGAAAGCCCGGACGATGGGTCTCGTCGATCACGCGCTCGACTTCGAGCACGCGCGCGTCGGCCGGCGCCGCGCTCATTGCGCCACCTCGGCGGCCGGATGCACGGGCGGCGTCACGCCCTGACGCGCGAGCGCCATCGCTTCGCGCAGCACGTCGGCATCGCCGATCTGGTTCGCGAGCAGCAGGATCAGCTTCGCGTTGACGAGCTGGCTGTCGGCGTCGGACAGATCGCGATGCATGTCGATCAGCGCTTCGTAGAACGCGTCCGGATCGGCCAGGCGCGGGCGGGTGTCGAGTCGGGGCATGACGGGTGTCTCCGGTATCGTTGTCGTGTTCAATGCGATGTTCCGCGCGCGCAGGTCGCGCGCGCCAGCGCGTCGGCGATCGCCTGGCGCTCGAGCGTGCGCATCCGCGCGCAGACGTGCTGGTCGGGGCGCAGCAGATAGAACGTGCCAGGCTTCGCGTCGTAGCGTTGCGCGGCGAGACCGTCGACGTCCTCCACGACGTCGACGCCGGCCACCGGTTGCGCGTGCCCGGCCGGCACGACCAGCACCGGCCGCACCGGCAGCGCCAGGCCGTCGAGCGCCTGCGCGAGCGCGGCGGCGTCGCCCGGCAGCCCGAACAGCACGCCCGCGAAACCGTCGCTCAGATGCCGCAGCAGCCAGCCCGACGTGCCGTGCGCGCGCACCGGCGCATCGGCCGCCGCCGCGCCCGGCCGCATCGCGCACGCGAACGTGTCGCCGGTGCGGTCCGGCGTGTTCAGCGGCGAATCGGCCAGCACGGCCGGCACCGACAGGCGGCCGCTGTTCACGAGCTTGCGCGCGAACTCGCAGTCGCGCGCGAGCTTCAGCGTCGCGTCGCGGAACACGCGCGATACTGCGCTCTTCGGCGTGATGAAATCGGTCGAGCGCGTCGAGTTGCGAATGTTCTCGTCGGCCGCGAACTCGCGCTCGCTCGCGTAGGTGTCGAGCAGGCGATCGTCCGCGCGGCCGTCGAGCACGAGCTTCAGCTTCCACGCGAGGTTGTCCGCATCCTGCACGCCGCTGTTCGCGCCGCGCGCGCCGAACGGCGACACGCCGTGCGCGGAATCGCCCGCGAACAGCACGCGGCCATGACGGAACGTATCCATCCGCTGGCAGCGGAACGTATAGACGCTCACCCATTCCAGCTCGAACTCGACATCCGGCCCGAGCAGCGCACGCACGCGCGGGATCACGCGCTCCGGCTGCTTCTCGGCGACCGGATCGGCGTCCCAGCCGAGCTGGAAGTCGATGCGCCACACGTTGTCGGGCTGGCGATGCAGCAGCACCGACTGGTTGCGGTGGAACGGCGGATCGAACCAGAACCAGCGTTCGGTCGGGAATTCCGCCTTCATCTTCACGTCGGCGATCAGGAAGCGGTCCTTGAACGTGCGGCCGCGGCTCTCGAGGCCCATTGCCGCGCGCATCGGGCTGCGCGAGCCGTCGGCCGCGATCACGTACTGCGCGCGCAGCGTCTCGATGCCTTCCGGCGTCTCGATGGTGAGCGTGGCGTGTTCCGCCGATTGCGCGACGCCCGTCACCTTGTGCTTCCAGCGGATGTCGATGTTCGGCAGCGCGAACGCGCGCTCGGCCAGATAGCCTTCGACGTAGTACTGCTGCAGGTTGATGAATGCGGGACGCGCATGACCTTCCTCCGGCAGCAGGTCGAACGCATACAGCTGCTCGTCCTGCAGGAACACCTTGCCGACGTGCCAGCTCACGCCCTTGTCGACGAAACGCTCGCCGCAGGCGAGCCGGTCGAAGATCTCGAGCGTGCGCTTCGCGAAGCAGATCGCGCGCGAGCCCGTCGACAGCGTGTCGTCGTCGTCGAGCAGCACGACCGGCACGCCCTGCTGCGCGAGGTCGATCGCCGCCGACAGGCCCACCGGGCCCGCGCCGACCACCACCACCGGGTGGATGGCGGCGTCATCGCCGGCGGCCCGCGTCGCACGCGGCTGGTAGTCGAACTTCAGCGTCTGGTAATCGATGCTCATGGTCGCCATCCGCTCCTCAGCCCTGCCGTCCGCGCGCCGACGCGCGCTGCGTCGTCCCGCTCATGCCCGTTGCCCGCCACTGCCGCGGCCCGCCCTGCCTCGCCCACTTGCTGTCAACCGCCACGTCTCGCTCCTTGCTTCCTGTTGATCCGATTCGGGAATCGGCGCCGCTCCGGGCGCCCGAACGCCGCTTTTCTTGATCGGCGACAAATCTTTGGATTTACGAATAGTAAAACCAATTACGAATAGTGAAATCAACGTAAACCCTAGCCATCCGCGCGAGAACGGGATAACCATATGAGCGAAACGCCAAGCCGAGCCGGACGGGCGCTGCTAATATCAAGACATGAGGCGGCCGTTTCGGCCGCCATTTTTCCTTCCTACGCCGATGATTCCGCCCAACATTCCCGAGCTGGTCGTCCGTGCCGGGCAATTGCCGTATCTGCGGGAACACCTCGCGCTTGCAGCGGGCGGCACCGCGTGCGCAAATCTGCCGGAGCGCACGCTCGCGAGCGCCTATGAACCGATCTACGACGTGACGATGCCCGGCGCGCCGCAGTCGACGTCGTTCGCCGACGCGATCGAGCGCTACGGCGACGAACTCGGCTTCCAGGCCGTCACGCTGGTCACCGGCGCGCCGCACGATCCGGTCGACTCGGCCGTCGACGACCAGACGCTCGTCGCGATCGACCGGCTGTCTCGCGCGCTGCACGCGATCAACTTCTTCGGCGCGCAACGCCACGGGCTGCTGTTCCTGCGCGTGCACGAACGGCTGCTCAAGAGCGTGAAGTACGACCACGGCAAGCATTTCTCGTCGGTGCTGCAGCGCTTCGGGCTGCCGACCGAGCGGATCGTGATCGAGCTGCCGGCGGTCGCGGTCGCGCACAAGACCTTCCTCGGCTACCTGACGCGCAGCTACCAGCATCACGGTTTCAAGGTCGCCGACAAGCTGCCCGACCCGGGCCGGATCCTCGCGGTCGAATCGGAGATGGCGCGGCCCGACTACATCAAGATGGATGCGGGCATCGCGCTGCGCGACGGGATGGTGAAGGCGCTGGTCGCATATGCGCAGCGCGTGCGGATTCCGCTGATTTTCGACGGCGTCGTCGACGAGACGCAGTGCGAGCTGCTGCGCCAGCACGACGTGCGGTTCATGCAGGGGCCGGTGTTCTCGAAGGTCGTCCCGGCCTGAGCGGGCGAATGGCCGGCCCCCGCGGGGCGCGGCACGGCGGATGGCGGAATCCGCTGTCGGTATTGGTATTGCGTCGGGAGTCGGGGGCGGCGTGCATCGTCGCCCGATAATGGCCGGTTCCTGTTCCGTTCATGCGTGAAAGGTCGAACGCGCGTGTGCGCGGATTCGACGCCGGCACGTCGCTAGGCCCTTCCGCCATCGTCGAATTTCGGCAGATCGTCGTTGATCTCGATGCCCGGGAAGCGATCCCCGTACCAGACGTGCCACGCGGGACGCAGCCGCGCCGGCTCGTCGAGCGTTGCATAGTTGATTTCCACGGTCGTCGGCGCATCGGCCAGCCGATACTCCAACTGCGCGCCGCAGCGGCCGCAGAAGCGCCGCTCGCCCCACGCGCTCGACGCATAGACCGTCGGCTCGCCCTGCAGGTATTCGAATGCGTCGAGCGGCACCGATGCCGACGCGACGACCGCCGCCCCCGTCGTGCGCTGACAGAGCCGGCAATGGCAGAAGCCTGCGTCGGCCGGAATGCCGGCGATCCGGTAGCGGATCGCCCCGCATGCGCAACCGCCTTCCATGGTTTCCGGGTGGGACATCGCGAACCTCGTCATCGTCGGGGAACCGGTGGATGATGATGAGCGCGCCTCGCGCGCGACGCAACCGGCAGCGGCCGCCACGCTGGCGCCCGGTCGGCCCGGCGACGCGCCGCTCGCGGCGCCCGTTTCAGACCGTCTGCCCGAGCCGCTGCGCGAGCGCCTTCAGCTTCGGCCCGACCTGCGTGCGGAATACGTCCTCGTCCATCGACGACGCAGGCCCGCTGCAGCTCAGGATCAGCCAGCGCCCTTCACGCGGTTCGCGAAACGGCACGGCCGCCGCGTTCACGTCCATGTGCCACGCGCGGAACGAATAGCAGCATCCGCCCGCGGAGAACTCGGCCACCGCGTCCTGCGCGGCCGCGACGAGCGCATCCGCGTCGGCCGCGCCGCCGGCCGCCCGGTGCAGATCCGCATAGAGCGCGCGGCGCACGTCCTCCGGCTGCACGGCCAGGTACGCGCGCCCCATCGAGCTCGTCAGCATCGACAGCCGCGAGCCGGGCGCAAGCCCGAGCGTCAGCGCGGTTTCGCTGCGGATCGTCTCCAGATAGATCATGTCGAGCCCGTCGCGGCAGCCGAGCGACACGGCCGCGCCGATCTCGCGCGCGAGCGCCTGCATGTGCGGCCGGGCGAGATCGAGCGTCCCCGAGCCGGACAGCAGCGCGTAGCCAAGCGACAGCACGCCGGCGTCGAGCGCATACTTTCCGAGCGTCTCGTCATAGCGCAGATAGCCGAGCACGGTCAGCGTATAGGCGAGCCGGTTCACCGTCGCCTTGGGCAGCCCGGTGCGCTCCGCGAAGTCGCGATTGCCGAGCATCGTCTCGCCGGGCCGGAATGCGCGCAGCAGGTCGAGCCCGCGCGCGAGCGCAACGACGAACTTGCGTTCGTCGATCATGGTTTCGTCGATGGTTGAAAGCGTCATGTGATGCTACACTGGGTTCGTTTTGCAAAACATTGTTCCGCACAGCGGAACTTGAGTCAAGCGAACTTTAGACATCGGGGCAGGCCGCGAAGCGCCAGCCCGGGACCGACCGCCAAGCATGGGATCAGGGCAAGCGCTGAAGCGCCCACCCTGGCCAACAGGAGATGACACGATGAGCGCTGCAACTTTTCATTGGGACGATCCGCTGTTGCTCGACCAGCAACTGACCGAGGAAGAGCGGATGGTGCGCGATGCCGCGCACGCGTATGCGCGGGACAAGCTCGCGCCGCGCGTCACCGAGGCGTTCCGCCACGAACGCACCGACGCCGAGATCTTCCGCGAGATGGGTGAGATCGGCCTGCTCGGCCCGACGATTCCGGAAGAATACGGCGGCCCCGGCCTCAATTACGTGAGTTACGGGCTGATCGCGCGCGAAGTCGAGCGCGTCGACTCCGGCTACCGCTCGATGATGTCCGTGCAGTCGTCGCTCGTGATGGTGCCGATCCACGAATTCGGCTCGGACGCGCAGAAGCAGAAATACCTGCCGAAGCTCGCGAGCGGCGAATGGATCGGCTGCTTCGGCCTGACCGAGCCGAACCACGGCTCCGATCCGGGCAGCATGGTCACGCGCGCGAAGAAGGTGCCCGGCGGTTATTCGCTGTCCGGCGCGAAGATGTGGATCACCAACTCGCCGATCGCCGACGTGTTCGTCGTGTGGGCGAAACTGGAAGAAGACGGCAAGGACGCGATCCGCGGCTTCATCCTCGAGAAGGGCTGGAAGGGCCTGTCGGCGCCCGCGATCCACGGCAAGGTCGGGCTGCGCGCGTCGATCACCGGCGAGATCGTGCTCGACGAAGTGTTCGTGCCCGAGGAGAACCTGATGCCGAACGTGAGCGGCCTGCGCGGCCCGTTCACGTGCCTGAACTCGGCGCGCTACGGGATCGCCTGGGGCGCGCTCGGCGCGGCCGAGTCGTGCTGGCACACCGCGCGCCAGTACGTGCTCGATCGCAAGCAGTTCGGCCGGCCGCTCGCCGCGAACCAGTTGATCCAGAAGAAGCTCGCCGACATGCAGACCGAAATCACGCTCGGCCTGCAGGGCGTGCTGCGTCTCGGCCGGATGAAGGACGAAGGCACGGCGGCCGTCGAGATCACGTCGATCATGAAACGCAACTCGTGCGGCAAGGCGCTCGACATCGCGCGACTCGCGCGCGACATGCTCGGCGGCAACGGCATCTCGGACGAATTCGGCGTCGCGCGCCACCTCGTGAACCTCGAAGTGGTGAACACGTACGAAGGCACGCACGACATCCACGCGCTGATCCTCGGCCGCGCGCAGACGGGCATCCAGGCATTCTTCTGACCATTCGCGTGCGGAACGCGGCGCCCGTCGCGTCGCGTAGTCGCCGCTGAAACGACACGGCCCGCCCGGCATCGCTGCCGGGCGGGCCGTTTTCATCGGCGCACGCGTTCGTCACGCGCCGCCGACGTGGCAGCCGCTGCTTACTTGTTCGGCTGCGGCGTGAGGCGCAGGTACGGACGCACGGCGTTGAAGCCCTTCGGGAAGCGCTTCTTCAGCTCTTCCGGATCCTGCAGCGACGGCACGATCACGACGTCGTCGCCGTCCTTCCAGTTGCCGGGCGTCGCGACCTTGTAGTTGTCGGTCAGCTGCAGCGAGTCGATCACGCGCAGCACTTCGTCGAAGTTGCGGCCGGTGCTGGCCGGATAGGTGATGGTGAGCCGCACCTTCTTGTTCGGGTCGATCACGAACAGCGAACGCACCGTCAGCGTTTCGTTCGCGTTCGGGTGGATCATGTCGTACAGCTGCGACACCTTGCGGTCCGCGTCGGCGATGATCGGGAAACCGACGACCGTCGACTGCGTTTCGTTGATGTCGTTGATCCAGCCCTTGTGCGATTCGACGCCGTCGACCGACAGCGCGATCACCTTCACGTTGCGTTTCTCGAATTCGCCCTTCAGCTTCGAGGTCAGCCCGAGTTCAGTCGTGCAGACCGGCGTGTAGTCGGCCGGGTGCGAGAACAGGACGCCCCAGCTGTCGCCCAGCCACTCGTGAAACTTGATGGGGCCCAGGCTCGATTCCTGCTCGAAATCCGGTGCAATGTCACCAAGACGCAGACTCATGATGTTCCCTCCTCGAACGATGCTGGTTGAAACCGCGCGCTGGACGGCGCGGGACAGTCCATCAGCTTACGGGAAGCAATGGGCGGTGCGAACGATTATTCTGTTTGATATTCATACTTTTTTGTCATTTTTACCCGGTATCGGGGCAGGACGGACGGCCACAAGGGAAACTTTTCGCAGCATTTGCGGCTCTGTCAATACTTACGGGTCGTTTACCATGTGGTCTTGCACCGCCGCCGCGTGTCTTCCCGGCTCGCCAGCCGGCAGGGGTTTCGCTACGATGTGAACCTGCAGCATGACAGCATGAAGGGAGTTGCAATGTCGGAAATCAACAAGGAGAAACTGATGTCGGATATCAAAACCGTTCTCGCGGACGCCGAGGAT
Source organism: Burkholderia sp. BCC1638 (assembly GCF_902833195.1). Taxonomy (NCBI): domain Bacteria; kingdom Pseudomonadati; phylum Pseudomonadota; class Betaproteobacteria; order Burkholderiales; family Burkholderiaceae; genus Burkholderia; species Burkholderia sp. BCC1638. The sequence goes on from NZ_CADFEC010000004.1 coordinate 360,644, forward strand.
CTGCTCAAGCAGGCAGCGAGCAGCACGGGCGACCGGGCGGCCGAGTTGCGCGAAAAAGCCATGTCGCGCCTGAAGCAGGCCAAGGAAAAGGCAACCGACGTCCAGGTCGTGGTGGTCGAGAAAGGCAAGAAGGCCGCGCGCGCGACCGACGACTACGTGCACGAGCATCCGTGGACGTCGATCGGCGTCGCCGCCGGCGTCGGCGTGCTGATCGGCCTGCTGATCAACCGCAAGTAACGCGCTCAGCGCCGTTCCGCCCCATGTGCCGCCCGGTGCGGTGCATGGGTGCCGAAGCCAGCCGACGGTTCGCCGCCGGCTGGCTTTGCCCTAGCCGCTTATTGCGCGCACAAGCGCCTCATCCATGACGACAGACACCCACCCGCAGCCGTCCGGCCAGGGACCGCTGCGCCGCCTCGTCGGCTCCGCGATCGGCCTCCTGCAAACGCGCCTCGAACTGGTCGGCATCGAACTCGCCGAGGAGAAGGAACGCCTGATGGGCGTGCTGTTCCTCGGGCTCGCGGCCATGATGCTCGCGACGATGGCGCTCATCAGCCTGACCGTGCTCGTCACGATCGCGTTCTGGGATACCTATCGCTGGCAGTCGCTCGCGGCCATCACCGCGTTGTACGCGATCGCGGGCATCGTATGTGCGCTGAAAGCGCGTTCGGGCCTGCGAGACGCGCCGACCGTGTTCGAGGCGACGCTCGCCGAGCTCGAGAAAGACCGCGAAATTTTCCGCGGCAAGCCGTGAACGCAGTCGCGTTCCCCTCTCTCACCTACTTCGCCGACGCGCCATGAGCCAGAACGTCACGGGCCATTCGACCCGCCCCCATTCGTCGCGATCGAACTGGAACGCGTCGCAGCATCGCGCGCTCCGCAAGGAGTTGCTGATCCTGCGATCCGAGGTCGAGCGGCTCGAGCTTGCCGAAGCCGCCGCCGAAATGCGCCACGCCGTCACGCGCTTCAGCTGGCTCAAGGTATTCGTCCCGGGACTGTCGGGCACGAAGTTCAGCCAGTCCGCCAAGAACCTGAACGCGAGCCTCGGCCAGCTCGTCAACCAGTACCCGATGTTGAGTTCGCTCGCGTCGCTCGTGCTGGCGAAACCCATACGCTCGCTGCTGCGCGCGAGCGCGGGCCCCGCGCTGAAGTGGGGCTCCGTCGGCTTCGCTGCATGGGAGATCTACCGGATCTGGAAACAGTCGCGCGACGAGCGCGAACCTGCCGCGAACGACGACTGACACCCAGGCGCGCACGCGCCCGGCGCCGCTGTGTGTTTCCCGTGCGTGATCGCGTTATCAACGCACGCCCCAGCATGTCCGCTCCCGCGAGTCCGCCTCTGCGTCGTTCGATCCCGCGTTGCCTTTGGTCCCGTCCGCGCGCAGCGTGAACGCACCGCATGCGTCGTCGCGCATCGGGCCTGCATCGAGCGGGCGCGCAACGAGTTCGTAGGCCACCGGCGCATCGTCGCCCGCTGTTCGCCGCAGCGCCACTTCGTAGACCGCCTGCCCGTCCGGGGGCGCCTGCGTATATGCGTCTGGCAGCGTCCGTGGCGGCGCGCCGTCGAGTGTTTCGAGGTACTGAGCGGCGCGATAAAGCGCAGCGACTGCGGATGCGCGATGCACGCGCGCGACATGCTCGCGATATGACGGAATACCCCACCCGGCCAGCGCGGCAACGATCGCGAGCACGATCATCAGTTCGAGCAACGTGAACGCCACCGATCGGTGCAGCAATCGAGGCTGTTTCATCGATGAACCGCCGCGACGCGCCGCCAGCGCTGTGCAACGATGCGTCCGTCTCGCAGCGCGACCTGGCTCTGCAGCCAGACCACGCTCGACGCATGGCTGCCGACACCACGCGCGGTGACGAGGTAAGCACGGCTCTCTTGCGAACCGACACCTCGCCAGGCTTCGATCAGGCATCGCGGCGGCTGGGCCGCCATCGGCCAGGAGGCGAACGGGGCAAACGCTTCGGCGACGCCCAGCGCAGGCGCACGCCGCCATGCGTCCGGCTCGACAGGTGACGCCGGTTCGTCGATGTATGGCGCCCCGCCTCGGAGCAATCGCGCCGTGCAGGCTGCCAGCGCTGCATCGGCTGCGTGAAATGCGATCAGACGGTCCGACAATGCACGCGTGCGGCGCGATTCCGTCAACGCGGATTCGAACCATGTGCCGGTCAGCGCGGCGACCGCCGCGCCGACCGCGATCACGGCCGGCAGTGCAAGGCCCGCGTCGCGACGCCAGCCGCGACTGGTGGACGGAAAGCGTGCGCGTGATATTGTTCCGCTCAGCATGGGACCCTCACCGCGCGCCGCATGTCGCCTGTCGCGGCACGCCACCGCGCGCTGCCTTGCGCGACCTGCTGCGATTCGCATCGCGAGCTCGTCGACGAATCGGTTTGCGTAGATCATCGCAACACCCCATGATCCTGCGCCGCATCACCCACGGGATCCGTGGATGCGACCGCGGCATTGCGCAACGCGACAATTCGATGCAGCACCAGATGCGCGCGACCATTCGGCGAAACAGCCGTGCGGCCATCGCAATCGACATGACGCGCGGGCGCGTGCATCGGTTCGCCACGCGCACGCACGCACACATGCACGGCAACGACATCGCGCCAGTCGCCGCTACTCATCGCCCCTGCGTCGACGAACTGCGCGGCTTCGCGCCGAAGGTAACGCACACGCAGTTGGTCGATGCCGGACACGACGGGTTGCGGCGTACCCGGGCGCCCGCTTCCCTCGCAGTACAACTCGGGCTCGCCCGTCGACGGGCTGACATGCGCGTCGAAACGGTTTTCCACGAGCGGCCGCGCACCAGGAGCGCCAACGCCCTGCCCGAGACAATCCGACACCTGTGCCCCAATCGTCGGCCACGTCGACACGGCATCGCCGACATACCGAACCAGCAATGCGTCCGACGCTGCGCGCACGGTTTCGCAGCGCACCTGCGCTCCATTGCCTCGCACGCGCCCCGCGGAACAGCCAAACACCGGCGGTAACGATGGCGCACCTTCGACATCGAGCGGGCGAAACCCGGCCATCTGGATCTGCTCGCCGATCAGCATCAGTGCGGTCGCGGCCGCATCGCGCATCCGGAAGCCGTCTTCCGCTCGCCGCTGCGCAACGCGCTGGGCGTGGTACAGCGCACCGGCAGCGGCAAGCACCAGCAGACCGACCGTCATCGCGATCAGCACTTCGAGCAGCGTATGCGCGCGGCTGCGGCGCTCACCGTTCATCGGCATCGTCCTCGGCCTCCCGAAACGGCATCCGCACGCACGACGGCGGCCCGACTGCTGCCCGCGCACTTTCGCAGCGCGCCGATGTCGGCGCGGAGGCCTGAGCGTCACGCCAGCCGACCGTCACGTAGCGGACACTCGCCGGCCCATCGTCGAGCGCCGTCGTGCCACCGGGCAACGACGCAGACGCGAGCGCCACGATGCCGTCGTCGGCGCCCGCCACTGCGCGCCGGCTCTCAACGCGAGCATCGGCCAGCCAGAGCGCGCGCTCACGCCAGATCGTCGCGCGCTGCGCGCGCGTCATCGCAAGCTGGCTGCCGGCCACCGCAAGCATCACCGTTGCAAGTAGCGCGACGGCCAGCACCGCTTCGAGCAGCGACGTGCCGTGCATGGACTTGCGCGTGCGCTTCATGCCGCTTCGCAATGACCGGCAACGACGCGCGCCCGGCCGCCTGCCGCGATCCGAATGCAGCGCGACACGCGTGTGTCGTCACCGGACAGCGTGCGCCGCGGACGCAACTCGAAACGCCTGATCCCGCCAAGCACCTGGCCCGCCGGCGGAGCAAATGCCAGATCGTGCGCCGCCCCCGCGACGGCAATGTCGGCATCGCGCGGATAGCGCCGCAGCACGCGCGACCGTCCGTCGAACTGCCCGCTGACGATCCAGCCGCATGACCATCCCGCCAGGTCACACCGCTCGCCGGAATGCACGCAATCGCCGTTGCGCCCGGCCCTGCACAGCGTGACGCGCACGCCGAGACGTGTCGCCTCGGTGCGCGCAAACGACAGCGCGCCGAGCAACGCACGTGAGCGTGCATCCACACGTTCACGCATGTGCCACTGATCGAATGCAGGTGCTGCGTATAGTCCGATCGCGGCTGCCAGCGCGATCGCGACCATCAGCTCGACGAGCGTAAAGCCGCCGCCGCATCGCATGCGTTGTTCAACGCCCTGTCGGGGCAGTCCCATCGCCATCGCCCTCCGTCAACGTGATGCGACGACTGTAGCGACGCAAGCACACACGCGCCATTAGCCGAACGGCCGACTGGCGACATGCGATCGCGGCCGACACAATCGGCGCGAACTGAACCCACGGAGAAGACGATGAACGGACGCAGCGCGTCAGCGCTTACGCGGAGGCTTGGAGGGGGACGCGCGACGGAACTCTTCGATCACGTCGGCAAATTCGGAAACATCCTCGAACCGGCGGTATACCGATGCGAAACGGACATAGGCGATCGTATCGAGGCCGCGCAACTCGTTCATCACGAGTTCGCCAAGCTTCTCGCTACGCACTTCGCGCTCGCCGGTTGCGAGCAGTTGATACTCGATGCGGGCGACCGCCGCGTCGATCGCGTCAGCCGCAACCGGCCGCTTGCGCAGCGCGAGTTGCATGCTGGCGACGATCTTGCGACGGTCGAATTCCGTGCGGCTGCCGTCCTTCTTCACGACGGCCGGCAAGTTCAGCTCGACCCGCTCGTACGTCGTGAAGCGCTTGTCGCAAGCCGAACAACGACGGCGCCGACGAATCGCGGCGCCATCTTCGGACACACGCGAGTCGACGACCTGCGTGTCCTCATGCCGGCAGAACGGGCAGCGCATGCTGGATCAGCGATAAACCGGGAAACGCTTGGTCAGCTCGGCTACTTGCGCGCGCACACGCTCGATCGTCGCTGCGTCTTCCGGGTTCTCGAGCACATCGGCGATCAGGTTGCCGACCGTCTCCGCTTCCGCCGCGCCGAAGCCGCGCGTCGTCATGGCCGGCGAACCCAGACGGATCCCGCTCGTCACGAACGGCTTTTCCGGATCGTTCGGGATCGCGTTCTTGTTCACCGTGATGTGTGCCGCGCCCAGCGCCGCTTCCGCCGCCTTGCCCGTGATGTT